>JASFUW010000050.1:0-17849 GCA_050050135.1 Phycisphaerae bacterium
CGCTCACAAGGTTCGCGGAGAACTTGTCGATTGTGGGCGTGTGTCGGAAGTATGCGACGCAGCGTTTCTCGATCAGCCCCTTGAGCGTATCCGTGTAGTTGTCGCGCGAAAGCACGCTTCGCAACAGGCTCTCGGACGGGGCTTCCAGCAGTTGGGCGGTCGTCTCGAGCTGTTTCCTGACTTCCAGGACCAGAAACTGGAAGTTGCGGTCTATACCCTCATGGGTAATCATGAACTAACTCTAGGTCCGCTCGGCGTCTATCGTAAGGGGCTCGACCCTCAGCTTCGCCCCGCCCTTGCGGTTCTTCCAGCTCAACCGAAGCGTGAGTTGCGCGCGGTCACGCTTCTGCTTGGCTTGAACGTCGAACCGAAGAAGCCCCGGCGTATCGAGGGCGAACTGCTCTCCGTTGGTCGCGAGCAGCAACCGCCCCTTCTCGAGCCCTTCAGCAATGGCCCCGAGGTACTTCACGATCGTCTCGCGGTCCTGAAGCGACTCATGCTCGAATTCGCGCTCTTCACTGGCCATCGTTGATCCTCAACTCCCTCAAGTTCCAAGACGGGCCTTGTAGCGCTCAATCACGCTACCACGATCGGCATCTGCCACGATCAGGCTTTTGCGGATCGCCAGGTCGTCCCAGGCAGGCTGGACGCCGATCTCACGTCCTGCCTTCTCCGGGTCCCGGTACTCTGGATCCTTCACCTTCTCACCCATGTGGCAGTCGTCACCCATCAGAATCAGCGTTTCTTTCCCCGATGCCGTTCTCGCGCCGTTCTGTCGGGTCACGACCGTTATCAGGAATTGCGTGTACTGTTGAGACTGCGGGTTCCAGACCTCGTATCCGTCGATGTCATACTCAGCGAGCAGGATCGGCCAGAATTGCTCTGGGTGCGGCACCACGATCGTACCCCCGAGGCCCCGAACCTCCTCAATCACCGCGCTTGTCGGGTAGAAAAACTCGTTACTGAACTCTTCCTTGACGATCAACTTCACGGCACGGAGCAACATCTCCGCATGATTAATCAGGTTAGCGTCATGGTGGGCCCGCAGCGCCTCGATGTAGTTCATCAGCAGCTTGTTGCGGATCGCTTCGCGCGGGGTCTCAGATTCATACGTCAGCAGCATCCGCTTCAGCTTCTCGGTATGCACCTGCACGAAGCGGACGAGCTCGTCATCCGCGCCGGTTTCAGCCGCGGCCCGTTCAAGCCGGCTTCGCAGGGCGGGGTCGATCACGGAATCGATAAACTCCAGGAGCTGACGCGAGCGGTAATTGAACGTGTGCGCGAGCATCGACCGGAACACGTCCGCCTTTGCCAGCCGCGACTTCGCAAAATGCACCAGCAACTGGACTTTGCGGTCGAACTCGGCTGAATAGCAGTCCACCTCCGCACCGGCAAACTCACCATATTCCAATAAGATGTTATGCTGCGTCGGGATGATCAGCTCGGACGTACGGTTGGGAAACGTGGCGTCGATTCGCTGGCGGATCAGATCCATCGGCACGAATTCGGGATGCCAATGAACCGCCAGCACCGCACGCTGCCGCGGAAACACAAACTCGGGCTCAACGATCCGCCGCCGCTGTTCTTCGGTGAGTTCGCCTGAAACCAGGCGCTGATAGGTTCTTCGATCCCATTCGGTGATCTCCTCCGGCCTCGCGGCGTCACCGTCCGGTTTCTCGTGCGTGATGTTGGCTGTTTGAACTCGCATGCGAAATCGTCAGCGGCTAGCCGCCTCCTCTGACTGCTCTTATCCCATCGGGTTTGGGCGAAAGACCATCGGCGCGGACGGTGGCGTGGCTGTCCGCCAACGGGTTCGCGTACGCAGACGAGATCGCCACCGGGCCGGCACAGACCGACAACCAACGTGTCGGAACAGAAACCTCGTCCGCACCGAGGAAAATCTGCTCACGAAGATCTGTCGGGTGAACTCGGTGCGCCCTCCGGCGCCGGTTCGTCGGCAGTGATACGCAGATCGACGTCGGACGGGACGGCATCAGGTCGCCGCCAGGACAGCTCGACGGAGATCGACTCTTTCTCGGGCTTCTGAGTCGCCTTGACCTCGACCTTGACTGCCTCGTCCGGTGTCAGGCTCAAGTCCTGGGCACCGTTTTCGATCGTAACTCTGCCCGCCTTCAGCGATGCCACCAAGTCATCCAGGTAGGAAATCGCTTTCGGAAGCTCCATCACGGCCTTTACCTTGGCTTCTCTTTTACGCATGTCGCCACCCATTGTTCCGCCACAAGTTCGTAAGACGCCAGAGGGAGGCCCTCCCTGACCGTCCGCTCCCGAAAAAACACTGGGCAAACTTCGTGGCCCGTCCAAAACCACCACGGGGGTCCAATTCTAGCCCTCGCCCCCGGCGCCCGCAACCCACGCCCGTGGAACCCGGGAAACTTCACAGGTCGCATAGCGACAATCTCACAGGTACCCTATCCCGCCGCAACGTGCCCGGCGCGCATACCGGTTCGCGCTTTGTCGCCCGCGACGGACTTAACAAACTCTTAATACGGGAGAGTTTATCGCGGTCGGCACCGAGATCCCGGTTGCTGGCGAGCCATCGCCAAAGCGAAGTTTCGGCGCGGCGGATCCGCGGTGGCGCACGGCCTTCGTCCGTCGTCATGGAGGGCTGCTACGGTGCCCGGTCGCAACACAGCGTTTCGGTGCGGGCAGGCAAGCATCAACGCCCGCCACCTGCTACAATGCCGCGTGTTCGGAGGAGAATTCCGCGAAAACGCGCCGCGCACCGCCGTAGCGCACACACGAAGGGAGCTTGAAGTGAGCGTATCTCAGTTCGCGCGAACCTTGGGGACTCTTGCGTGTGCCGCAGTAATGCTGGCTGGATGTGATCAACGTACCGATGCTCCGGGAAAAGCAGACGAACGCGAGGCGTCCGCGAAACAGCCGGACGAGAACCCGACGCCGGACTCCGCCTCGTCTACGGCGACGCATCGTCCGCCGAATCGAGCCCCAGCCACCACCAAGGACCCGAACGGCACAACGCTCGAACTCGAAGGGCTTTCTATGGAGGTACCCACGCGTTGGGTCATGCAACCGGTCACCGCTGGCGGTCCGATGGCTCCAGTCGCCATTCTCCAAATCCCGAACGATAGCGGCGAACCCGGCTCCGTGCGGATCACGCACTTTCCCAGCATGAAGGGCATGAACGAGCCGAACATTCAACGCTGGCTGATGCAAGCGCATAAAGCCGACGGCACAGGGATTTCGAGGGACGACGCCAAAATCACCGACACCGAGGTCGGTCCCGTCCACCTGACGACTGTCGACATCGCCGGTACGATCAAGGCGACCATGGGTGACGTCGCCAAGCCGAACCGGCGCATGATCGCTTCGATCGTTGACCACGCGCGCGGACCACACTTCGTCGTGGCGATCGGCGACGCGACCCTGATCGGCGAATCGCAACCGGCGATCATGGCGTTTCTCGAAAGTGCGACCCAAACGCCATAGGCATCCACGCTGCATCCGCCGACTTCACCGGCGCCCCTCACCGACAGCTCCGCCGGGGACGCCCCACTCCCTCTCTCTCCCGTCCCGTCTTCTCTCTCTACCCGCACCTACGGATCGAGCCTCCGCCGACGTGAACCTGGACAACGAGGCAGGCTGCGACCGCGCGTGTCTCAGAAATGAGACGCGCGATCCGTCTCGAACAAAGCCTGCGTGGAATGCACGCTGCTTGACGACGGTTTTTGTAAGTAGTGGTAGCCGCGCGTCGGGGCTGACGTCGAACCGGGCCGGAGACGCTTTTGTTTACGCTCCGGGTCCCACTGACTAAATGTACAAGCTGAGCACCGCTGGAGGCCATGCTCGCCCATGCACGATGATCGAAAAGTGAGTCGGGTCCTTTGGTTGACAACCGCGGTCAACCGCCGGGCACGCCGCGCTCCGATCGCCTCCTGCTGTGCGGTGCTCGGGACGGCGTTGGCCGCTCATGCTCAGTTGAGCGACGACGACTTGGTGACACTCCGCCAGCGCGGCGAGGTCCAGGGCTGGACATTCTCCTTGCGCGAAAACGACGCCACGCGCCGATCGCTTGAGAACCTGCTCGGACTCGTGGCACCGACCGACCGAACACGCGCCGAAGTTCCGAATCCGTACGTCCCGAAATCCTCGCAGCCTTTGCCACCCGCGTTCGATTGGCGCAGTTTGGCCGGCGACCTGCCGATCAGGGACCAGGCAGGGTGTGGATCATGTTGGGCGTTTTCCTCGCTGGGCGTGTTCGAGTTTGCGCTGTTGATTCATGAAGGGGTAACTGTCGATCTGTCCGAGCAGTGGCCTATCAACTGCGGTCCCGCGAACTGCCAGGGCGGAACCTTTAACGACGCCTTCTCGCCCCTGGTCTGTGACGGCCGGAAGGACGTGTGCGGTCAAAGTGGGGCCGTTCCTGAGGCACACCTCCCCTACCAGGCACTGAACCTACCTTGCCATTGCCCCTACCCTCACACGTTCTGCCTTGACGACTGGGGTTACGTGGGCGATCGGCTGCACGTACCGAGTGCGAATCTCATCAAGCGAGCGATCTTCGATCATGGTCCGGTCGTCGCGAGCATTTATGTGACGGGCGAGTTCATCGCATACGACGGAGGCGTCTTCAACGCCTGCGCCAACCATGGCGCGATGAACCATGCCGGCGTCCTGGTCGGCTGGGATGACAATCAAGGCGACAGCGGCGTTTGGATTCTCCGAAACTCCTGGGGAGCGGAGTGGGGCGAAGACGGATACATGCGGATCGAATACGGTTGTTCGAGGATCGGGCTGGATACCATCTACGTCGAGCACGCCGTGCGAGACTGTAACCTCAACGGCGTGTCCGACATCCAGGACATCGCCGATCAGACCGCCAAGGACTGCAACATCAACGGCATCCCCGACTTATGCGACATCGCCGACGGGACCTCGGACGACCACGAGCTGAATCGCGTCCCGGATGAATGCATCACGCTCTATGTCGATCCCAACGCAACCGGCAGCAACGATGGACGCAACTGGACCGATGCGTTCAACAGCCTGCAAGACGCATTCGCCGCAGCCTCAACGCTCGGTTGGGTGATCCAGGAAATCCGCGTTGCCCAGGGGGCGTACCGACCGGACGACGCGGCGGGCTGGACTCCCGGTGACCGTGCCGCCTCCTTCCGGTTGCAGAACGGTATTACCCTCAAGGGAGGGTACGCAGGTGTGACAGCGCCCTGGCCGGACCTTCGCGACACCGAGAGGCACACTTCGATTCTCACCGGCAAGCTCACTGATTTGCACCAGCACGCCTATCACGTTCTAACGGCCGAGGGCGTCGGAGGCAGTGCCGTGCTCGACGGGTTCGTGATCCAGTCCGCAAAAGCCACGCACTACGCAGACCCCCACGACCGCGGCGCGGGTCTGTACAACGCACGAAGCAGCCCTACCTTGATCAACTGCACGTTCCGCTCCAACTTCGCCACATGGGGCGGCGGCGCAATCTACAACGGCCGCTTGAGTTTCCCCACGTTGACCGACTGCCGTTTCGTAGAGAACACGGCCGATCACTGGGGCGGCGCACTATACAACGACAACGACAGCCGCCCCGAAATTACCGACTGCGCGTTCATTGACAACACGTCGGCCTACGGCGGCGCCATCCTGAGTTTTGCGAACAGGCCGACGCTGGCAGGCTGCGCCTTCGTGCACAACACCGCGGGTGTCAACGGTGGAGCACTTCTGCAGATGAGCAACGGCCCCCTTCTGTTGAGCCATTGCACGTTCACAGATTGCGCAGCCGGCGCCGGCGGGGCGATCTTCAGCTACACAAGTAGTCCGACAATCGCCAACTGCCTGTTCAGCGGTTGTCGCTCCGAAACCACCGGCGGTGCCGTTCATCTGGCGGCGGGGAACGCAGCGATCACGAACTGCACGATCGCCGACTGTACGGCCGCTGTCAGCGGCGGCGGGATCTACAGCCATTCCAGCAACCTCACGCTGATGAACTCGATTCTCTGGAGAAACACCGCCCCCCAAGGGGCGGCCGTCACCCTGCTCGCCGCCTCGGACCTCTACGTGAACCATACCCTCTTGCACGGTGGCTGGACTACGATTTCACAAGGGGACGATTGCCGGCAGACGTGGGGTCGGTACGTCTTCCGGGGCGAGCCCGAGTTTGTCGTCGGCCCCGCGGGGTGCTTCTATCTCAGCCAGGTATCGGCCGGCCAATCCGCTAACAGCGTGTGTGTCGGCACCGGCAGCAATTCGGACGCTCCCGCGGCACTGACCACCATGACCACGAGCAGCGACGAGGGCGTCGACGCCGAGCCGGTTGACCTCGGGTTCCATTACCCCGTGACCAACAATCCCCTTATGATGGGTGACTTCAACCGTGACCGCAGCCTCGACCTGATCGACTTCGCCGCCCTCCAAGCCTGTGTCAGTAGCGGACCGCTCGGCGATCTCAGCCCATGCTGCCGGATCTTTGACATCGAACCCGATGACGACGTCGATCTGGCCGACTTCGCGCTGATCCAACCCGTGCTCACCGGCGCCCAGCGGTAGCGGCCTTCATCGACCTTCGAAATCCCCCACCCGGATCGCGCCGGTTGGCGAGTACCCCGACGCGCTACGAAGAAAGGCGGCCGTCACCGACCAAGTGGAAGATGGAGCGCCAACGACCCCACCCAGTTCCCACGACTGTTTGACGTGAGCGACAGCCGGCACGCCGACTTCCCCGCCTCCATGAAGTCCGCCGCGACGAACCAGACCACTTCGGGGTTCCGTCCATCGATCACCGCGTCCTTGAATCGATACTTACCGGGCAGGCCGCGCACGCCCGTGCGCCCCGACACGGCCACCGTACCCCAGTAACCCCGAATCCCGCCGCCCGCCATAAGCGACGACGTCCTCGCCGACCGCGGGCCGACTTCTCGCGTCGTCGCAAGCACCCTGCCCACGATGAACTCGAAGGGCAGCACGAAATCGCTGTGCAGATCGGCCGACTCCACGTCGATATCGTTCAGCTCCAGAAGACCCCGGAAATGGCGATCGGCTACGTTGTGCGCCGCGAACGAGCTGAGCTCCCCGCAGTCGTAAGGATCGAGAACAACCCTCGCCTTCACGTTTGGCGCCGACACCAGGAACCAGCCGAGCGCCGGGTCCACCCCGGGGAGCGGGTACAGTTTGAATCGGGACGCCCGGTTAAGCTGTTCGAGCTGGTATCGCTCCAACGGCGAAACCGGAGAATCCGCCCGTTCCAGAGTCCCCGTGATGGGCCGCGCTTGCCCGCCAGAGCGCCACGTACCGGGCGTAACGTCGAAGACGGGCGGAAGTTGATCAACCAGAAGCGTCGTAATGCTTATCTGTACATCTCCGCCAAACGGGACGCCTGCGTCAAACGGTACCGGCGCGCAACTCAGCGAGACCGGATCGGCGAACGGTCTTTCATCCCTTCGAACTCGTTCCAACCGGGACCAGAAGTTACGAGAGACATTCAGCCTGTCACTCCCAGCATCGACAACGGTCGAAAAGCGATGGCTAGCCGGCGCGTCAACATCCGGGGGCCTATGACCTGTCCGCACTCCAAACTCCTGTTGGCATGGAACACCCCCCGGAACCACGACCGCAAGAAGCCACGGCATCGCCAAACACGAGGCAAGTCCTATAACCGACGTCATACCGCGTCCCCCAAATCTCGAAGCGTTTCTCTCCTTAAAGTCTACGATTTGCCTTCATCAGCCCGTGGCTCGCGAAAAGGGCCCGACCTGTACGTCGTGGCGTTGCGTGCGTAGTAGTCGTCCGTGCTCCTCCTAGTCCGACCTTCCCGACATCGTGCCGGGCTTCGACTCTTCTCCCGACGGGCGGTGCAGTGACACCCCTCTTGCCCCCGTCGATCTCGAGTGTTAATACGGACCGGCAATCTGGGCGGTTGAACTTGTACGCCGGAGGCGACCGATGCGACCTTGTAGCTGTCTACTTCTCGTTGGTTTGTTTCATGCGACGGACCTTCGGTTGAACGCAATCGAAGGTGCTGAGCCGCGGGTTCCCGACTGGCGAGCCGAGGTGCTGATCCAGTCGCAACACGGGATGGGCGGGGCGGCGATCGGCGATCTCGATCCTGAACACGCCGGAAACGAGGTCGCGGTCGTAAACGCGGCCGGCGAGGTCTGGCAGGCGTATCGTGTCGAGGGTGGCTGGCGTTCGGAACGCATTTTCGACGGCGACGGCGAACTCATCATGTGCGCGATCGGCGACGTCGACCCGCGACACCCCGGCAACGAATTCGTCGGCGTCGGAATGCTGCGGGGGAAGGAATCTCGGACCGGTCCCGGCCAAGTTCTCATGCTTCGGAAGGACGGTTCAAGCTGGGTCGCCGACCAGATCTTTCAGGACAATCACATGATCCACGGCGTGGCTGTTGGCAACGTATCCTCTCGTCACCCGGGCAACGAGGTCGTTGCGTGCGGCTTTAACCACCGTGTGACGCTTCTCTCGCTTGCCGCCGAGCGTACGCGCCACGAGGTGATCTACGTCGGCAATGACCGGATGAAGATTGCCGCGATCGCGGACGCGCTGCCGCAACATGACGGACTCGAGGTCGTCGTCTCCGGCTCAGACGGCAACGTCCTTGCGCTCTGGGAGGACTCTTCGGGCTGGCAGCATCAAGTCATCTACTCGGACCGCGCAGGCCAAAGCCGCGTCGCCTGTGGTGAACCGGGTGTCCTGATCGGCGGCGACGAAGGGAAGGTCACGCTAGCAGCATACCAACATGATCGATGGACCACCGAGTTTCTCGCCCGTGAATCTGGCAAGATTCGTGGCGTGGCCATCGCGGACATCGATGCGGAGGTGCCCGGCGCCGAGTTGTACGCGTGCGGATACTCACGGAACGTCCTGCAGATTGTGCAGACCTCGGACGGGTTCTGGCACGCGAAGGTCATCTTCCAGGCTCAGCGCCCGCTGCATCATCTTGTCGCGGGAGACGTTGATCCGACGCATCCGGGCCCGGAACTGGTCACGTGCGGACACGGCGGAATCCTGATTGTGCTAAGACCGACCGCAGGCATACCCGCCACTCGATAATGAACCGGGATGGTACTCGGACTGTGTCTCCGACCGGAGTTCCCGCCAGGGTCGTGGACTGAAAGCGTGCTCTTCGAACAGCTTGGAGAGCGGCGCCCGTTCGCCGAGGGAAGCTGGGATCGCGCAATACTTCGATCATTGCCGCGCGGCCAGCCGCCAAAGCGCTGACACGGAGCGTGACAACACCCACTTTGCCGCGCCGTCGAGACACGACTGAACACCGTGCAGAGGCGTGTCCAGAACCCCCGACACCGGCCCTTGCCTCCGCATTGACCTCAGAGGCCAAGTTCGACTGTGCTCGTGCTACGGCAGCCGGCCCGCGAGCCGCATGGGCGCTACCGTAAGCACGTACTGACACCGGACTTGCGATCAAGAGGACGGTGGCAGAGTCCCCACCGCCCCGGAATGCGAATCGCTGCGGTGCAACGGATCTCGGGCGCCGAGCACCTATGAAGCCTCGAGCATTGTCCGCGGCCGATCCGTTTTGCAGTGCCTTGGGGGATGCAACCCTCGCCAGGCTGGACCCCGGCGCCTCCTTTGGCCTGGTGATGTAGAGGCTTCTTCTACAAGTACTCAAAGGTCCGCCTCAGGACCTGCTCGAAGGCGCCAGCGAAAAGGTCCCTGGCCACGGTAACCTTGACGGACGACCGTTCACCGTTGAGATCAGCCGGCCAAGTCAAACCGATCGAGATTCATCACCTTATTCCAAACCGCCACGAAGTCATTGACGAACTTCCGCTGCGCGTCGGCGCCGGCATAAACCTCGGCGATGGCTCGAAGTTGCGAGTTGTAGCCAAACACCAAGTCAACGCGTGTACCAGTCCACTGAACCTCACCCGTCGTACGGTCCACGCCCTCAAAGACGCCCTCGCGAGACGCGGACTTCCGCCACGCCGTGCGCATGTCCAGCAGGTTCACGAAGAAGTCGTTGGTCAACGTCTCTGGACCGTCGGTGAAGACACCATGTCGGGAATTCCCGAAGTTCGTATCCAGGACCCGCATGCCGCCGACCAGCGCCGTCATCTCAGGCGCCGTGAGTCCCAGCAGTTGCGCCCGATCCACCAGCAGTTCCTCCGCCCGCCGGCTGTGTCCCTTTCTGAGGTAATTTCGGAACCCATCAGCGGTGGGCTCGAGCACGGCAAATGAAGCCACATCCGTCATCTCTTGGGATGCGTCTGTTCGCCCCGGCGAGAATGGCACGTTAACGTCGTGCCCGGCCCGCCTCGCCGCTTCCTCGACGCCTGCACATCCGCCAAGCACGATCAGATCAGCGAGCGAGACCTTCTTGCCGCCGGCCTGCGATCGGTTGAAATCCCGTTGGATTCCTTCGAGCGTCGTCAGGACCTTCGCGAGGCGCGCCGGTTGATTGACCTCCCAATTCTTTTGCGGCGCAAGGCGAATGCGGGCCCCGTTGGCGCCACCTCGTTTGTCCGAACCGCGGAACGTCGACGCAGACGCCCAAGCGGTCGAGACCAGCTCCGAAACCGAAAGTCCAGAGGCAAGCACTTTGCGTTTCAGCCCAGCAATGTCCTGTGCTCCGATCAACGCATGATCAACCTCGGGAACCGGGTCTTGCCAGATCATCACTTCGTCCGGAACTTCCGGGCCGAGATAGCGCGAGCGGGGGCCCATGTCGCGGTGGGTCAGCTTGAACCATGCCTTGGCAAACGCGGCGGCGAACTCCTTCGGGTTCTCGAGGTAACGCCTCGCAATCGGCTCATAGACCGGGTCGAACTTCAGCGCCAGGTCTGCCGTGGTCATCATCGGCCGGTGCTTCTTCGATGGGTCGTGCGCGTCGGCCACCATGTCCTCTTCGGCCACGTCCTTGGCCAGCCATTGATTCGCGCCGGCCGGGCTCTTGACGAGCTCCCAGTCGTATTTGAACAGCACCTTGAGATAGCCCATGTCCCACCGGGTCGGGTACGGCTTCCAGGCGCCTTCGATCCCGCTGGTGATCGTATCGCCGGCCTTGCCGCTTCCATAGTTGCTCTTCCAGCCGAGCCCCTGCTCCTCGATCGGTGCCGCCTCCGGATCCGGACCGACTAGCGCTGCATCCCCCGCACCATGACACTTGCCGAAGGTGTGCCCGCCGGCGACGAGCGCGACCGTCTCCTCGTCATTCATCGCCATACGCCCGAACGTCTCGCGCACATCAATGGCCGAAGCTAGTGGGTCGGGATTACCGTTCGGCCCTTCCGGATTCACGTAGATAAGCCCCATTTGTACGGCGGCTAAGGGGTCCTCGAGATCCCGGTCACCGGTGTACCGCTTATCCCCGAGCCATTCGCTCTCCGATCCCCAGTAAATGTCCTCTTGTGGCTCCCAGACGTCCTCACGTCCACCTGCGAATCCAAGTGTCTTGAACCCCATCGACTCGAGCGACACGTTGCCGGTTAAGACCATGAGGTCGGCCCACGAGATCTTGCTGCCGTACTTCTGCTTGATCGGCCAGAGCAGCCGGCGCGCCTTGTCGAGGTTCGCATTGTCCGGCCAACTGTTGAGCGGCGCGAAGCGTTGTGTGCCGTCGGATGCGCCGCCACGGCCGTCCCCCATGCGGTATGTGCCTGCGCTGTGCCACGCCATCCGAATAAACAGCGGCCCGTAGTGACCGTAATCTGCTGGCCACCAATCCTGCGAATCGGTCATCAACGCCGCAAGATCCTTCTTCACGGCACCCAAGTCCAGTTTCTTGAACTCCTCGGCGTAGTTGAACTCCTCGCCCATTGGGTTGCCTTTGGCGGGATTCTGATGAAGTATCTTCAGGTTCAGTTGATCCGGCCACCAGTCCTGAAGCGACATGGCCCCGCCAGCGGCGCGTGTGCGGTGCGCCGCCTTCTCGCCCATCACCGGGCACTTCTTGTTGTCCTCCATGTGTTTCTCCGTCGTAGCTCTGCCTGTCGTCTTGCATCCACCAGCCCCTACCCAGAGGCAAAGTACCAACGCAGCAGGCCAAACCGGCTTTCTCCCTTTGACCAGACGCATCACGCGTCTTCGCATAGGTCCGTTCATCACGGGGCAATTGCTAACGGTTGTGTTATCTGTCATGTTATTTCTCCTGGCGATTGATGAGACGCTGGTTGCTCTGGTCACAAAGTTTCGTTTCGTTGTCGTTCAGCCTCCCCCTCCCGACGTCTCCGCGAGACAATCAGGACAGGTGCCCCAATAAATAACCTCCGCCTCATCGATCCGGAACCCCGAATCGTCGGCGGCAGTCAAGCACGGGGTCTCGCCGACGGCGCACTCGACGTCGACGGTTTTTCCGCAGGCACGGCAGATCAGGTGGTGGTGGTTATCACCGACCCGGTCCTCGTAAAGGGCTGGCGACCGGGCAGGCCGGATGCGCCGAACAAGCCCCTTCTCGACCAACAATCCGAGGGTGTCGTACACCGCCTGTAACGAGATAGCGCCGATATCCGCGCGAACGTCCTCGGCGATGGCGTCCGCCGTGCTGTGCGGCCGAACACTCACCGCTCGCAGCGTGGCCAAGCGCTGGGCGGTGACCTGTACACCGTGTTCGCGAAGCAGGCCGGCTGGATCTTTGGTCATGCTCGGGTTATAGGTCCGATTCTGGATTATGTCAAACATTTGTGTTATTCCAATCCGTCCTTCAGCCGGACGGCGATTAGGTTTGCCACCGCTGTCCATTGGTGGGCAGTTCGATCTCACCCACGGGAACGGATCCAGGCTGTCTGTTAGGATCATGCGGGCTCAGGCTCTCACGCTTCGGGCGCCAGGCCGAGTTTGCTGGTTTCGAGCTACACAACCGCCGGCTTTCGTAGGGCCCCCGTGTGAAGGGTCCCGCCATCAAGGCTACGGGAGAGCCGCTCAGGTCCCAGGCGTCTGGGGCACTACGACATCAGAGGAACGGATGACTCGAGAAGAGACCTCGGATAAACGGCTCGGCGTCGGGCGCAGGATACTGCCTTGGATAGTGTTAGCCGTGGCGGCCGGCATAGGTGTACTGCTCGTGAAGACGCCTCCTCAGGTGCCGAAGTCCATGCCGTCCCAGGTCGCCGCGGTCGTCGGCGTGGCCAAGCTCGAGCCGCAGAGCATTCCGACTTTCGTCGAAGCGTTTGGAACGGTTGTCGCCGCACGCGAAGCCCGCGTCCAGCCGGAGGTAACCGGCCGAATCGTCGGGGGGCTTCCCGAACTGGTTCCAGGCGGGCTCGTCACCGCCGGAAAGACGCTATTCGAGATCGATAAGGCGGATTATGAGATCGCGGTCGACCAGGCAATGGCTGAGTTGGACGTTGCCCGCCTGCGCATTGAAGGGCTGCGCGCCGGCGTGGAGGTGCTTCGCAAGAAAGCGCGGCAGGCGGAGGCAGAGGTCGATTATTCGAAATGGAACATGGAGCGGCTCGGAACGTTGTCGGAGAACGACCAGGCCGGTGAGGCTGAGCTGAAGAATGCCCAAACCGACTACGCCAGCCAACGGGCGGGATTGGCCTCGCTTCAGGCGCAAATTGTCGAACAGGAGCGCACCGTCGAAAGCGCAATCGCGGAAGCGGCGGTCGCCGAGAGCAAGCTCGCTGCCGCGAGGCTGGCACTCTCGCGTACATCCGTACAAGCTCCTTTCGATGCGATCGTACTGACTGAGTCGGTCGAGGTCGGCCAACTCGTCGGACCGCAGACGGTAGCGGCGAGACTCGCCGCCGTGGACGAATTCTGGATCGAGGCAGCCGTGCCGGTGGCCCGCGTGCGTGATATCCAGTATTCGGAAAACGGCAAAGCGAACGGTAGCCCCGTAACCGTGACCCTCGTGACCGGCTCGAACACCGTAAACCGCCGCGGCGTCGTCCTCCGACCGCTCGGGCAGCTTGACCCCCAGGGACGCATGGCCCGGATAGTCGTGGCCGTCCAAGACCCGCTCGGTTTGCGCGACGGCGGTACGGGCGAGCGGGACGCAATCCTCCTGGGCAGCTACGTGCGCGTGTCGATCTCCGCCCGTACGCTGGACGGCGTCTACGCCATACCGCGTCACGCCTTGCGCGAGAACAACAGGGTGTGGGTTCGCGATCGAGACGGAACGCTAGGCATTCGCGCAGTCGACATCGTCTGGCGACGTCAGGATGACGTGTTGGTACGCGCTGAGTTCGCCGAACACGACGAACTCGTCACGACGCACCTGGCCAGTGTCGTACCCGGCATGCCGCTCGATATACGCAAGGAGAACGAGGCCAAGAGCGCGTCGGCCGAAAAGAGCCCCCTCTCGGACGATTCATGACTCACGATCAACCCAAAGCCCAGCCGAGCAACGGCATGATCAGCTACATGGCCCACAACAACGTGGCCGCCAACCTGCTGATGCTCCTGTTCGTGATCGGCGGCCTCATCGTCGGTGCCCGCGTTAAGCAGGAGGTCTACCCGAGTTACGAACTCGACATCGTAAATTTCAGCATGTCGTATCCCGGCGCCACACCGGAGGAGGTCGAAGAAGGGATACTGCTCGCCGCCGAAGAGTCGGTGCGGGGCCTCGAGGCCGTCAGACGAATCGAGTCGCGCGCGGTGGAGGGGCGGGGCCGCATGTCAGTCGAACTCAACGACGGCTTCGATCCCAACCGCGCACTGCAGGACATAAAAAACGCCATCGACCGCGTGTCTTCCTTCCCCGAGGAGGCAGAACGTCCCGCCGTCGAACTCGCCGTGCGACAGCGCTCCACGGTGACCCTCGCCATCGCCGCCGACATGGACGAGCGCACCCTCTTCGAGTTCGCGGAGCGCGTGCGGAACGATCTGCTCGCGAACCCCGAGATCAGCCAGGTCGAGGTCCGCGGCATCCGAAACCCGGAGGTCTCCATCGAGATTCCTCAAGCCGTTCTAAGATCACTGGGCCTGACCCTCGGCGACGTTGCAGATAAGATCGGCACCGCCGCCCGGGATGTCCCGGGTGGTGAGGTGCGCACCCCGGGCGGTGAGGTCCTGCTTCGCAGTGCGGGGAGACGATTCTACGCCAGCGAGTACGCGGACATTCCCGTTGTAAGCGTTCCCGGCGGCTCCAAGATACGCCTCAGTGACATCGCCACGATCACGGACGGCTTCGAGGACGTGGACCGCTATTCGTCGTTCAACGGGAAACCCGGCGTCACGCTCTGGGTCTACCAGACCGGCGACGACAAACCACTTGCCATCGCGGATGCCGTTTACGGATACGTCGAGAAGATGAACGCCGTCCTCCCCGACTCCGTCGAGATGCTCATCATGTGGGATCGCGCCAGCGAGTACCGTGATCGCCTGGAGTTGCTCATCAAGAACGGGTCGTTCGGACTGGCGCTCGTGTTGTTCGTGCTCGGGCTGTTCCTCGCCCCCAAGCTCGCCTTCTGGGTGGGCGTCGCCGTGCCGGTTTGCATTCTCGGCGCCATCATGCTGCTCCCCGGGTTCGACACGACCATCAACATGATCTCGCTCTTCGCCTTCATCGTCACGTTGGGGATGTTGGTCGACGACGCGGTCATCATCGGCGAGAACGTGTTTCTGAAAATACAGCAAGGGGCGACGCGCCTGGACGCAGCCGTCGAAGGTGCCAAGGAAATGGCACTTCCCGTTACCTTCGCGGTGCTGACCAACGTCGTCGCGTTCTGTCCGTTGATGTTTGTTCCGGGGCGCACCGGTCGTTTCTTCGCCGCCATCCCCGTCGTCGTCATCACGGTCTTTGTCATCTCCCTCATCGAGAGCCTGTTCGTCCTCCCTGCCCACCTGGCGCATTCCAAGCCGGTCGACAAGACCGGGCACGGCGTATTGCCCGCGATCGCGCGACTTCAGGCCCGCTTCGCAAGCGCTTTCGACAACCTGGTCATCCGGGTATATGAACCGTTACTTCGCCGCGCCCTGTCGCATCGTGGAATGACTATCGCCGTCTTCCTCGCTGGCCTTTTACTGGTGGGCGCGTGGTTTCATAGCGGACGCATCAACTTCACATTCAACCCCCGCATCGAGGGCGATCGAGTCGATGCCGAGGTAACGGTGCCGTTCGGGGCACCGTTTTCCGAAACTCGGCGCGTCGCCAATCACGTTGAACGAGCGGGATTGAGAACCGCTCAGCGCTTCGGCGGACGGGAAACGGTCCTCGCTGGCTGGATGAACGGCCAGGGACGCCAGGGCTCGAACCGGGCCGATGTCAACTTCATCCTCGTACCTCAGGAGGAGCGCACCTTTACACCGACCGACTTCGTTCGCGTATGGCGCGAGGAGATCGGCCCGCTCCCCGGTCTCGAAGCCCTCTACTTCGAATGGGAGGTCGGTCCCTCCGGTTCCTCGGGGCTGACCGTCGACCTGTCCCATCCGGATCGAACGACGCTCGAAAGCGCCGCGCGCGATCTGGCTCGCTCCCTCGAAACGTACGCCGGCGTCACCGACATCGACGACGGCTTCGCGTCCGGGAAACCTCAACTTGACCTGAGGATCACCGACGAAGCCCGCTCGCTCGGACTGACGCACAACGAGATAGGCAGACAGATACGCCACGCCTACTACGGGGCCGAGGCACTACGCATGCAACGCGGCCGCAGCGAAATCAAGGTCATGGTCCGCCTCCCGGAACAGGAGCGCCGCTCACTTGCCGACCTCGAGAACATGGTGATCCGAACACCGGACGGCGGCGAGATTCCACTCGTGCAGGCCGCCACGTTCGACCCCACCCGCGCCCATACCGAGATCAAACGGGTCGACGCCCAACGCGTTTTGACCGTGACCGCGAACATCGTGCCGGAACTCACGAACGTGAGCAAAGTCCGTGCCGACCTCGAGATCGGGGTGTTCCCGAAACTACAAGCCACCTACCCCGGGCTGGTTTTTTCATACGGAGGCCGGCAACAGGAACAGATCGACGCAATGCGTGTGCTGATGTGGGGGCTGTCGATTTCTCTCGCGATAATCTTCGCGGTGCTTGCGGGGTTGTTCCGGAGCTATATGCAGGCGTTGATCGTCATGACCGTCGTTCCCTACGCCATCGCCGCCGCACTGGTCGGGCACGTCGTCATGGGCTACGAACTCTCGGTTGTCAGCGTGCTCGGCATCATCGCCACGTGCGGGGTCGTCGTAAACGGCGGACTGGTGTTGACGGTGACCATGAACGAGATGCGCCGCGCCGGCGCGTCGCCCGAGCAAGCCGCGCTCGAGGCGAGCAAGCGACGGTTCAGACCGGTCATCCTTACCTCGTTGACCACGTTCTTCGGGCTTGCCCCGATGATCTCCGAAACCTCCGCCCAGGCCCGCTACCTGGTACCGATGGCCATCGCCCTCGGCTTCGGCATACTGTTCTCGGCGGCGGTCGTTCTGTTCACGATCCCTGTTTGTCACCTCGTTGTAGAAAGCGCCCGGCTGAGAATCGCCGGCATGCGGACCCGCCTGACTCGTCCGGCGCAGGCCCCTATGCGCGCCGGGAGCGACTGACACCCCATCGAAACAACGTCAAGGCGTGGATCGGCGATTCGCATGACAGTGCTGCGGCACGCAACATCCCGAACGAACACTCACTGGGCGATGCCGGACTCGAACCGACGACTTCCTCCTTGTAAGGTAGCGAACCGTGCCCGAGAGCCGCCGTTCTGGCACTGCAAATGGCGTTTTTCGAGCCGAAATCGAGGGTGTCTTAACGTGTCACTTTGACGTCACGCTGGCTTGCCGGTGGTTCTCCGGTGGAGTTCCGGAATGAATTCCACTGGAGTTCCACTGGCGAGCCGTGGATTTCACAGGGCTGGCAGCATGGACGACTACGTCCCCTGGGACAACTTACAGCTCGGAGCAAGTGACTCACCTTAGCATGAGAAGGCCATGGTCAGCCCTCGGACCGGGCTTTT
>JASFUW010000051.1:0-17646 GCA_050050135.1 Phycisphaerae bacterium
TGACACGGGCGCCGGGGACTGCAACGCAAACGGTATCTTGGACCGGTGTGAGGTTGTCTCCGGCTATGCCCCCGACTGCAACCTCAACGAAGTGCCGGACGACTGCGAGGCATTCGAAGACTGCAACGGTAACGGCATCATGGACATCTGTGACGGTCCTTCGGGTTACTCGGACGACGTCAACGAGAATGGGATACCCGACGAGTGTGAATGTACGTCGCTGACCGTTCTCCCGCCGTTGACGGCCGGCGTCGCAAACAACCGGTTTCTGTCGCTCAGCCCGGACAATCCGGGGATGCAGACGGCGCTGCGGATCACCGTGACGGACGCGCCGGAGGAGTCCGGCGAACTCGTTGGCGCTCGGTTCTGGGTGGGTCAGCCGCGGGCGATTTCCGAGAGTTCCGGTGACGATGGTGACGCGGCTCCCGCATTCACCGGGGCGGGCGTGGGCTGCGCACCGTACTACGCGGACTGGGGAGCCTTTGACACCATTCACGTATACGGGGAACCGATTGCGCCGGGCGTTGTCTACGAAGTCGAGGCCATCGCCGAAGGTTGCGCCTTGTTGTTCGAGGACAACTACTCGGCACCGTTGCCGACACCGACAAGTGCCCAATGGGGTGACGTTACCGGCGGATGGACCGGATCGGAATGGTCGGCTCCGGAAGGGGCTGCGGACTTTGTCGACATCAGCGCGTTGGTGGACAAGTTCAAGAATGTACCGACGGCCCCGTCCAAGGTGCGGACCGATCTGGCGGGCCAGCTACTCGACTTGCGAGTCGACTTCGTGGACATCGCGTACGCGGTGGACGCGTTCGGTGGATCCGACTACCCGTTTGCCGCAGGCCTGCCTTGCCCGTGAGGCTGATGGCAGTGCACGGTTCGGTGTGTGCGCGGATCGCAGCACGAAGCCGTCAAGCGCCTGCCCGATCTGTCGGACCCCGACGCGCAGGGATTGCGGGCGACAGGGCCGGAAGATGTCTTGGTGCCCTGCTTGGCGCGAAACGGCGCCGAACAGCTCAACGTCACGCAACCGGACGCACGCCAACCCAATGACAGTGACGATGCGCAACGTTCGTTAAAGACAGGGACTTACGACGCTTGCGAGCGCATCGACGTGCGTGAGTGCGAAGGGCGTGACACCCTTCAAAAACCACCCCCAAGGGGAATCGAACCCCTGTTGCCGGCATGAAAAGCCGGTGTCCTAGGCCACTAGACGATGGGGGCTGATGGCACGGTATCGGCTCCGGCGAGGCGATTCCGAACGGGGAAGTGTATGCCGTGTGGCGAGCTGCGTCAAGCCGTCCAGGTGGGCGGGTCCCGGGTTCGGTACGAACGACGAGTGCGGGAACGTGGTCGCAGGGGCCCGAACCCCAGTGGCACGGTTGCAACGCTGAGGCAGGCAACGTTACCATCGGGAAGTAACCGCACAGGTGGGGCACGGATGCAAGAGACGGGAAGCAGTCTGCACAACGGGATTCCCAGACGGAACGCAACAACGCTCGGTGGGTGGTGCGGGTCGTGACTCGGTCTTGACTCGACGCAACGAGTGCGCAAGGACGGAAGGATGACGTCATGGCAATCAAGCATATTCCCGATGGATTGCACACGGCAACACCTTACTTGCTCGTTTCAGGCGTGCCGAAACTGATCGACTTCATGAAGCGGGCGTTCGGGGCGGAGGTCACGGAATACCTGGCGGCACCTGACGGCGTGGTCATGCACGCCCAAGTCAAGATCGGTGACTCGACGATCACGATGGGTGACCCGAGAAGGGCGTGCGAGCCGATGTCGGCATCGTTCTACCTGTACGTTCCCGATACCGACGCGGCCTACCATCGCGCGATCCAAGCCGGCGCCACCTCGGTCAAGGAACCGGCTGACCAGTATTACGGTGATCGCAACGCAGGGGTGAAAGACCCGCTCGGGAACACGTGGTGGGTTGCGACGCACATCGAGGATGTCACGCCCGACGAACTGCGCAAGCGCGCCGAGGCACGCGCGAAGCAGATGCAGTGAGGTCGCGGCGCGGTCGAGCGGGCTTGGCGTCCCAACTCGGCGCGGGGTTGGGCCGGTTCTGGAATGCGCGCGGCGTGACACGGCACGTCACGGCCGTCTTCCCGCGCGCAGTTAAGAACGCACTCCCCCCAATTTGGTGAGCCGAGTGGCACCGAGTCGTGTTCTTGGATGTCGGTGCTTGTCGTAACGGCGATGGTCCCGGAGCTATGGAAGCTGGTCGGAGACCCAGTTGTTCGCGGCGGTCTGGAGTGCGCCCGCAGCACCTTGGATCAACGCGTCGCGGAACTGCTGCCAAACGGTGCCGGAACAGGCGAACGCGCTCATGCCCGGGATGGCGACCGTGAGAACGAGAGCCAAGAATTTCCTGTTTCGCTTCTTCATCTTCGAGAACTCCAGGTTCGAAAGTAATGCGCGGAACGCACTTACCGCCGGCGTGCTCCCGGCCGGCGGCTGGCAAGTATACAACCTCGGAACGTCTGTGGGTATCGCGTGCGGAATTACGCCGGTTCCCGCGCCGGACCGGTGTCGGCGATTACGCTGCCGTCCCCGCAGTGGGCGTAGCTGAACGGAACCGGAGGAGGTCTGGCGAAGTCCCGGACAGACGAGGCGTCCGGCTTATGGCCGGTTCCCTGACCGCTGTAGCGAAGCGGATGATGCCGCCGCGCAGACCACGCTTCCGCGGGCGGCGGTCGCGGGCGCTGCTGCGGATGCACGAGGCGTTCCCCGATGGTCGTCGGGGCAACCGGGAACGATGCACAGATCGGTCGCGTCGGCACATAAGAAGCTGAGTGATTGGACGGGGCCGACGACGCTTACCGCGTGGCGACACCGCCGCGGCGGACGGCCCGCCACCGTGCGTCCACCAATCGCCAGAGTCTCCTGGGCGACTTTCAGCGGCTACGCGTCGCGTGGTCCGGTTGTAGCGTCCGTCGCTCCTTCTTCAGTGAGGACTCAAGGTCCTTTACCGATCGCGGATGGCACGTACAATGGCGTGGCGGCCTTCATTCACGGCCCAGCTGGGCCCACCGGTCCCGGAGAGGTGTCCGAGCGGCTGAAGGAGCTGGTTTCGAAAACCAGTGTGCGGGTTACACCGTACCGCGGGTTCGAATCCCGCCCTCTCCGTTCGTGACCCCTTGTTTCTCGAGGGGTTTCGTTCTGGGTGCATTCCCGGTGTGATAGCCTGGCGCGTCAAATCCCGCCGGCTTAGGTCAACTCCGGTCAATCCGCTGTCGAACTTTCCGAAGTCGGTCCGGTTCGAGTCTTCGTTCGGCCGGAAGTCATGGCGGACCATGGCGTAGCTGTCGTGGCCGGTCGCGCGCCCGACGTGCAAACAAAATGCGACAGGTGGGGCGCACGCCGGTCCACTTCAGTTTCTACCTACCGCGGCGCGGTCCAGGGCGAAGATAAGTCGGTTTCGCCGGCCCGGACACGGTAAGTTCGTCCATCAAGACGTCGCTCCGGGGCACCAGTCCACGACCATACGCGGCCACACCCGTCTGGCTCGGTGTCAAGAAGAATGTCACCGAGGACGGAGGTGCCTGCACAACCATCTCGACCAGGGCAACGCGCACCCACCGGGGTTGCGCGCCGTCGCCGCCGGGCAGCGCCGAGCCGCCCAGGTCGGTGATGGTGTCAGGACCGATCGAGCCACCGGGCAAGTAGGTGAACGTACCACGACGCGCTATGCGTCTGGCGCTGATCGCGTCGTCAGACCATGCCAGATCGACGTACGCAGAGGTCAGGCCCGTGTTGATGTCTCCGGTGTCGGTCGCCCAAACCTCGATGTAGAACATCTCGCCCTCCCCGGGCGAACGAAGCAGCTTCGACCGAGGGGGTGTGGCCGAGACGTCGAAGTCCGACGGCTCCACGCGGGCGGTGAGCCTGAACTCCACATCCGTGGAACCTGCGGCGCGGGCGATTGCCGGCGCGGGGCAGGGTGGCGGATACATGATCGTCGGATCGCCGACGAACTTCATCCAGCCGGTGGCAAACCATGCCAAATCTCCGACACCAACGAAGCCGTCACAATCGAAATCGTGTTCGGCCAGTGCGGGCGGGACAAGCTGGTTGAACGAGACGGCCCACAGACTCAAGTCTCCCACGCCGATGAACCCGTCCCCATCGAGATCATAAGTGACATCATTCGGCTCGCCACTGGTCGAGACCAGCACGGAGCCAAGTGTGACGCGATCCCAGGGTACCAGACCGCGACCGAATGTTCCCACGCCGGTCGTGCTCGGTGAGAGTGCGATTTCGCAATCCAGCATGACTGCGCCGGCGTTCATCTGGATCCATCCGACGCGGATCCACTCGGGTTCGATTCCGCCACCGTGCGGAAGGGCGGAGCCGCCAAACTCGTCCACTCCGGTCGGTTGAATCGCTCCGCTGACCAACGTCACAAACGTGGCACCGTGGTCGACGCCGGTGGCGGTGGTATCGTCGCAGAACGAGACGTCCACATACACACCGGTCAAGCCGGTGTTTTCGGTTCCGGTATCGCTCGCCCAGACCTCGACCCAATAAGCCGATTGGCTGGTCACCGTCGCGGCCGATAAGGGGGGTGCCCCGATTGAGATACCCGTCGTGGTGGCCGGGTCGACCAGGGTGACCACCGGGGTGACTTCGACATCAACATCCGATTCGCATCCCGGAATCGGCGTGTTCACACAGCCAAGCACCGAATCGCACGTGTCCTCCGTGCACGAATCACCATCGTTGCAGTCGACGACGGGCTCAATCGGGGTGCTGACACAGCCTGTGGCCGGGTCGCAACTCTCTGACGTACAGGCGTCGAAATCATCACAGTCGACCACAGGGTCGATCGCGGTGATGATGCACCCGGCCGCCGGGTCACAGAACTCGGTCGTGCAGGCGTTCCCGTCATCGCAGTCGATCAGCGAATGCGTGCACCCTACAGCAGGATCGCATTCATCGAGCGTACACTCGTCAACGTCGTCACAATCCACGACGGGATCGATCGGGGCATAGGTACATCCGATTGCCGGGTCGCAGTCGTCGACCGTGCAGGCGTTGGCATCTTCACAGACCAGCGGTGTTCCGGAAACGCAGACGCCATCCTGGCATGTTTCCTCGCCGTTGCACAGGTCGCCGTCATCACAGTCGGTGATCAGCAGTCCGCATGGACTACCACTCACGACGAAATCATCCCAGTACTTCGCACCCCGTCCCATACTCCACACGCCAACGGTTCCCGTCGTCAAGCGTATCGCGCTATCATCGTAGCAGTCGGCTTGCCAGCTAGCGGGTTCAGGGTCTCCCTCGGGCCAGACTTTCGCGCGAATCTCCGTGCGCAGACCGGTGTCGGTAACTTCGATGCGGAAGCGGTACCAGACGTTGGCAACGGGATCGACGCCCGTCAGTACGGTTCCGGCGGGGATTCCGGTGCCATGCGATGAAATACTGTACACCTTGCCTCCAAGGAAGTTACCCCGCCTCAACCGATAGTAACGCTCGCTGTTGGGATAATCGGAGAGGAACGTCACGCCGATTCCACCGGCGATGTCACTCATTCTCATCCGGCCGGTGAAGGTGTACTCGGCCCAGTTCGAGCTTCCGGGTCCGACGTAGTGTGAGTGGATGTTCGTCAGGGTAACCGTGGTTCCCAGCGCCCGGTTGCCGGTCACGTCGAAGACCTGGAAATACTCAGCCGGCAAGAGGGAATTGTCGGCGCCCGTGTCCAGCCAGTCGACAGGATCGTCGCCCGGGTTGTATAGCTCGAAATCCTCAGCCAACAGCAAGGATTCATCACATTCAGGCGGTGGTCCGCCGACGCAAAAACCGTCGACGCATGCGTCATTCGTCGTGCAGGGGTCTCCATCCTCACAGGGATCGTTGTTGAAGGTGTAGGTGCAGCCGACGGCTGGATCGCAGTCATCGTCGGTACACACATTTCCATCGTCACAGTTCGGCGGAATACCCGGCTGGCATCCTGTCGCCGGATCGCAGGTCTCTGCACCGTTGCAGGCGTCGCCGTCATCGCAGACAAGTGGTATGCCTGCCAGGCATTCACCGGTCGAGACGTCACAGGATTCCTCACCGTTGCAGACATTTCCATCGAAACAATCGAGATCGACCGTGCATGGGACGGGCGGACGATAGGTCACCGTCAGCTTCGGTCGTTCGTCGGTGTTGTCCATGTACTCGCTGGATCGTACCTCAGCGCCTCCGCCGTCTTGTCCCGGGGGCGGCGGGACCGCGATCCATCCGTTGTTGCTACTCGGGTCGTTGACCCATGCGGCGAGGCTGGCGATCACATCGACGTCGTAGGGGCCGACCGCCGTCGCCGGTGCGCTGGCGACGATGCCTGCGCTGTATTCGTCGCCCTCGGTCGCTCCCGCGTCACCGCCGAAGTTGTTCCAGCTTGCGGTCGCCTGGTCCCAGGGCACGGTGACCTCATGCAATTCGGCGGTTACGCCTTCCGGACCGCCGGAGCCGCCGATCGTATAACGCAAGACGGCGGATTCGATCTGAGCGCCCACGGGAATCTGTCCGGGGCCGTTTCCGAAGATATTGTCGAAACGGATCACGCCGAGATTGACGTTGCCTGTTCCGTTCGGATCGTTATCGTCCCATTCCCATCCTTCCAGGTTGCCATTCACGTTGTCAGGGGAATTCTGTTGGAGGTACGTGTCGTGCGTGCTGTCGTAGCCGTCCAGACCGTCCTGGAACATCAAGGTCGTCGCAGGCGCTTCGCATAGGCCGGTATCCGGGTCACACGTCTCACCCGGATCACAAACGACCGGTGTGAACTCACACGTATCCACGTTGCACGCGTCGGTCGTACAGAGATCGCCGTCATCACAATCCCCATCGGCGACGCATTGCGTCGTGAACGTCCATGTGGGGCTGGTGGTCGTGAAGGTTCCGTCATCGATCTCCACATACCAGTCATACGCCGTGCCCGGGCTAAGGCCGGGCCAGCTTATCGCCGCATCATCCCCACTGGCGACGCCGCTGACCGTTCCGAGCTCTACGGGACCGCTGCTACCGTTCATGTCGTAGGCCAAGGTGAACGGCATCACCGTGCTGTCCACGGTCATGATCGGATCGGCGCCGAACGTGTCCGTCAGCACATTGTAGGTGTACACTCTGATCTCATCGTTGGCGGGCGAGAACTCCATAATCCGAAGCCAACCGTCACCGCCGTTCCCGATATCCTGGTAGTCGGCCAGGACGGTATAGATCGGGTCGCCCGTCGCGAGGTTGGGATCCGTCCGGAGTCCTTCACCGTGGCGGTGTCCGCAGAGCATGAGGAACAGGTTGGGGTTGTCGTTTAGTGCATCATAGATGGCCTGTCCTTGTGTGCTGAATGCCGCGCCTACACCGATGTCCATGATGAAGTGGCTTACGACGATGGCGCGGCGGTCGCTGTGGGTGGATAGCAGGTTGTCGGCCCAGGTCAACACGGCTGCGTCGGGACTGGTGTCGTACCCGAAGCCGATCACGATGAAGTCCATTCCGCCCGCGCTGAACAATGTATAGTTGTTGTCGTTGTTGCCGGGTGCGTACGGCCCGCCGTAGTAGCTTCTGCCGAGGAATCTGGTATCGCCGAAGTAGATGTTGTAGTTCGTGGTGGGGAGGTCGTGGTTGCCCGGGACCACGCCGTAGGACATTCCCTCCAGCAGACCGGTGGTGACCGGGTCCTCGAGGAAGCTCATGGCGGTGTCGGCCCGCTCCCACTCGGTTATGTTGCTCGCCGTCTGAACCAGGTCTCCCTCGTGGGCCACATAGACAATGTTCCAGATGTCCTTGTTGGCGACGATCCACTGGGTCTGGGCGTTGAACGTGGCTGGGTAGCTTTCCGAGTAGTACTGGGTATCGGGGAGCACGGCGATGCTGAAGTCTTCGCCAGCCGGTCCCGTGCCGGTAATGGCATAGAAGGTCGCGTCCATCGGCTCGTCGTCGGGATCTGTGACGTTTACCCTCAACTCCGGGCTCAACGACACATTCGTGGCATTGTGCGGTGGCGATATGAGCGTCGGTTGATCCGGTGCACCTTCGGGCCCGCCCGCCCACACGATCTCGAAACAGGCGTTGTCCGCATTTCCTGCGGAGTCGGTGTATGTCTTGTACGCCGGGAACATGCCGGGTGCGGTGAAGTACGTGACGTTTGGTGCGCTATCACCGGCCGTCCCCCATTGACTCGTATCCGGCACCGTGCCCGAGTAGGGCACACCGGTGGGGTCACCGTTCGCGTCAAGTTCTGTCAGTGAAACATCGATCCGGGCCGATCCCGCCGTCAGCTTGGTAATCTCGACGCGGAATCGATACCACGCGTTGGCAGGAAGTGTGGGCAGGGCTACGATCTCGTCCTGAATGCGCGTCGTACCGTTGCGCCAGTAGGTGACGATTCCGCCGTCTGGGTGATCCAGTTGAGCCCCGAACAGGTTTGCGGACGAGGTGCTGGCACCATCGATGTTCCACGTGCAACGATCATCATCGAACTGTCCGTCGGATCCGGTCTGGTAGTCCATCTGGAAGTTGACGCCGGCGATGTTCGGGTCAGCCCATTCGAACTGGTGCGCGGTCCAGGTGAAGACGGTCGGCGAGGCGGCAAGTCCGACCGACGCGGGGTTGCCGACGCCGCCGCCCGCGGTGGCTACGGGACCCGAGTCGTCGTCAAACCAGTCGGGGTGATCGCCGACGTTCGAGCCGGCAAAGCCGACCTCGAAGTCTTCACAGTACACGTCTGTGACACTCGGTACGCAGACGCCCGTCTCGGGGTCGCACGTCTCGCCGGGTGAGCAGTCAACCGGTGTCCCGGCCTGGCACCCGGCGACCAAATCACACGTTTCGACGCCGTTGCACGCGTCGCCGTCGTCGCAGACGAGTGGTGCCCCGGCTTGGCAGCCCGCTACCGAATCGCAGGTCTCCGTGCCGTTGCAGGCGTCACCGTCGTCGCAGACCAGGTCCGTGCCGGGGAGACATCCGTCGATCGGATCGCAGGTCTCCAGACCGTTGCAGAGGTTGCCGTCATCGCAGTCGGCATCGACTGTGCACGCCGACGGCGTGTAGGTGACGGACAACTCGGGGGGTATATCGCCCTCGGCCGAGTCAAACTGCCACGAGTCGTCGCCCATTTCCGCCGGCTGCAAAAAGGCCCAGCCGTGGTTCGTTTGACCGGCGGCCCAGGCTTGCAGATCGGCGGTCACGTCGATGACGGCCAATACGCCGGCGTCAGTGCCGGGGCTGCTGCTATCGAACGTGCTTTCCGCCTCGGAATCGTCCGAGTCGATGCCTCCACCCCAGGTGTCCCAGGTATCGGTGTCGTTGAAGGTCTGGAGCATGCGGTGCAGTCTGGCACCCACGGTGCTGGAGTTGGTCACGTTGATGGTGAGCTGCGCCGAGTTGATGGTTGCGTTCGCCGGGATCGGCCCGCCGTTGGTATCGAAGATGTTCTCGAACCGCAGCAGGACCTGACGTTCTTCGCTGCTGTCAACCACCAGCGTGGTCGCCACCGAGTTATCCTGTGTGGTGTCCCCCGCGCGGAGGTACGTGTCCACCGTTCCGAAATAGCCGTCGACATCCTGCTGGAACGTCTCCGTGACCGGCTGCAGGATGCAGTCACCCGTCGGGGGATCGCACGCTTCGCCGGGCCCACACACGATCGGCGTTCCGGGCACGCAGTCGCCGGCATCGCATGTTTCGTCGCCGTTGCACAGATCGTCGTCGACGCAGTCGGCATCGATCGTACATTCCGGTCCCGACTCGTATGCGAACTGCTCGAGCATGAAGACGTCAAACGCGTACGCCTTGTATCCGTCGTCGCTGCCCGGATCGGCCTCGGCGGTGACCGAGAACGAACCATCGGCCGCCGTAATCCCCGTCCATCGAGCGACAAAGCCGTCGTCGTAGTTGCCCCCGGTGTTGAAGCGAACCGAGTCGAGTGCCAGAACGTCGACACCCGGCGTGCTGGCATTGACGAACGTGTCCGCCCCCGAAAGCGTGTAGATCGTCAACCGGTTGTAAGCCGCGTTGTGCCGGTTGGCGGACGTGGCGAAGGTGTACTCCTTGTCCGGGTCCAGGCCCGTAAAGGTCAACTCGACCGTCCAGCCGGAGCTGCCGTAATAGATCACACCCGTCATGTCGGCAATGCCGGCAAACGTGTCGTGCGCGTCCGTGCCGGAGGCGGTGTCATAACCACCCGTCCCGCCGGTGCTGGGCTGCCAGATTACGCCGCCACTTTGGGTCAATGTCGCGATGACCCCGGTGGGCGCACCGTCCGCCTGGTTCAGCAATTCGCCCGAAGTATCGCCGCCGAAGCCTGAACCGACGCCGAACTCCGTGACGTTCGCGGCGATGTAGTGGATGGCCACGCCGTTGGGGTCGGTGGCCGTGTCGTCCAGGCCGGCGTCGTAAACGCAGTCATTGAAAGCGACCCACTCGGATACCAGGATGGAGCACAAACCCGTCCCCGGGTCGCAAACCTCGTCCACACCGCATACGACTTCTATACCGGCCTCGCACAGCCCCGCGTTGCATGTCTCGATACCGCTGCAAAGGTCACCGTCGTCGCAATCGGCGTCAACCGTGCAGGGGGCAAGCACCTCGAAGCAGGGATTGTCCGCGTTCGCCCCGGCACTGGTGTGGTTCTTATACGCAGGCCACACCATGGCAGGCGTGAAATAAGCCGGGTCCGGACTCTCACCCCCGAGGGCATCCGTATCCGCGATCGTCCCGCTGAGGATCGGTCCGCCGACCACCGGGTCACCGGATGCGTCGAGTTCAGTGAGCGACGCGTCGACCCTTGCCGAGGTCGCGGTGAGCTTGGTGAATACCGCCTCCAGTCGGTAGAACGTATTGGGCGAGAGGCTGCCCGCAAGTTCGTCAATGACCGGCCTCTCGTCCTCGTCGGAGTTGATGATGTGATCCCAATAACCTTCCAGCCGCGTGTTGCTGCCGTCGGGGTCCACCTGAACACCGCAGATGAGATCGGAATTCGTGCTGGCGTTGTTGGTCATCCAGCCGACGCGGTCATCGTCGAGCACGCCGCTGGCGTCGGTCTGGAAGTCCATCCGAACGCGGAACCCGCCGAATTCGGGGTCGTTCCAGTCGAAGCCTTGCGAGGTCCAGGTGAAGATGGCGCCGGACGGTTCGAGCCCGGTGGAACCGGCAACGCCGGCACCGTTACTGACGGCCGGTCCTCCACCCCCGTCGTACCAAGCGGGGTCGTCGCCTATGGGCTGCCCGAGTGTTGCCCAATCTTCGAAGTCCTCGCACGTCGGTTGCGCCGAAGCAACGGCCGGATACAGCGCGATCAGCGCTCCAAGGATTATCACCCCGCGGGCCCGCAAACCGACGACCGACTTCCGACCGCGCTCGAACACGTTCACCTCGTGGATCTTCACGGCATCGCCTCCTGGATTGGGACATAACCGGGTGTAGCCCGCGCATTGCGAAGTCCGATCGACTCGGTTGTCTGTCGCCACGACGTACAAATCACGCGCATTGGGCTGTTCACCGCATGAACGACTCGCGTGCTCGGTTCGATTGCACACCAGACAGCATCGAAGCGAAAAGCGTTCGCAAGTCCGACGTTGACACGAATCAGATGAACTGTGCTCCATCTCCCCTGCTACCCGCGCCCGACCACACGCCATCGATAACGTGCGGATTCCAGCTTACCGAAATCCCAATCCCAGTCAAGGGATCGCCCGGTCCGAGTCGGACGACCGGAAAGACGATCGCCCCGCTACAGGGGCGCCGATCCACCTGATGTTGGGGTCGGCGGTATTATTGGGCGTCTATCCACGGGTCCTATTTTCGTGCGCTCCACAACCGCGTCTTTGCGCAGGGTGTCCACCGAGGTTCGCACCGGATCGATTGCTTTCAAAGGCTCCACCGTACCAATCGGTACGACGACGATCGTCCCGGGGTTCCCGCCCCGTTGTCACAGCCGGCGTAACGCAGGGGCCGAACCACCGAATATTCCGCGCCACCGCCGACGACGCGGTCCACAATTTGTGCCATTCACTCGACACTTTAGCTGTGCGCGATGCAGATGCTGAGCGACCACGCGATACTCGGAGCCCGATTCGACCGAGTCGGAACCTCTCCACGGAGTCTACGGCGCACACGGATCGGCCACAGGCGGTCCGGGAAGCGGACACGGTGTGCCAGTGAACGCCTCGACGACGCACGAGATGTCGATAAAGTCGATCTTCTGATCCGGGACCGGCCAAGCAACATTCGAATTCGCCACATCGACACGGGCCTTGCGCGGTACGCCTGGTGCCATGCCAACGTCACAGGGAACGTTCTTGAACTTCTCGACCACGGCCGATACATCGAGGAAGTCAACGACGCCCTGCGGCGGTGTGCACGGGCAGACGCCACAGCTCCCGGCAACATCGCCTGCGCTACTCATGCTTACGCTGAGCGGAGCCGAGTAACTGGTCGGTGAGGCGAGATCACAACCTTCGAGGAGCGCACGTATCTCGAACGTGCCACCGGGAAGCGCGGCGCTACTTTGCACATCCACCGTCTCATACGATGCCCAGTCTGTGAAGTATGGGGTACATCCCAGATCAGCCAGCCAGAACGTGGGCGGTGGTGTCGGCCCGTCGAGCCCTGAAGACTCAGTGACGGCAAAGGGCTGCTGGACCCACATCGTCCGCCCCTCGGCATATTCATGTCCGGGGAGCGACGTGATCGTGACCTGCAGCGCCGTCGGCGCCTCTGCAATCGGCGCGACGATCGACAGGTACCGGTTCTTGGCAACGAACGGTGTCTCGTGGTCGGGTGCGTCAACGGGCGGTACGCACTCGTCCAGAACGCCATCTACGTTGCAGTCGTGAGCCGTGCCGTCGGCGATACTACACTCGTCGGGGACGCCGTCGTCGTTGCAGTCCGCGCTGGTACCGGTGGCGAGGTCGCAGATGTCCTGCACACCGTTCGTGTTGCAGTCGTCGTACGGATCGCACTCGTCCGGGACGCTGTTGCTGTCACAGTCCTGCGAAGTGCCGGCCCCGATGTCACAGATGTCGCGCACGCCATTGGTGTTGCAGTCCTCGTCCGGCTCACACTCATCCGGAACTAGGTTGTAGTTGCAGTCGTCGGCAAGACCGTCGAGAACCTCACACTCGTCCACGAGAAGATTCATGTTACAGTCGGATTCGCAGTGATCGGCAACGAAGTTCTGGTTGCAGTCCTCGGGCGTGGTGTACACGAACGCTTGGCCTGGCTCAGGATCGCTCGAGTCGTGCGGTGCGCCTACAGCGAACCAGTTTCCAAACAGGTCGACGGTTGTATAGTTCTCTCCTGGATCGCCGGCGTACACGATGGGTACGACGGATTTGTCGAACTGGAACCACGTGCCGTCGCCCTTGCGTTGGAACAGATAGACGGCCCCGGATTCCGGACCGTACTCATCATCCCGCGGCGCTGTGACCGCAACCAGCCCGCCGCTAATGGCGATGTGGTACCCGAACCCTACCGAAGCGCTGGCCGCCCCTTGTGGTTCGAGGATCGCATCCTCTTCCCATGTGTCATCGGAGGGATCGTCCGGCGTTCCCGCCGATTCCCGGCGGAACACGTATGCGGGATTGCCGAAGGGCCACACCTGGCTGACCGCGGCGTACGATCCGTCGAGCGAGACCACCGAGTCAACTCGAGACAAGTCTGAGCCATCCAGGGTGGCCATGAAGATCCACTGGTCGTCCGAAAGATCATCCGGCGTGCCCGAATCGTCTCGATAATACACCGCAGCGCGGGTGGAGAGAGACCCGACGATGATAAACGCATCCCAGATGTCCACGGTCTCGCCGAAACGAGCCGCCGGGCGGCTCAACTTGGCGTGCTGCTCCCAGGTGTCATCCCATGGGTCGGCTGGCGTACCGCCGTCAGTTCTTCGGAAAACGTACGCACCGATAAGACCCGGCGCACCCACCACGACCCAGTCCTCGGTGCAAGCTACGGACGCACCGAATAACCCGACGTCGGCGGCGTCATCCGCCCAGACTTTGTCAAGTTCCACCCACGTGTCGTCACTGAGATCCGCTGGCGTCCCGCTATCGTTGCGCTGGAAGACATACGCCGCACCTCCGCCGTCGGGGGCGCCCGGGGTCACGGCCGACCATGCGCCGATCGCCATCAAGTCGTCACAGATGGAGACGGAAAGTCCGAACCTATCACCGCCCTGGGCGTCTGATGCGATGAGTTTGGCTTGATCTAGCCATTGGTCATCCGTCAAATCGAGCGGCGTGCCGTTGTCATCCCTGTAGTACACCGATACCGAACCCGTGAAGCGCCCAAAGTCATCATCTCTCAGCGCACCTACGGCTATGTGCGTATCGCTGATGGCGACATCTCCGCCGAAGTAGCCGTCGGGCGACACGTCGATGCTTGGTAACTCCTGGTGGGGCAGCCCGCCCGCACATTCGCATTCGTCCGGAATCCCGTTCTCGTCGACGTCCAACGACTGCCCGCCCAACAGATCGCACTCATCAGGAATGCCGTTCGGCTGGCAATCCCCACTGGTTCCGGCAGATAGATCGCAGTCATCGGGTATGCCGTTGACGTTACAGTCCGTTTCGCACTCATCCGGCACCAGGTCGCCGTTACAGTCCTGACTCGTCCCGCCCGAGATGTCACATACGTCCGCCACGCCGTTGTCATTGCAATCCGGTTCGCATTCGTCGGGAACGCCGTCTCCATCGCAATCCGCACTGGACCCGGAAGCGACGTCGCAGTCGTCGTGCAAGCCATTCCTGTTGCAGTCCACCTCACATTCGTCGGGCACACCGTCTCCGTTGCAATCATTGCTCGTTCCCGATTGAAGATCGCAGTCGTCGTGCAGGCCGTTCCTGTTGCAGTCCACCTCACATTCGTCTGGAACGCCGCTGGAGTCACAGTCCTGGCTCGAGCCGGATGCGAGGTCGCACTCATCGGGAATAAGATTGCAGTTGCAGTCGTAGCTGGCTCCACGGGGAATAATGTCGAGCACGTCCGGCGCGGTGCCGTTGGCGTTGCAGTCCACCTCGCACTCGTCCGGAATAGCGTTGCCGTTCGTGTCGCCGCTCATGCCCCCTGCGATGTCGCAATCATCGGGGAGCTGATTGTTGTTGCAGTCGGCGGTCCACCCCGGCATGAAATCGAACCCCGTGCCAAAGTCTAGACCATGGTCGTTCCCGCCGACGAAGATTCGCCGGAACAGGCCGTTGCACGCATCAAATTCGTTCATCCGAGAGTCGTTCTCTTGCGGTGCTCCCCCTTTTCGCGAGACGAACACCTGACCGTTGGGCCCGACGCGAATTCCCCAAGGTTGATCGTGCGGCTTGTACCCACCTTCTACAATCGACCACTTTCCGAGCGGTGCGCCGGTTTGCCCTTCATATTCCAGCACCTCGTCGCTGGCGTAGCTGCACACCAGAAGGTTCCCATCACCCTTGAAGGTCAAACCGCGCGGTTGGTCCAGCGACCCGTTGTTGATCGCGTCGACGAAGGGTCCGACAAAGGAGCCGGTCACGCCGTCATATTCCAGAACCTCATCCGTTGCACTGGTAACGAAAAGATCGCCGTTGGGTCCGAACGTGAGTCCGAAGGGTGCCTGGAGACCGCCGTCACCGGGTGATACGAACTCGCCAATCGGCGCCCCCGTCACGGCATTGTAAGCCAGTACGCTGTTCGTATTGCGGCTCGATACCAGCAGGCTACCGCTCGGCGCGATGATCAATCCCGTCGGGTAGTCGAGCCCACCCGAGCCGGAAGGCAAGAGGTCGCCCACGTAGTTTCCGTCCGCGTCGAACTCGAGGACGCGATCGTCTCCGGAACTGGTGACCAATATTCGCCGGTCTGTGGTGATAATCAGGTCCTGCCCCCCCTGGACGCGTGCTGCACCTGCGCCACTGGAAACCGACATCGGCACACCGACCAGGGCGTGAAACTCTTGGATCACCGAGTCCGCGAGCCCACTGGCGATCCACAGGTTGTGGGCACCGTTGAGCTGGTCAAGGTCGGGAACGCCGTCATCGTCACAGTCCTGGCAGGCATCGAGCCGCGCGTTTCGATCCATGTCGAGCGTCATGTCGGATTGGATCTCTGTGTAGTCTGATGTGCCGTTGGCGTTGCAGTCCTCCTCGCACTCGTCGGGAATCGCATTCCCGTACAGATCGGTACTGGTCCCGTCGGCGATGTCCTTGTCGTCGGGAATTCCGTTTGCGTTGCAGTCCGGCTCACATTCGTCGGGAACTCCGTTGTTGTTTAGGTCGGGGCTCGTCACGCCGATGTCGGCTGGGTCAAGCACACCGTTCTCATTACAGTCCTCGCACTCGTCAGGAACGTTATTACCGTTCAAGTCATCGCTCGTGCCCTGCGCGACGTCCGCCGAATCGGCGACGCCGTTTTCATTGCAGTCGGCTGCGATACATGTGGACACTTCGACATGGTCAGCGATAAACTGACGCATGAACGTATGAAAGTAATTATCCTTGTCCGCTTCCATACCAGTATATGCCTTCGCGCAGTAACTCATAATCGTTCCTCGGCGGGGGTCCGAGGTCGTGGAGTTGCACATGTCAATGCCATAGTCGTGCGTATGGCCCGCACCGACCGTGTGACCGAGTTCGTGGGTGGTGATGTCTACATCCCAATTGAATGTATTAGGCGTCGACGGATCACCGAAGAACCCCAGAATGTAACCCGCGACACCATAGCCTGCACCACAGAGGGCGGCTTGTGCAGCGGCCCCACCGTATAAGAGGAAGTTACGCCGACCGGAGAGAAACTGGGCGGCGTCCCGGTGTACATGACCCATATTGGCTTCCCAGTATTCATAAAACTCGACGAACGGGTCTGGGTCGTTGAACAGGTCGTCGGGGTCAGTCCACACCCGCACGTACACCAACTCGACCCGAAGATTCAGGTCGCGCATGTAGATGTCACTTACGGCGCCGTAGAGGGCGCTGAGGTAGGTCACGGCTTCGATCTCATCGCCGAACAGAAAGAAGTACTCGTAGTCGGTGTCGACGGCCAATTCGAGTTGTTTCAGGCCTGTGGCCGACGTCATTGTGCGGACACTGGAGAGTTGCTCCACGCCGCTGATGCGGTCGACAGTGGGATGAGTCTCCCCCTTCTTTAGGCGTTCGTGCGCGTCGCTGCCACAAAACGGCACACCCGGGGGCAAGCTCGATCCGCCGGTTGGTTGATAGGCAGCGATCAGTCCAGGGCCTAGCGGCTGTCCTCGTTTGTCGCGCGACGAGAGGACAAAGCGTCCGGCGCCGGGACCGAGATCAACGTAGCCCATCGATTGCCGGTCGCTCAACGCCAGGTAGGCGTGCGAACCCGACCGTCCTTCAACGCGCCCGCGGAAAAGCGAAACCGTGGATGGATCGAAATCCAACGGCTCATCGTCCCGACCGCGGCGACCGAGCACATAACGCGTATGTTCAGCGGTCACTCGGAACGGCTCGAGCACCAGGTCGACCTCGCGACCTGGGCGCAGCGCAAATCGTTCCACGCGAAATGGACGTCGTGCGCGAGTGAGTTTGCCGACCTCTGTCAAATCCCAAGATAGCACGTTGTTGGCCCGATCATCGGCGGCGCGCTTGAACAGCGGTATCGCCGGAAGTGCCGACGTCGCGCCTCTATCAGCGTCTCGAACCACGTCAT
>JASFUW010000052.1:0-17590 GCA_050050135.1 Phycisphaerae bacterium
TCACCGAAATCTCGACCTCTTGCATCACGACCTCCTTGTGCAAACCACCGACAGCACCATGCTATCGCTGTACACAAGAAGCGTAACTGTATTTATTCGAGCGCGCCACCCGAAATGGGATGCACCCCGTCGCCAGGCGGGCCGGTGCACCGCGCGTTACCCGCGTGTTTGTGCTTCGCGTATCAGCCGCGATAGAACCTGCTTGGCCTTTCTCATCTGGGGGTCTGCCCCTGCACAATAGGGAAGACGGCGCTCGACCGGATAATCCGGCATTGTGGGATTGCCTTCGAGCGAAAAGGTCTGCCCCGGCAATTCGAGCAGCCCGTCCTTGCCCACGCGGCGGATGGCGCCCACCGAGGTGACGTGCCCGGGTGTCGGCTCTCCGATGAGCGGAGCCCGCCCCGCGGTCTGGACGGCGTCGACCACGATCTCCTTCGCGCTGCGCGTGCCGTCGGCGATCAGAATCACCACCGGTTTCTGCCAGTGTGATCGGTTGTCTGATCGCCGCCCGCCCCCGAGCAGAAACCGCTCGGCCGCGTGCCACGTGCCGCCGAATCCGTCCCGGTAATCGAGCAACAGACCGTCAACGCGGTCCTGGAGCTTGGCGAGCTCCTTGTACTCGCCGCCGGACCCGAGCATGGTCCACGCGTGCAGGTAGGCCATTCGCAGCCCGTCGTGCTCGATGATGTCGATGCTCCGCGGCATCGCTTCCTGCATGGCGTCGTAAAGAGACTCCCTCACGGGCACGATGTTGACACTGTACACAAGCCCGGGGCGCCGACGAAGTCTGATCACGGTCGGCAAATCCGCGGTGCCGCGAAACGGACTCACCGGGTCGTACGCCTCGCCGTCCACGGTCAGGAGTTCGTCACCGACGCTGATCCGCGTCCCGGCGGCCGGTGACCCCTCGAGTATCCCACGCACGAACCACCGGCCGTCGATCCGCTCGGGGATGATCCCCACGTGGCAGACCTCGGTCTCCGGGTCACCTTTCCAGAACGCGCTGCGCATGTGCCAGAACTGCCATTCCGCGTCGGTGAAATACTGGAAGTGGGAGACGCCGGCGTCGCGGATCAACGCGTTCACGGCGTCGGCGAAGGCGCGATGGGTCGCTGCTTGCTCGATGGTGTCACGGTGCTGCCGCACCAGGCGGGCCCACCGCCGTTCGCCGACGATGTAGGGGACGTTGGAGTCTTCGATGAGATCGACGATTTTGGCGAACCGGCTGGCGGCCGGGCTCGTGCGAGCACGATCTTTGCGGACGGGCGACGATCGATGGTGCTCGTCGGCGAGAACGGCCGAGACCGGAACCAGGATCGAAACGAGTCCAACCGAAATCAACCTTCTTACGGTGCCGTTCATCTTGTGCCCTTCCGTTGTGTTCCGGGAATACTAGACGTCCCGTAAGACGAACGATACCCTACTTTGCGGTCAGAACCGCTCGCCGAACGGGGCTGAGCCGACGATTTCTGACAGCGGTCCGCTCGGTGTCCGGCTCTCGGCGGTCCGGAGCCTGAGCGCTCGAGCGCGGAGCCCGACCAGGTTGAAACGGCGGTGGCTTACCGGAAATTCCGTGCCGATGATGACTTCTGGTGTTTACCGTTAGGAACGAATTATGACGCAAGCGACGCTCGGAATTGTCGTCGGTGGTGGTCCGGCCCCCGGAATCAACGGCGTTATCGGTGCGGCCGCGATCGAGGCGATCAACAACGGGCTCAAGGTGGTCGGGTTCTATGACGGCTTTCGACACCTGTCCGACGAGGCGTTCGACCCGACCGAACATACGATCGAGCTTCAGATCAAGGGGATGAGCCGCATTCACTTCGACGGCGGCTCGATTCTTCGGACCGCGCGGGCGAGCCTGCTCAACCAGGACGCGCTGAAGACGTCGACTGTCGTCGAGCCAGCCGCGCAGTCGGTCGCCCGCGTGTGTGAACGCTTCAAGCAACTCGGCCTCACGCATCTGCTGACCATCGGTGGGGATGACACCGCCCTCAGCGCCCGGTTCGTCTCTGACGCGCTGGGCGGGCGCATGCGTGTCATTCACGTGCCCAAGACGATCGACAACGACCTGCCGCTGCCCGGCGACATTCCCACCTTCGGCTTCACGACCGCGAAGCATCTCGGCTCGACCATCGTCGCCAATCTCATGGAGGACTCGAGAACGACCAGACGGTGGTACATCGTCGTCACCATGGGCCGCAATGCCGGGTTTCTGGCACTGGGGATCGGCAAGTCCGCCGGGGCGACGTTGACGCTGATCCCGGAAGAGTTCGCCGACTCCACTTCGGTCATGGAAATCGCGGACATTCTCGAAGGTGCGATGTTGAAGCGTCGAATCATGGGTCGTCCGGACGGCGTGGCCGTGCTGGCGGAGGGGCTCTCCTACAAGCTGGGCGATCGGGCCGAGCTTTCGCGCTTGCTCGGGAAGGACGTTCCCGTCGATGCCGCCGGTCATCCGCGGCTCGCCGAGGTGCCGCTCGCCCAGTTGTTGAAACACGAACTGCAGCGGCGCTTCTCCGAGCGCGGCGACAAGATCACCATCGTCAATCACCGACTGGGTTACGAGCTCAGGTGTGCCAGGCCGACCACGCACGACCTGGGTTACACGCGCGACCTCGGTCACGGCGGCGTCCGCTTGCTGCTGGACTCGACGCGCGAGGTGCCGGCGGGGGCGATGGTGACCATGCAGGACGGCAACCTCGTGCCCGTGCCGTTCGAGGACATGATCGACCCCGAAACCAACCGCACGCGGATCAGACACGTCGATCTGGACAGCTATTCCTACGCCGTCGCCCGGGCTTATATGATCCGGTTGGAGAAGGGCGACTTCGATTCGCCGGCCATGCTCGCGTCGCTTGCGGCCGAAGCCCAGATGACCCCGCGCCAGTTCCGCGCCCACTACGAACAGGTCATCACCAAGATGCACCGCAAACGGAGCGACGAACCGCTACCTCCCAGCGACTTCGCGGCAATGTGACGCGAGCCGCGTCCGCCCGATTCTCGTCCCGACGCACGAAATAGAGCGGGAGGCTCAGCCCAGATATGCGATAGCCCATCTGTCCGGGCTTCGCCCTACCGGGCCCTGCCTTCAAACGTCTTGACGCGTTGACCGAGGTCGAGGAACAGCTCGACCTCGTCGTCGGTCATGTCCACGTCGCGGCGGGCCATCGCGGCGCTGGCGGCGTCGAGCAGACGCAGAGGATCGCCCGACCCGACGTGATCTTCCGTGACCCAACTGAAAGACGGCAGGAACTTCGGCAGAAGACGCGTCGAGGCGACGCTGGCGGCAAGCCCGATCACCGCGCCCGTGGGAACCGTCGCGTTGATCCCCAGCTTCGCGTGGTCCCCGATGACCGAACCGAGAAGCCGTTCGCCCGTCTCGACGTTCACCCCGTTGACCGGGACGCGAATCTTCCCGTAGGTGTTCTTCAGATCGGAGTTGTTCGCGCCCGCGCCGATGTTGACCCAACTTCCGACATAGGAGTGCCCCAGGAAGCCGTTGTGTTGCTTGTTTGTATATCCGTTGAGCACGCAGGCGTGAAGTTCACCGCCGACTTTGCAGACCGGACCGATCACGTTCCCGCCGTGGAGCCAACTGTGCGGATTCACGCGAGAACAGGGTCCGAAATACGCGGGTCCTTCGATCACGCTGTAGGCCCCGATGCGTACATCGTGGCTGATGTAGACCGGACCGGCCGTTGCATCAATGACCGCGGTGGGGTGAATCTCGGTGCGTTCGCCGACATGGATTCGATCGCGGGGCTCGAGCACGACCTTGGCGTCGAGTTCCGATTCGATCACCGCGTCACCCGCACTCCAGTCGCCCTCCAACAATTCGGAGATGGAAGCCATGATGTCCCAGGGGTAGTGGAACATCCGCCCCGGTGCATCGACCGTGGGCACGCCTTCCAGGCTCAGTTTGCGCCTCGTCGCGTCGAGCAGATCGGCCGCAGCAAGCTGCCCCGCCAACTTCGCATCGCAGACGATATAGGCAACGTCCTGATCGATGACGCCGACGACCGGACCGTCGGGGAGGATCATCTCCTCATCCAGAATCCACCGTCCGTTGACCAGGATGGTGCCGGCCTGAATCGACTGGTTGGCGGGTGCCCCGCAGCGCTGCGCCGCCACCGGCGCAAGCCAGTCCCGAGCCCAAACGCCGCTGACCGGCAGACCCAACCGCTGCGCGATCCGGTCGAGAACGATCTTTCGGCCGACCTGTAACTCGAACACGGAGCGCCAATAGACCAGCGGAAGCAGGTCGACGTATCCTTCATCCTCGAACAGCACCAGTTGTTTGTTCGTCTTCGTCATCGTTAATCGCACTACATAAATCGGGATGGTACGGGGACGCCCACCCAGCCGGAACACCCCTCGGAAGCAACAAGCATGACGGACCGCGCCGTGAAACAAGAAGGGCTTGCGGCAAAGACGCAAGCCCTCCTTCTATCGTCCGAAAGGCGCAACCGCCAAAGTGCCGATGGGAGGTAACGGACGGAACCCTTCCACTAAGGTGGGTCGTCCGCCGGCGCCCGGACCGCCAACCACTAGGGGGGTCGGTACGTCGTTTGGCACCATCGCGTAACGCCACAGGGTTCTAGTATCGGTTCAGCCGTTTAACCACTCCCTGTCGGGCACGGAAGTCGCACCCGTCAGACTTCCTACAAGTATTATACCCCTCCGTGCCCGGGAAGAAAACGGCTTCCATGCGCCCCCGGCGTGGCGACGAGGGGGGCTTTGAACGATTGACCGTGGTCCGGACGGCGCTCGACTCGTTTGCCACGGTCGCGCTCCGGGCAGCGCGCCGAGGAACCGCGATCCACCCGCCCACCCGCGCGGTTGTTACGGTTCCACTTGTTTTTCGGGCCAGCCGCTGCGGGCGCCGGGCCCGAGGCCGCGCATCCCCGCTCTGCCGGCAGGCGACGACCAATCACCTCTAACCTTTGACGTCGCCGGAAGTTAAGCGCCGCCCGGATCGGCGGTTCGACGACCCGAACTGTAGGCGGATCGGAAACCTGCTTGAGCCTGGTCCTGCGCGCCCGCAACCAAGCCGCCAACCTTCTTCCCGCGCGCCTAGCCGCTCCAACCTGCGGTCCGCGGGGCACCTGGCCACGCCGCGCCACCGCGGCACGCCGACCGGAGCCGAGCAATGCTGCGCGTGCTCCCGACCGCGAGAGGTCCCGATATACGGGGGCGCGCCCGGCGAAGTTCCCCCGAACCCCGCACCGCTTGACTAACACCTGTTCGGGTATCGGGCAGGCGGGTCGTCGGTGTTCGAAGTTGTGATGCGGGGCTGCGCGGGCAAATTGTCCGGTCTGAACCCGTCCATTGCCGATAATAACCCCGAAACTATAATGGGCGGCACCGTTCGGAAACGGGGCTACGCGCGGTCCGTGCCCGTCCAGGAAGTGGCATTTCCAAGGCGTGTTCCTCCGAGTGGCCGGAACGCGCCATCGGGCGAAAGGACCTGCGATCGACCGGTCGAACCGGTCGTCTGCCGGGAGCGTGTCATGGTGCAGAATCAAGACCAACAAGGCGGGATCGGCTGGCTCGAAGCAAGTGGTTTGCGAAGCATCATCGGTACGCTCCGGGCCGCGTGCCAGCCGAGCAAACTCGTACTCGGCTTGTTCGGCATCTTTCTGACCTTTGTCCTCGGTGGCGTGCTCGATCTGATCTGGTCGCAGCATCAGGTCGGTGAGGCCGCCATCACCCAGTTCATTCAGGCCCGCCAGATGGACCGAACGCACGAGGATCCCGAAGGCACCTACGGTATCTTCGAGGTGTGGCGCACACACCAAAAACGCTGCGTGCTCGGTGTGCTCGGCTCTTCGATCCCCGGGACATCCGTGATCGGCGGGACGATACTGGGTAACTACCTCGAAACCCACGCGGACACGAGACCGCTCCACAACGTGGTCGGCATGGTGTATGGCGTCTGGTGGCTTGTCCGGCACCATTTCCTGTATTTTCTGTTGTTCGCGATCGGCTTTCTACTGATCTGGTCGTGGTGTGGCGGGGCCATGTGCAGGATGGATGCCGTCCGCCTGGCACGGGGTGAGCCGGTGCCGATACGCGAAGCGCTCGAGTTCAGCCGACAGAAGCTGTTCGGTGGGTTCTTCCTGGCGCCGGTCATTCCGATCGGGTTCATCCTCCTTACCACGGTCGTGATGATCCTGGGCGGGATGGTGTTCCGTATCCCGATCCTGGGCGACGTCCTCTGCGGGCTCGGCTTCGGGTTGGCAATCCTGGGTGGGTTCCTGATCGCGGTGTTGCTGGTGGGTCTGGCGATCGGGGGGCACCTGCTGTGGCCGGCGGTGGCCGTCGAAGGGTCCGACGCGTTCGACGCCTTTCAGCGCGGTATCTACTATCCCCTCTCCAAACCTTGGAAATGGCTGCTGTATACGGTCATCGCCATCGTTTACGCCGCGATCTGCTGGGTCATCGTCAACCTCTTCACCTACCTCGCTCTTTTGATCACCCGCTTTGTGGTCAGCGTCGGCGCCGCGTGGTTCGGCTGGTGGCCCAACGGCACGGAAGAGGCGCCGATCAACAAGATGGCGATGCTCTGGCCCTTCGCCGGACCGGAAGCCATGCACGCGTGGCCTGCGTTCGAGGGGCTGGCGTGGTGGGAATACATCTCCGTGGTTCTGGTCGGCGTCTGGGTGTTGATAACGATCGGGCTCCTCTGGTCTTTTTTGATCTCTCTGTATTTCTCCAACAGCACGGTCATCTACCTTCTGCTGCGCCGTGACGTGGACGACGTCGATACGGACGAAATCTACATCGAGGAGGACGACGCGACCGGGGAAAGCTCACCGCCCTTCGGTGCGCCGCCCGCCGCCGAAGACTCGCCGGAAGCCTCCTCGCCCGCCCAGAACCCGGACAGCGCCGAAGAGAATCCCCGTAGCGAGTCAACCGGCGAGGCGTAGACGGGTGCGGGAACAGTTCGCCCGGTTCCGAGGTGCTTACCGAGCGGGCGGGCGGCGTCGGTTCAGAGCACCACCTGCTTGACCGCGGAATAACGCCAAAACGACGTCCACGCCGCGCGCCACTGCGACGTAGCCGCGGCGGTCAGCACGGATTCCCAGGGCAAGAGCACCTTGGTCGAGGACCGGTCGGCCGCGGTCACCACCCAGAGCACGTGCCCGTCCTTCATCCGGTAGGTCGACATGATGCGCTTCGTTCGGTCGAGCGCCTTGTTGTTCGTCGTCGCGATGCGCGTCGGAACCTCGCCCCAATCACACCGCACGTGGCGCGAGATAAACTCGCCGGGCACCTGGCCGTTCCGCTTGAGCGCGTCGACCGCTCCGGGTGTAACTTCAACCTTCCCAATCTCGAACGTGATCAATGCCGCATACTCCGAAACGACCAATCTTCAAGGCCCGCCCAACCACTGATACAGACGAATAACATCGGCCGATGGCTGCACGATTCTTGCCCGCATGACAGGACTGTACATTGTCGATCGGGCGTTACAGATTTGTCGCCCTGACACTTTCGGACGTAGGGCGTGGACGGGGAACGAACGAGCGGTCTGTCGCCCTCCGGCAAGCCGCCTCACCGCATACGCCGGGCGGCGCGTTGGCGTTGCAGGACGTATGCGACGATCGCGCCCTGTTGCTTCTCGGTCTCAGGCGAGTGCTCGAACTTGAATTCGATGCCGTAGTGGGCCGCCGCCACGCTGACCACGCGACGCTGGTGGATGTTGCCGGGCACCCTGATTCGCTCCTCGTAGTTCGGAAGCCAAAGTGTCACGGTCACCGCATCCCCCCGCGCGAACACCCGCTCGCACTCCAGGGGCACCCGAACCCCCACCCCGGCCACCGAAAGGTCCACCAGTTGCCCCCGGACACACAGATCGGTGTCCTCGCTCTCAAGGGCGACAGCGCCCATCGTCTCGGGCGATGCTCCTGGCTCCACGCGGAACGCCCGCCGCCGGTTGAACAACCCATAGAGTCTGACCGACAGTTGATCCTCAAGTTGCGACCTGTTGCTGAAGCGGAACCCGACGTAGCAGTGACCCTCATGATCATCACGACGTACGACGATGGCGTGAGCCGTCACGAGTGGCTCGTGTTCGGGGATGTGGAAGCGCAGAACTACCGTTTCACCAAGTGCAACGTCTGGAGGCCCGGAGTCGCGGAACCGGACGCCCAGTAGCTCGATCCGCACACCACCGAAGCACATGTCTGCAAGTCGCCCATTCCAAATGCGCCTCGCGCCGGCCCACAGTGTAACTTGGATAGCGACGGTTGGAGTGACTCGGTAGTACTTGCGCCTATGCATAACGGACCTACAAAGCGGGCGCTCACAGTTCGCCTCAGACTGCGCAGACCCGTCAATTCAAACCGCATCCCGGTTCGACGCTGCCCGGCCGCGTACACCTGGACTCTTCCGGGTCGCTCATTGTGTATATGGGAGAACGTACGTGCCTGTTGACACTCGAACGGCGGTTTTTCGTACAGCTGGTTTATCCTGCCACACCCCCTGATTGGCGAGTTCGCTAGCCCAGAACCGTTACATTATTAGGCGCCGCAGTCGCCGCACGGACGGTGATCGAAACCCACCCAGAGGGACGGTCACATTCGAGATCGGACCGTGGAGGACACTCCCCAAAAGAAGTCTTGCCAAGCAATATACCAGGGAAGATGTCCGCCCTGGACGCGGGTGTGTTCCTGTTCGGCAAGCTTGACCTCGGTATCGCTCGTCAAGCGAACGAGGCCCGGCCTCATGGTTCGGCGTCCCAGGCGGTGGAGGCCGCGCGCCCTGATGCTGTTACCGTGGGCCACGACCCCTCAAAACGCGGCGTGATGACCGTTCGGAGTCGGCCCGATCACGGAACACACGCGTCGGCCACCGGGTTGTCGCACTCGATGTGCTCCAGGTAGAGCGAAACGTTGTCGACGTACCCGTCGTTGTACGATCCGTTGAACCGGTAGATGATGATGCGGACCTCGGCCGTCACGGCATCCTTATGAATGATCATGGACCCGCAGCGGTGAACGAACCCGGTCACGTTTCCGCGGTGGGCGGGCGTCACCCAACCCAGACCGAGATACTGCACCTCGTTCAATAACTCGTCCCGGAAGCTGACCTCCACCGTTCCGTAATCCGACTGCGAAGTGAACCCGCCGATGTCCGCCGACAGTGTGGCCTTGACCTTTTCGGCTTGGACGACTTCGAGCGGAACGAACAAGTTCAGGAACACGCCTTGTTGGGCGATCGTCGGCGAGACACCCCCCGGACCGCCGGCGAAGTAATTGTTTCCTCCGCCTATCTTGGCGGAAATGGCCGGGTTCGGATGCACCGCGCGGCCGATGGCATAGGCAACGGGCGTCATGTTCCCTTGAAAGACGTTCCATCCCTCGTCGATCGGCGCATTGAGACGAACGATTTCATCGAAGTTTTGGGCCGCAGCCGTGTCTTCCGCGTCGCCGTTTTTCAACACGTTCAGTCCGAGGCAACAGTCCTGATCGGGCGTGGCGCAGCCCTCGACGCAACGGTTGCCGGAATCACAGAAATCGCAATCCGGATCGCCGTCGAACGACGGGCAGTCCAACTCGCAGATGTTGTCTCGCGGACATGCGGGTGGGCTGCCGGGGCAGACCTCGACCCCGCAGCGGTCGTGGCCGCCGGGGTGAGGCTTTCCGCCCCCGGCCGAGCAATCGGGTCGGTCGACCTCCGCGCAGGTCGTGTCCGGATAGCAGCAGGCTACGATGTCCAGCATGCTGTCCGCGACCTCCTTACACACGTCCGCTTCGGGTGGCGTGGTGGTGTCCGGCAGCGTGCTGAAGTCGCACCCCAGGCTTCCGGGCTGCCAGTTCTTGCCGCCCATCTGATAGTGGCGTCCGCACCAGTAATGAAACGAGGACGACGTAAACTGCGGGCATATCCAGTTCTGAGCGTCCTCGCGCGATGCGAATCCGCCCTGCATCTCCACCTTGATGGCCGGTATGGACGGGTCGATGCCGCCACCGGGGAAGGACGATCTGGACCTGGGTTGATTGAAAGTGATCCGGTCCGAGATATAAAGCAACGGCGCACCCCAGCAACAAACGTTCCCCGTATACCAGACGACGTACTCGATCTGCGGTGTGCAGGTGAGACTGTCGCAGGAGGTTCCGTCGCCCTGATAGTCGCCGAGCACGAACACGCACGATTCTTCGGTGCGGTCCTCGCAGTCTCCGTTGACGAAGCAGCAGCCGCCGGTGGGCTCGACCGGGTCAGGATCGTCGGGCTCATCATCCTCAGGCTCGAACGCGTCACACTCGGCGGAATTGGCGGCGCAGGTCGTACCGGGTCCAAGAACGGTCCCGCCGTCAAGCTGGCAGGGCTCCGGTTCCATGTCGACACACGCCCCGTCTTCCGTGCAACAGGCTTCGGGAAGCTCCGGCTCCGGCGGTGGAAGCCAGACACCCTCGAGCGTCACCGCGGTGATGGCTTGCGCCGCCCAGTTCGCCAGCCCGCCCGTCGCCGCCCGCACCGGCGGAAAGGTCTCGGCGGGACTCATGGTGAGTGTCAGACGGGACAGCGTGCGTAGTGAGTCGAGCGGCATGCCGACATAGTAGGAATACCCCGTGTATTCCGCGGCTGAATCCACTGTGGTTCTGAAGTCGTACAGCACCGGCGACTGCGAGTGCTGCACGCCACCGAACGCCGTAACGTGTTCGATTCGCGTATACGACCACTCGGCCGTGTTGGTCCCGAGGACAAAGGTCAAGACCGTCGGTTCTCCGTCTTGGGCGTATTCGGCCGTTAGCGTCGCGATCTGGACGCCTTCACTCACGTCGGGCACGAACGAGCTGTGCACGGCCATATGCAACTCGGTCACCGTCGCGAGCCCGAGTGCGAACGGATCGATCGAGATGGTGTTCGGGTTGGCGGTTTCGACGGTGACGGCCGGCGTCTGGTCCTCCAGAACGCCGACGATCCCGTAGCTGATTCCGCCGATGATACGATTGACGCTGGTTAACACCGCCCGACCTGCGCGGTTGTCGATCGGCACGAAGGCGCCGCCGCTCAGGTCCGGGTCAGACCCGGCGTCCGCATCATCGTCGTCGGCCGGTTCGCCGCCGTCGAACTCCAACGCGAAATCACCCAGTGTCAGCTCGCCGTCGAAGTCGGCGTCCATCTCGATGCAGATGGTCACGTCGTTGGTGGCGATGATGTCGAGCGCCGCCTGCGAAAGTTCATACTCCTCGTCGAGCACCGATATGACGCCGGACGTCAGCGCGATGTCGAATTCCGACATCAGCACGGCGCTGTCGCACAGCGCTGCGGACTGACCCGAAGCGATGGAGAACGTCAGGGTGCCCGACCCGTTGAGCGGCAGTGACTGACTTTGTACGCCGACCTTGCCCTCCAGCAGCCTCCCCACGCCGACGCTGTCGGTCGGGAGGATCATGCGACCGCTCGGGGGCACCTCCCGCGGCGTCTCGTCGAACAACGTAAACGCGGTCGGCACGGTGACGCGGACCCCGGCTTTGAACACGAGGGCGCCAATGTCGCCGAACGTGAGCGTGAAGCTCTTGCCCAGGATGTCGACGCCGAACTGCACGGCGCCGGGGCCTACACCGACGCTCACAGAGCAACTGGCTACCCACACCGCCAAAGGCAGCAGCGAAGCCGCCAGACCCAACTTGATACGAAGTGAACGGTTCCGCGATCCGGTGCTCCTCAGATTCATGATTGTCTGCATCCTGAGCTGGTTTCGGTGTTCGCCATGGCGTCCCTAGATTGTGGATGTCACAGGGGCGTCTCCAATGTCTATCCACACGTCGGAGGATGTTCGCTTTGCCAAGCCGGTCGCCGACCTCGATAGCGCAACTTGACATCCGCCCGAACTGCGCAGGGTAAATGATAGCCTCCCTGCCCGCCTGATACAACCGGTTCACGCTCGCGAAAAACCTACACCAAGTGCCCGGCGTCGACCAGGGTGCGTTCCTGCTCGGCAAGCTTCAGGTCGGCGTCGACCATCAGGCGGGCGAGTTCGGGCATCGTGGTCCTCGGCTTCCAGCCGAGCAGGTCGCGTGCCTTCGTGGCGTCACCGCGCAGCATGGTCACCTCGGTCGGGCGCAAGTAGCGCGGGTCGAGGCGGACGTGCTCCTCCCAGTTCAGATCGAGGCAGCCGAAAGCCTCGGTCAGGAAATCGCGGACACTATGCCATACTCCTGTCGCTACGACGTAGTCGTCCGGGTCCTCCTGCTGGAGCATCAGCCACATGGCTTCGACGTATTCCGGGGCGTAGCCCCAGTCGCGCCGGGCGTCCAGGTTTCCCAGGAACAGTGCATCCTGCAACCCGAGCTTGATCCGGGCTGCGGCCCGCGTGATCTTCCGCGTCACGAACGTCTCGCCCCGCCGCGGGGACTCGTGGTTGAACAGAATCCCGTTGCAGGCAAAAAGCTCGTAGGCTTCGCGGTAGTTGATCGTCTGCCAGAACGCCTGCACCTTCGCGCACGCGTACGGGCTCCGCGGATAAAAAGGCGTCGCCTCGGTCTGCGGTATCTGAACCGCTCGACCGTACATCTCGCTGCTCGATGCCTGGTAGAATCGGGGCTCGCTCCCGGTCGTGTCGCGATAGTCGCGGATCGCCTCGAGCACGTTCAACGCCCCGATCGCAACGACCTCGGCCGTGTACACGGGCTGATCAAAGCTGGTTCGGACGTGTGATTGAGCGGCCAGGTTATACACCTCGTCGGGGCGGACCTCCCCGATGATCCGGCGGAGGCTTACCGCATCCAGCAGGTCACCGTAGTGCAAGATCAGCCTCACGTCGCCTTCATGACGGTCGCGGTAGAGATGGTCGATCCGTTGCGTCGTAAAACTGCTCGCCCGGCGGATGATCCCGTGGACTCGATATCCCTTCTCGAGCAGGAGTTCGGCCAGGTACGACCCGTCCTGCCCGGTGATTCCGGTGATGAGTGCGGTCTTGGTCACGGTCCGGTCCTCGCATTTCGGCGGCGCCCGAGCCGCGGGCTTTCAGCCCGCGCGGATACCCGCGCAAGCTGAAGCGTGCGGCTCAGGAGGACGTCTGCGCACCGACCATCGCCGGTTCGTCGGGTACGCGCGTCGCACGCGCTATCACATCCTGCTTATCGGTAGATTGACCGACCGACCCAAACCAGTGGTAGACAGGTTGAAATCCGAGTTCGACCACGCGATGGTACGCGGTCGAGCCGTGGACCGCCGACGTGTTTCCGATCACGATCGCGTCGGGGGCGTGATCCAGGGCATCCGCCAGGGGAAGGACCGGGGTGCCCCGGTAGCGCCGGTTGTTTCCGCAAAACCGATCATCCCCCACTGCCAGGACCTTGACGCCTGTAGCTCCCGCGGCCTGGTGATACGCCAGCACGTTCTTCCCCAGGTCCGCGAGGACGATGGAGCGCACGCCGGCCGCCGCCAACTCGCCCATCCGGCGCCTCAGACAGCCCCACCTGAAGAACTGCTCGAAGGAATCAGGCCGGAGACGGCGATGCGCATAGGCCAAGCGTTCGTGCCATCCGCGCGTCAGTCCCGACAGCGCACCGCGCACATACGGTCCGACGTGCCCGTCATGCTGGGCGAGCCAGGCGTACCGTTGAAGCCAATCATCCCGGTAGCGGTGATGGTACGGCGCCGGCAGATATCGGGCGGCGACGCGCAGATTATTGCGAACGTCGAAGAACGTCGTCCGGCCGCTCTTGCGCGTTTGCCGTGTCTTGAGATGATCAACGTGCAGGTCGTCGAACATGCGGACGCGCCACCCGGCGGTCGCGAGCCGGAAGGTCAGGTCATATTCCTCCGCCTGCATGAAAAACGACCGATCCAACCCGCCGGCGCTGAGCAACGCCTGCGCCCGAAAGCCGACCCCGCAACCGACAAAGACATCGGGCAACGCCCCGCCTTCGCGACGGCCGTCCGGAAGATGGACGGCGAAACCGGCCGCCCCGAGCCCGGCGTCCTCCTCGAAATGCGACATCATCCGCGCGACCGACCCGGGCCGGGGACACGAATCGTCGTCCAGAAACACGATGTATTGTCCATTCGCTCGCGCGACCCCGTCGGCTTTGGCACAGCTTCCCGCGTTTTTCCGGAGCCTGATCAGAACGTCGCAGCGGTCGCCGATCGCCTCCCGCGTTCCATCCGTCGAGGCGTTGTCCACCACGATGATCTCGAACGCCTCCCGGTCGAGCCCACACTCCGCGAGCCGCGTCAAGGTGCTCGCCACCACTTCCCGCCGGTTGTGCGTCGCCATAACGAAGCTCACATACGGTCGCCGCGTCGTGCTCATGCCGGGTTCGCTCCTGAACGGAAGATGATGTATTATCGGTTGGTCAGAGACCTGCGATTGAGGGGATGGACGCGGCAAACGTGTAAGCGCCGGGGCCGACAGGGCAGCGCACACCGGCGTCTTCAGGTCGAAACGGACGGGCTAATCAGCGTAGGGGGCAAGCGCCAGCGGGGCGGGAGCGTGAACGCAATGGTCGAGCGCATCGGACTTTACGGCGGGACCTTCGACCCGATCCACCACGGGCACCTGATCGTGGCCCGGGCGATTGCCGAACGCCTCGGGCTTGATCGGATCATCTTCCTTCCGTCCGCCACCCCCCCCCACAAATCGACCGACGCGCTCACCGATGCCCCGCACCGGGCGGAGATGGTCAGACTGGCGATCAGAAATGAGCCCCTCTTTTCCTATAGTGACTACGATCTGACACGATCGGGTCCGAGCTACACCATCGACACGGTCAACCATTTCCTACAGCAACTCGGCCAGAATGCGGTCGTACATTGGATCATCGGCGCGGATTCCCTGATGGAACTGGCGACTTGGCGCGACGTGGCCACGCTCGTCGACACCTGCCGGATCGTAACCGCCGCCCGCCCCGGTTCTGACGACCTGGATTGGCAGCGGCTTGCGCCCGTGCTCACCGAAGCTCAAACCCGCGGTCTGCAATCCGGAGTCCTGGACACGCCCCGGATCGACATTTCTGCGACGGGAATTCGAGAACGCGTCGCCGAGGGCAGATCGATCCGCTTCCTGGTCCCCGATACGGTCCGTGCCTACATCGAGAAACACCGTTTGTATCGGACCTGAGCCTGTCGGCTGAGGTCCGACGAAGTCGTCCGCATTTCGGCACATGCCCCCGCATCCTGACGTCTGCGGTCGCCGCCCGCGTGTCGCCGTGCGCGGTGGACAGCGCCTGTTTTTGACCAGACGTCGCATTCGAGGGAATAATCCGGCTATAGTGGGAGAGAATAGGATGTGGCGGCGAATGCCTCGAATGCGAGAACGCCGGCGTGGACGACCACGAAGGCTGATGCGTCTATCCACAGCAACCTGTGCCCGTATGTGAGGAGGCCGAGTATGAAGCTCCCGACCCTCGGGATCTTTGCAGTCCTTATGATCCTGCTGGTTTCCTCGCACGGACCTGCGGTTCGGGGCGGAGCGGATCGTCAGGTGACGGACCGGTTCGAAGAGCTCGACCTGTGGTCGCTTGGACACGATCTGCCTTACGATCCCTCGGCGCCCGGGCTCGATCGATCTGCAAAACGCGCGACCGCGCCCGCGCGGTCCTGGGTCCGCGGTTCGTTCACGAGCGTTCAGGTAAACGTCGACGCACAGGGGAACAACATCTTCGGCGACGCCGCCAACGAACCCTCGATCGCGGTCGATCCCACCAACGCGACCCGAATGGTCATCGGGTGGCGGCAGTTTGACACGATCGACAGCAACTTCAGAACCGCGGGGCAAGCGTACAGCCAGAACGCAGGACAGACGTGGACCTTTCCCGGCGTGCTCGAACCGGGTGAGTTTTCCAGCGACCCGGTGGTGGACGTCGATGCCTCCGGCCGCTTCTACTATTACGGGCTGCAACCCGACCGCGGTCCCGGCGCGTGGGCGTGCTACATGTATAAGTCACTCGATGGCGGGGTGACGTGGCCGCAAGAAGTCTACGCCTACGGTGGTGACAAGGCGTGGTTCACGATCGACCGCACGGGCGGTCAGGGTGATGGGCATATCTACATCGCGTGGAGCCCTGCCGCCGGATGTTGCGGCAACGCCACCTTCAACCGCTCGACCAACGGCGGGGCAAGCTTCTCGTTGCCCATTTCGATCCCGGAAAGCCCGCGGTGGGGCACGTTGACCGTAACGCCGGACGGGGCGCTGTTCATCGTCGGCGGGAACGGTTCAGGCGGTGATTTTCTCGTTGTCAGGTCGAGCAACGCACAGGAGGCCGTGGCCGCGGTGGAATTCGACCAGGTCACGACCTTCGACATGGGCGGTTCTGTCGCCTTCGGTGGGGGGCCCAACCCCGGCGGTCTGCTCGGCCAAGCCTGGATCGCCAGCGACCACACCGACGGTCCAAGCAACGGAAACCTCTACGTACTGAGTTCCGTCGACCCGCCGGGCAACGATCCATTGGACGTGATGTTCGCCCGAAGTACCGACGGGGGATTGACCTGGAGCGAACCGGTCCGCATCAACGACGATCCCAACGACGTGGCCTGGCAGTGGTTCGGAACCATGTCCGTGGCGCCGAACGGGCGCATCGACGTCATCTGGAACGATACGCGGAACGATCTCTTCGGTTTCGACTCCGAACTCTATTACGCGTACTCGCTCGATGGCGGCGTTAAATGGTCCGACAACGTTCCGCTCAGCCCATCGTTCGATCCCCACATCGGATGGCCCAGCCAGAACAAGATCGGGGATTACTACGACATGGTCTCGGACAACTTCGGTGCCAGCGTCGCCTATGCAGCCACCTTCAACGGCGAGCAGGACGTTTACTACCTCCGAATCGGCGAGACCGACTGCAACAACAACGACACTCCGGACAGCGAGGACGTCGCCAACGGAACCAGCGAAGATTGCAACTACAACGACATCCCCGACGAATGTGAGACCGACTGCAACGGCAACGGCGAGGTGGACGTCTGTGACGTTTGGAGCGGATTCAGCGACGACTGCAACGGAAACCTGATTCCCGACGAATGCGACCCCGACTTCGACGGCGACGGACGAACCGATGACTGTGACACCGACGCCGACGGCGACGGGGTGCTGAACATCTTCGACGACTGCCCGTTCACCCCGCTCGGCGTAATCGTCGACCAAGACGGTCGACCCCAGGGCGACTCCAGCCAGAGCTGCGTCATCGATCTGACGGATGTCGTCCGACTTCCGATCTGCTATGCGAACGGAGGGCCCGGTGTGAACATCGGGTCGTTCTGCGCGACGTTCTACGATTACGACCAGGACGGCGAGATGGATTTGGAGGACATCGCCGCCATCTTCCGCGACTTTGGCCGGCAGTAGCCGTCGCGGGTCCGACGGCACTCACGCCGGAAGTCGGCCCTCCTGTGAGGGATTCTGCAGTTGTGGATTTATGAATTCAGTTACGGCTGCCAAATGCCGCCTGTGGGACAAGCGGTCTCACGCGTCGGGGGCTAACTGGCTATACTAGCATTTCGTCCGGTTGGGTATTTGGGGTAACGTGAGCGCGGTTGCTCTGGGCGCTAAGAGGAGGTGCGTGTTGCGACGTCCGGCGGTTTGGTTCCTGGTGATCCCGAGTCTGGTCGTCTTCCCGGCGGCCAGCCGGAC
>JASFUW010000053.1:0-17438 GCA_050050135.1 Phycisphaerae bacterium
TGATGGATTTGATCGGGCTGGACGTGAACCTGGCATCCGGTCAGTCAATCTGGGAGCGGATGGGCAAACCGCCGCGGCTCGAGCCGCACCCCATACAGCGGGAACTCGTCGGGCAAGGGCATCTGGGTCGCAAGACCGGCCGGGGGTTTTACTTGTACCGGGACGACATCGCGTTGCCCGCGTACCCTGTCGATCGGCGCAGCTTTCACGTTTCGCCGCTGCTGTCCGACGCGATGCTGAATTTCACGGAGAAGGGCGGGATCGCACGGGCGTCGGCCACCGAGCAATACGTCTTTTGTCGCATCCTGAGCGCGGTCATCAACGAAGCCGGTTTCACTCTGGATGAGGGTGTAGCGGCCCGGACGGACATCGATGTCGCGATGGTGAAGGGTGCAAATTATCCCAAGGGCCCGCTGGCGTGGTCGGACGACATCGGGCACCGCACGATTCGCGGCGTGTTGAAAGCGTTCCATAGGGTCTTCCCGGAAGGGCGATACAAGTGCGCGTCGCGGTTCTGGTAGCGAATACCGCGCAGAGCGGGCGCAAGTGAAACGATGTCGGTAGCAGATCCACAGCACACGCAGCCTGAGGAACAATGGTTCATCCCGGGAAAGAGCAGGTTCGTGGGCCATGCGATCTGGTTTTTCAGTCTGCTTCGCGGATTCGGCGTAACTGCTGTCCTGCTCAACTTCACTCGCTGGTGGACGTTGGCTGCGGCGGTTGTGGGCGTTACGGGAGCCGTGACGATGCACGGGATCAGGGTGACAATCCACTTGACGTATCCGTTTTGCATACACTGCGGGTACAACCTGCGCGGGCTACCCGATAACCACCGTTGCCCAGAATGTGGGGTGTGTTACTCGTTGGAAGAGTGCCGAAGGTACCGAAAGGACCCGATCCGCGTTCGCCGGGAATACGAGAGGGCTCAGTGGCTCGAGAAAAGCGCAGTCGTCAATGAGTTCCTGGAAGAGCGCCGCAATGCGCTGAAGGCAGACGGACGGAAGCGGTCTTCTGGCATCTGACCGATTCTCTGTCCCAACGATGGGCGAACAGGCGGGCCGGTACGAGCGTTGTATCGGATGTCTGATCCGGCGTTCTTACCGCGTTGCTTGTAGGGTGGGGGTCGGTTGTGTTTCTGTTTGGCGTTCCGGCGGGACGCGGTGAGGATAGCCCCGTGTTTCAACACGGGGTTTCGGGCGAGCGTTCGACCCAAGTCCCGTAGGGACGGGTGGTCCGGCGTTCAACCGTACCTACGGCACTGGCGTAGCGATGTGGAGATGGTATCCCAGCGATGAATCGCTGGGCTATTACCATGTCGTGCCTCCGGCACGCTAGACGCGTATTCGTCCGCCTCGGCTGATGGGTACGCGACGTAATCTTGATGAACAATCAACGCAGTCGAATCTCTCGCGTCGAGCTTGCGGCACTATCCGCGGTGCTGATGCTGTTTACGGTTCTGTCGGTCGTGGGCATGACGTGGGGGCTACCGTCGCGGGGGCTTGACAGGTATCTGTTCGGCGGCGGTGCGCCGTGGTCGGGCGAGAAGATCTATCGGCTTGCGGGGGCGGGGGAGAAGTTTTTGCCGACGCGCGGGGCGGACGTGGACGCCGATCCGCTCGATAAAGGGGACGAACCGATCCTGTTGACGGGCAGCGACGAAGACGTCGCGAAGATCTACCTGCGCTATCGGCTGTACACCTATCAGCCGGACGAGATGATCACCATGATGGCGCTTGCGGGGATGAGGCCGGGCAAGTTGCAGCTCGATCCCAAGCTCTATCAATACGGCGGGCTGTTCATCTATCCGGTCGGGGCGTTGATCGGCGCGTGCGGCGTCGCCGGGTTGATCGATGTTCGCAGCGACGTGCCGTATTACCTCGACAACCCCGACGAATTCGGCAAGTTCTACATCGTCGCCAGGGGCTACGCGGCCGCATGGGGTGTTGTCGGGGCGATGGTCGTTTTCGCGATGGCACGGCGGCTGGGCGGGCGACGGACGGGCGTCTTGTCGGCGCTGCTGTTTACGCTGATGCCGGTCGTGGTGTGTATGGCCCACGAGGGCAAGCCGCATCTGCCGGGGGCGGTGTTAATGTTGACGGCGGTGCTGTTCGCGATGCGGCACCTGTCTGGTGCGGGAAGAACGCCCCCCAGCCCCCCCTCAGCAAGGGGGGGAGGCATGGATCCCGTTGGTAAGAGAGGGAGCGATGGCGCGTTCCCTGCGGACTGGTGGTGGATGTGCGTTTGCTGCGGGGCGGCGTTCGGGATGGTTCTGTCGAGCTGGCCGATCTTCGTGCTAATACCGCTCGTTGCGGTGATGGACTGGCGACAGGAACGTGTCACCTTGGTCGGATCGCGTTACGTCAAGAACGCACTCGTCCGGACCGTCCTCGGCGTCTCGGTCGGAGTTGTCGTTTACCTGCTGACCAACCCCTACACCGTGATCAACCTGCTGACCAATCGCGCGGTGCTGGCGAGCAACTTCGGCAACTCGTTCGCGATGTACGAGATCGCCCGGATCGCGGAAGGGTTCACCCGTGTCATCGAGCTGACCGTGGAGGGCGCGACGTTGCCGGTTCTCGGGTGTGGTGTGATCGCGTTGGTTGTCGCGCTGGTGCGAAAAAACGACGCCGTGTTGCCGCTCGTTGTGGTCGCCGCCGTGTTCTTCCTGCAATTCGTGGCGATCGGGGCGGGCAAGCCGGCGGAGTACGGGCGATTCGGCGTGTTCACGAACACGGCGCTGGCGATCGGTACGGCGTGTCTGCTGGCACCCGGCGTGACGCGACTTCGCGACGCCGCCCGGTGGGTGGCGACGGCGCTGGTCGTACTCTGGGTCGCGTATTTCGGGGGGGCGTATCTCTACAACTTCCGGGTCGACGCGACGGACGCGGCCTCCCGTCTGCGGGCACGGCGGGTATCCGCGTTCGGTCCCTATCTGCACGGGGGAACCGATACGTGGCTGGAGTCGGGTCAACGGATCGCTCAGACCGCGGAACCGGCCCCGTACTGTTGCCCGCCGCTTCCGTTCGATCGGGCGCGTGTCTACCTGGTCCCGGACGACGCCGACGTGACGAAATCGATCGCCCAGGATGCGTTTCGGTGGGTGCGCATCGCGGCGGTCGATGAGCCGGGCGCGCTCCAAGCCGCGGAACGAATTCATTCGGGCGACGACGGTGACCGGCCCCGTCCGTGGGAGGCCGATGAAGATCTGACCGCGGTCGCACAGCGCGGCACGCAGACCTTCGTTGACCGCTTGTACCGTGGGGTCGCGACGCCGATCAGCTGGGCGAACAAACCCTTTGCAGTCACCGCGGGCGGCTGGCGGGTGACGCCATGATTGACGATGTCGTGGGCGGCGTCTAACCTAGGAGGCTGTTGACAAAGGGCACAGGCACCTCGCTGGCGGTGACTCACGACTTCGTGGACGGGTCGGTGCTCGGAGCCAGTCCCCTTTTTCGACGGACTGCCAGGAACGAGTGGCGCGTGGTCCGGGCGTTTAGGAGATTGCGATGTCGAACCCCCTATGTCATTTCGAGTTGATGACCGAGGACCCCGAGAAGTGTAAGGCGTTCTACGGGGCGGTCTTCGACTGGCAGTTCGACGATGCGTCCATACCGGGTTACACGTTGGTCAACACGGGCACGGAACCGACGGGCGGGATCTTCATGAAACCGGAGGAGGCGCCCGGCGTCTGTCTGAACGCGTATTTCCAGGTCGACGACATTGATGCGACGCTGTCGGAGGCGACCAAGCACGGGGCTACGGTCCTGGTTCCCAAGACGCCGATTCCGAACGTCGGTCACTTCGCGATGTTTGCGGACCCGGAGGGGATACCGATCGGGCTGATGCAGCCGACGGGATGACGACGGCGATGTTGCATCGTCCGGCGCACGGATCACCGCATGCTAGTGGATGGACCGTTGGCGCTGTCGTAGCTGTGCGCGCAGGGCGGCGCGTTTGCGGCCGAGACCGTTCGTGGTGCCGCGGCGAAACGAAGTCATGGCGTCTTCCGGCACGTACTTCCGGCGACACTGCCTGCAGTAGCGCATCAACATCCGGTCGATCCCGCTGATTACGGCGGGAAAGGCGCAGTGCGGGCAGTGCGTATACATGGCGGACATGCTCAATTCCCCCCAGAAACAGCCCCAAAAAGGGGCCGTCAGACCAGCTCCCCCGCTATCGGTTCGCGCGTGTCCCTGCTGCTTCAGCCGCGCGGCGGTCGCGGTGTGCGACTCCCTGTCACGCAACGCAGAGACAGATGTATGTCACTCCCTCTCGGAGCAATCGACCCCATTCCTCCCTCGAGAGCGTCCCGTGCACCCCGGATTATGGACCCGTAAAAGGCCCGACGGTCTCTTCCAGCAGCAATACGGCGTCCTGCACGCCGATCGGCATCAGATCCAACGAGAGCGGCGCCACCATGAACTCCTGATCGTCGAGGAACGCATCGGCGGCTGATGCGTCGTCCATCAGCGCCCGATCGTCGTCCACGTGATTGAGCCCCAGCAGGTGACCCGCCTCGTGCGAGCCGATGTTCCCGATGGCGACCCCCATCTCGACCGCGGTCGGATTGACCGAGAAGTATTCGGGCACGAACGACTCGGTGAAGATGATCGCGTCATCGCAATAGTCGACGTTGTAGGCGTCGACACCTTCGGCGATTCCGTAGGCTTCGTTGCTGAATCCGCCGAAGTAGATGACGGAATATTCCGTGCCCGAGGGCAACGGCGGGTCGTCGGTGGTTGTGATCGTCACGTCGAACCGCTCGAAGTTCTGCTCGAACGTTGAACGGATCGTCTCCTTGATGATATCGGTCTGACCCTGGTAGATGGGGGAGATGTCAGCGGCGTCGAACCGGTCCAGCGTCAACTGCCCCAGCGCGGACGAGTCGATATCCGCCCCGTCGAAGTCCAGCAGGAGTATCTGGCCGACCGGAGCGGGAACCGGTTCAGGTGAACCGATCCGGACGTCAACGCGATAGCTGCCGGTGAACCGGTTCTGCGGTGCAAATCCGGAGTGCGAGACCACGAGGTAGTACGTGTCGGAATCGTGCCGAACGGTCCACTCGAGGAAGGCGTCCAGCGCCCCGGTGCCCGATCCGCCGCGATCGTCGTTGTAGAAAACGAGCTTCTGCTGTGCGTCAAAGATCGCCACGGCCACATCCAGGTTGGAGCCGGGCGTGCCGGCGTCGACGGTGAGCGCGTCACCCGCGGCGAGCGGTCCGATCTCGAAGGTGTCCATGTCGCCGACTACGGAAACGGTCCCCTGAAGATGAGCCGTGCCGAAGGCGTCGAAGACGGCTTCGAGTGCCAACGAAAAGGCATCGTTCGGTTCGCCGGTGGGCTTACCCTGAACGCCGACGTTGCCGTCCGTGACGTCCCCATCCGAAGGTATGGGGGGGATTGCGCAACCGGGCAGGCCGGTCGCCAGGACGACAAGCAGCACGCTTGCGATGATCCCCACGTACGTCGCCCGGCGCGCGGGGATCGGAGCATGCGACACGGCAATCCCATTCGAGCATCTTCGCGTCATGAGCAGTTCCACGGTCCGATGACCTTGGCCAGAAACGAGAGACCGGATCGTCGGGCGTCGGCCGACTGACCGGATACCGGAGGATGTCCCCGTCTCCACTCCGTAGTTTCCGGTTTCCCGTTTTTGGCGTCTCATCAGCATACCCGTTTCGCTTGCACAAGCCCAGGGCACGGTCGCGGCGCATCGGGACTAGTGATCCTCGAGACCGCACGTACTGAAGCGTGTCTGGGCCCTCGCGGGTTTCCTGAGTTCCGTTCCGCCGCGCAAAGACTCCTGGACCGCGCGCGCAATCCGCCAACTCGAACGCCGGGTTTTTGTCGCGAGCACATCGGGATCGCCGCCGACCACATCGATCAGGTACCTGGGGGCATCCTGAAAGCCGAGTCCAAAGACGGCGGAGTAGATGGGCGAGCGGGTAAACGCCTGGTCGACGAGCATCTCGCGCAGGCTGGCGGTGACGTCCATGATTCCCGTTGGATCATCGGTGTGCACGAGCCCGAGCAGGTGACCGATCTCGTGGCTTGTCACGTTCGCGAGTGCCTGGCTGATCTCTTCGACGGTCGGATTGAGCTTCATGAACGCGGCGAAGGTGTCCGTGAAGATGATCGCCTCCTGCTGCCTGACGGCGTTGAACTCGTCCACGCCCTCGGCGACGCCGAGAAGGGCTTGATCGTAGGTTCCGAAGTAGATCCGGGTCATGCCCGGTTCGAAGAGGTCGCCTTCCCACGTGGACAGGATGGTGACATCGAGTCCGGCATAGTCTTCACGCACGAACTCGACGACGCGGCTGATGACGCGGTCGGTGTGGCCGGTGAAGACGGCGGATATGTTGGCCGCGTCGAACGGCGGCACATCGATGGCAGCGCGGCTTCCGACCTTGACGTCGTGTCCGCCGTCGAAGTCGAGCAGAATGGTGTCCGTTCTGGGCGGTGGTATCTCGACCGGATACTGGTTGGACGCGACCAAGGCGTAGTCGCCCCTCGAATCGTACCCGGGGGTGGATGAAACCCCGATGTAGCAGGCGGCCGATTCGCGCTGAATGACGACGTCCACGAAAGGTCGCCGGACGCCCAGATACACGTTGCGATGATCGTTGATGAGCAGCGCGGTGCCCTCGACATCGAAGAGGCCGATCGCTCCGTCGAGTGATTCGGCCAGGTCGACGTCGACCGTCACGTGGTCGCCGGGGTAGACGGGACCGAGGTCGAAGACGTCGACGTCTTCCGGGCCGCTGATCCGCCCGAGGATGAGCAGGTCCCGGTCCCTCGCGTCCCGCGGCTGGGTGGTGACGTCCACCGGTTCAGCCAGTTCGAAGAGGTTGTTCGGACTGGTTTCGTGGTATGTAGCGACGTCGTCGGAGAGGACGACGGTGGAACTTAACGTCGTCTGCCGTCTCCCGTCCCCTTCAGAGTCTTGGAGGATCGATCCCGGCCAGACGGAACCACACCCTTGCACGACAACCACACATGCACACCATGCCCAGCGCGCATACCCCCTGCATCGGTTTGTTCGGACACACACAGTTCTTCACCCCATCCAAGATTGCGGACCTTTTCCCCACCAACCCCTCATCCCGGCGCACCGGGCGTGCCGGCCGTCCGGCACCAAGGGCTTGACCGACCGGGACGCTCCCGGTGCGCCGGGACGGTGCTGTTGACCCCCCGATTCGAGGTGCCCGCCCCCCGCACGGCAATGTCCCGCTCGTTGCCCAACCGATTGAACTGTGCTCTGTCCCCCCCTAACTGTGCTTCCTTCCCCTCCGGAGTTTGACTGTACGATACGAGGGCGGGTCGGGGCTTCCGGGTGCATTCGGCGCGGCACGTTCTGCATGAGCAGAAGATGAAACGGGACGGATCGTCGAGATTCGCGGACCCCGGTGCACCGGTGTCCCGGCGATCGCGTCGGACGCTCAACCGGAGTCGAGTCGGCGGTGTGCAGTCGGACGGGCGCGGGCTATAATATCGGGCTCGATGTCGACGATCGAATTCACACCGGAACAGCGCCACGCCATTGAAGCCGGTTGCGGACCGGCGGGTGCCGGCGGTCACAGTCTGATCGTGTCTGCCGCGGCCGGTTCGGGCAAGACATCCGTTCTGACCGAACGGTGTGCGTACCTGGTGTGCGATGCGGCGCCCCATCCCGCACGCGGGCGCCGGGCGCGATGCGACATCGACGAGTTGCTCGTCTTGACCTTCACCGAGGCGGCGGCCGCGGCGATGCGCTCGCGGATCATCGACGCCATCCGGTCTCGCTCGGAAGCAAGCCCCGAGGACGAGCGGTTGGCACAACAGGTCGCGCTCGTCGAGAGCGCTCAGATATCGACGATCCACTCCTTCTGTTTGTGGCTTATCCGCCGATGGTTCACGCACGTCGACATCGATCCGGGCGCGTTTGTGCTCGATGCCGACGAATCGGTCGTGCTGAAACGGCAGGTTTTGGACCGATTGTTCTCGGAACTGTACGGAATCACACGCCAGCCGGGAGATCCGTTGGGTCGTCCCGGTGCGCCGGGATCAACGGCGTCTGACGCAAGAGATGATGCGGCGGGCGGAGAAGGGGACCGGCATGAGCGGTCTGCCGCCGCTAGAAGCAAGACGGCCGTGGCACGGGCGTTCGTGAAGCTCGTGGATGATTACGGGTTGGGCTCGGATCACGCCGTCGTCGAGTTCATCCTGAACCTGCACGACTTCACGGGATCGCTTCCGGACCCGGATGGTTGGCTCGCGGATGCGCATCGGTCCTTGACCGACGACGCATTGTCGCTCGTTCGCGCGGTCGTTGACGACCTGGCGCGTGAGCTTGCCGTGCAACTGGAAGACTGTGCGCAACGGGCCGCCGGGATCGAGGCCGGGCACGAGATCGGAGCGGTGTATGCGTCGCAGATTCGCGAGTATGCAGGCGCGTTGGCGAACTGGGGCGAAGGGCTTGCTCCCGCCGAGCCGGAGCAGGCGCGCGGGGACGAGGAATGGTTACGCCGATTCGAGTCGGTGAGAGCCGAGATCGCGGCGTTCAGCTTCGGGAAGACCAGAGCACCGCGTTTGTCCAAAGACGCAGATCCTGCGGTTCTCGCGGCGCGGGCCGCCGCCCAACAAGCGCTCAAGCATGTGAAGGAGGACTTGTTCGGTTCGCGTCTCAAGAAGGAATTCGCGCTGTTCACGGTGGACGAACTCTTGGACGGTTTGAACCGAACCGCGCCATACGTTCGCACGATTGTCGAACTGGTGTGGATGTTCCGCGATGCGTACGCGCGGAAGAAGCGCGAGATGATGGCGCTGGACTTCGCCGACCTCGAACGGTTCGCGTTTCAGCTTCTTTGCGATCCTGACACCGCCGGCAGAGACCCACAGACGCCGTCGGCGGTGGCGAGGGCCTTGCACGAACGATTCGCGCACGTTCTGGTTGACGAGTTCCAGGACATCAACCCGTTGCAGGAGGCGATCATCCGCCTTGTCAGCCGCGAGGCGTGTCCGCACCGAGACAACAACCTCTTCGTCGTCGGCGACATAAAACAGAGCATCTACCGATTTCGACTGGCGGAGCCTGCGGTTTTCGCGGAGCGGCTCGAACGCTTCTCAACAAGTACGCGCAACGAAGCGGGTGAAGCGCTCTCCTTGCAGAAGAACTTCCGAAGCACGCCCGAGATACTTGACGCGGTGAACCTGGTCTTCGGTCAGCTCATGCCGGCAGCCGGTGGCGACGTGGTCTACGACGCGGAGGCAGAACTGCGACCGGGACGGGAACCGGATTCAGGTGCGTCGGGACCGCGACACCCGGTTGAACTGCACGTGCTCGAACGGACTTGGAAAGGCACTCAGTTCGACGACGACTTCGGCGAGCAGAGCGGATACGGAACCGCGAGCCTTTCTGATCCGAGCCGGTGGACCGCGATTGAGCGCGAGGCGTATTTCATGGCGTCGCGAATCCGGGAGTGGAAGACAATCCGCGCGCCAAAGGCAAACGGCGAACCGATACAGTACCGCGACGTTGCCGTGCTGCTCCGGGCGACGAAGATCAACGCAGAGCAGGTGGCCGCGATGCTCAACCGGATGGGCGTGCCGGCGTTTGCCGACACCGGTGGGTCTCTTTTCTCCGCGCGGGAAGTTCGCGACGTTCTGGCTGCGCTGCAGGTGCTCGACAACGTTCAGCAGGATATTCCCCTTGCCGGTGTGCTGCGCAGCGGGATTCTCGGGCAGGCGTTCTCGGCAGACGAGTTGGCCACGATTCGATGCTCCCAGCGCAACGTTCCTTTTCATGCGGCCGTGCGGGCGTTCGCCGAGTCGGATCGACCGCAGGATACGAGGAAGCTGGCGGAGCGATTGCGGAGCCTGTTGGAATGCATCAGCCGATACCGGGCCGACATGCGGCGGCGTCCATTGGCGGACGTGCTGTGGGGCATCTACCTCGAGCACGGATATCTTGCACACGTCGGCGGTCTGCCCAATGGTGCACAGCGGCGTGCGAACCTGCTGAGGCTGCACGAACTCGCGCGGGGGTTCTCTCCCGGCGCACCGGGATTCCGTCGTCAGGGGCTGCACCGTTTCCTGCGGTTTGTCGAAGCGTTGCAAGAGGAGGAACGGGAGCTGGCGACGGCCACGCCGATCGGCGAAGCGGAGGACGTCGTTCGGGTGATGAGCATCCACCAGGCGAAGGGGCTGGAGTTTCCAGTGGTGTTCGTGGCGGGGCTCGGCACGCGGTTTCATCTCGGGGACCGCAGCGGTCGGATGATCTTCGAACGGAAGCCTAGTCGCGGCGCGGGAGTCGGGCTGCGTGTCGTCGATCCAGATCGCATGATCGAATATCCCTCGGCGGCTCACCGGCTTGTGGCGCGAGAGATCGAGCAGAGCACGCGGGCGGAGGAGCTGCGTATCCTCTACGTGGCGATGACCCGTGCGCAGGATCGGCTGATCCTGTTGGGGTCGCAGCGGAACGCTCGAAACCTGAATGCTGATTTCCGAGCCGGGGCACGGAGCGATCCTCCCTCGCGTCTGGCGATTCTGACCGCGACGACGCCGCTCGAGTGGCTCATCCCAACGATGAGAGCGGCGGCCGCGGAAGGCAAACGCGCGTCAGCGGTGCGTAGCGGGATTGCGCTCCACGTTCACGACGTTGACGAGATGTCGCGTTGGGCGGTCGGCAAATCGGTCGAAGACGAAAACGAGCACGTACGTCGGGCGATCGCCAGAGGAGCGGACCTTCCGCCCTATGAACCACTCGCCCCGGATGACCCGGGCGTGAAGGCTGCTCTTTCCCGCATCGAGTACGTGTATCCTCACCTTGCCTCGTCGTCCGTGCGGGCGGCGATCGCAGCCAGCGAGTTCAAGGGCACGTTCGATTACACGGTAGACCCCGAGGTTCGTGCGACGCCGCTTTTTCAGGGGGCGTTCGAGGTTCCGCCGTCGAAGTACGGTGACGTTCCCGGCGCACCGGGGGGGGACGATGCCGTCAGGCGCGGGGTGATGACCCACCGGATTCTCCAGTTTCTTGACTTCGACAAGGCGGTTGACGCGCCCGGCGTGGCAGCGGAATTGCAGCGAATGGTGGATGCCGGCGTGATTCACCCGGACGCGCTGGCGACGGTGGATCGAGGGTCGATCGAGTGGTTCGTATCGACTCCGCTGGCGGAAGCGATCCGGGCGGCGGGGGACCAGTACCGCCGAGAGTTCGCGTTTATCACCGCGGAACCGCTGGAGGTGTTCGATCGTTCAGTGGGTGTACCATCCGGAGCGCCGGGTGAGGGCAATGGACCGAGCTCTGCCGAACTCCTCCGTCGAACGCCGGACGAGGTGTTGGTCCGAGGGATTGTGGACGGTGTTCTGTGCGGGCGCGCCGGGGACGGTATCGAGATCGTCGATTTCAAGACGGATGTGATTCAAGTGAAAGACGTACCGCAGCGCGCGGAACGGTACCGCCCGCAGATGGAGCTGTACACCCGGGCGATGTCGCGTCTTTGGACGCGCCCGGTGCGGGCGTGTTGGCTGGTGTTTCTTGCCCCGAGGCGGATCACCCGGCTAAACTCCGATTCAGTCGATGGTGAAAGTCGGATTGCGACCGGCGGATGAGCACTCGGTAAACGAACTTCATTTGTGAACGCTCGCCCGGCGCACCGGGGTGTTGGCGGTTGAAGCATGACGGACTCGACGGCGTTTAACGCACGTGTAAGGGAGATCGGGCGGAGCATCTTCGAGCTCGCCGAATCCGCTCAGCCCAGGATCTGGGAGCACGCGTGGTGGCTCGAACGGGCGACGCGGATCCTCGACCATGACGAGCATCTGAGGACAAGGGCGTTTCAGTTCGTCGATTGCCTCCCCTCGCTGGGGACCCACGCCGACCTGACACGGCACCTGGGTGAGTATTTCGACCCGGGGAGCGTCCAACTCCCCAAGATTGTTCACGCGGTTGTCGGTCCGGGGCCGCTTCACGAGGCGCGATCGAGCATCATCGGCCAACTGGCCCGGTTCGGGGCGATGCAGATGGCCGGTCGCTTCATCACCGGGTACGACGTGCCCAGCGCCATCAAGACCATCGAGCGCCTGCGTGCAAAGCGTATGGCGTTCACGATCGACGTTCTGGGAGAGTCCACGACGAGCTACGCGCGCGCGGACGCCTACGCGCGGGTCTACCACGATCTTATCGAGCAACTGACGCCGCTGGCGAGACGCTGGTCGAGCGATCCCTTGATCGACAACGATCAGCCGCCTCCTGGCGGTTCGCTTCTTCCGATGCCGCGTGTGAACCTTTCGATCAAGCTCACCGGGCTCGACCCGCACTTCGACGCCATCAACCCGGAGCGGGCGATTGATGAGGTGGGTCGGCGGCTGCGGCCGCTGCTGGCGCACGCGCGATCGGCCGGGGCGTTCGTCAACATCGACATGGAGTCGTTCAAACACCGTGACCTTACGCTCGAGCTTTTCAAGCGACTGCTCATCGAGGACGAGTTTATTGACTGGCCTGACGTGGGGATCGTGGTCCAGGCGTACCTGAAGGACGGCGAGAACGATCTCTGCGATCTTCTCGATTGGGGCAGGCGGCGCGGCACGCGCTTCGCCATTCGGTTGGTCAAGGGCGCGTACTGGGACGCGGAAACCGCGGCGGCTGTCCGCAATTACAAGGAGCCGCCGGTGTGGACCAAGAAATGGGAGTCCGACGCGTGCTATGAACGCATGACCCGAACCATGCTCGAAAACGTGGACATGATCCGGCCTGCGTTCGCCAGCCACAACGTACGATCTTTGGCTTTCGTGCTTGCGACGGCTGAGCAGCTTGGCCTGACGTCGAATGCGTACGAGGTACAAATGCTGTACGGCATGGGCGACCCGCTCAAGACCGCGATGGTGCAGTCGGTGCAGTGTGTTCGCGTGTATTGCCCCTACGGTGATCTGATGCCGGGGATGGGCTATTTGATCCGCCGACTGCTCGAAAACACCTCGAACGAGGGTTTTTTGAAACAGAGCTTTCGTGACCGCGGCACGCACGACCGCCTTCTCGCCGACCCCGCCGTCGCCCGACCGCCGAGTGCCCCGCTGCCGTCACGGTACTATCGCAATACCGACCCGGAGGAGCCGACCGCCATGTTCAAGAACGCGTCGAACACGAACTTTGCCCATGTGGACAACCGTCGCAAGATGGCCGGGGCGATCGAATACGTACGCGGCGAGTTCGGCCGGAGCTACCCGCTTGTAATTGCAGGCCAGCCCGTTTCGACGAAAGCGTCGTTTGTTTCGACCAATCCCGCGAATCCGGATGAGGTGGTCGGGAATGTGGGGGAGGCGACGACGCGCGACGTGGATCGTGCGGTCGCGGTGGCGCGTGAGGCGTTCGCACCGTGGCGGACAACTCGGGCAGCCTACCGCGCCGACCTGCTCCGCAAGGCGGCGGACCGCATCGAGATGCGCCGGTTCGAGCTGGCGGCGACGATGGTCCTCGAGGTGGGAAAGCCCTGGCGGGAAGCCGACGCGGACGTGACCGAGGGCGTCGATCACTGGCGCTATTACGCCGATCAGATCGAGCGCATCGAGTCGCGACCTCGGCTGCGGAACATCCCGGGCGAAAACAACATGCTGACCTACTCGCCCAAGGGTGTTTGTGCGGTGATTTCACCGTGGGCGTTTCCCGTCGCCATCCTGAGCGGGATGACCAGCGCGGCGCTGGCGGCGGGCAATACGGTGGTGATGAGACCGGCACGGCAGGCGTCGGTGGTGGCGGCGAAGTTGGTCGAAATTCTGCACGATGCGGGTCTACCGACCGGGGTTCTGAACTTCGTGCCGGGTCCCGGCACGACCGTCGGGGCACATCTTGTCGAGCACGGCGATGTCAACCTGGTGGCGTTTACCGGATCGCAGGAAGTCGGATCGGAGGTGATCCGGTCCGGCGCGATCACGCGACCGGGACAGGCGTTCATCAAGAAAATGATCGTCGAGATGGGCGGCAAGAACGCGATTCTCGTGGACGACGACGCCGATCTGGACGGGGCGGTTCAGGCGATCATCGACTCCGCGTTCGCCTACTCCGGTCAGAAATGCAGCAGTTGCAGCCGGGTGATCGTGCTCGACGGGGTGTACGACACGCTGCTGGATCGGTTGCGCGAGGCGACGGAGAGCGTTTCGATCGGTCCCCCCGAGCAGCCGGGCACGATCGTGGGTCCGGTCATCGACGAAGCCGCGCGGACCCGTAACCGCGAATACATCGCCGTCGGAAAGACGGAAGGACGGATGCTTGTGCAGGCCCGGCTGCCGGACGCTTGTGGCAGCGGGTACTTCGTGCCGCCGACCGTGCTGGTTGACGTCGAGCCGGGCGCTCGCGTCGCACAGGAGGAGGTATTCGGTCCGATCCTGACGGTCATCCGGGCGAGGGATTTCGCGCACGCGATCGAGATCGCCAACAGCACGCGCTATGCCCTCACCGGGGGCGTTTTCTCGCGGAGCCCGGCGCATATCGAACAGGCTCGGCGGGATTTTGCGGCCGGGAACCTGTATATCAACCGCCGGATTACGGGTTCGCAGGTCGACGCCCAACCGTTCGGCGGCTATCGACTCAGCGGGACCGGGGTCAAAGCGGGGTCGCCCGACTACTTGTTACACTTTATGGATGCCCGCTGTATAACCGAAAACACACTGCGTAGCGGCTTCGTGCCGGATGAGGAGCATACGGAGGTGTCGTAGGAAGCCGTCAGCTATCAGCCATCAGCGAGCCATTGACGGCCGAGAGCGGCATGCTCGGGCGGTGGCGGACGCCATGCGATGCGTTCAGGCAAGGTAAACGGAGAACCAAGGATGGACATTTTTTCGTTTTTTACCACAGCGGTACTCAATACGCCGATCTTCATCGCCCTGTTGCTCTTCCTCGCCAACTGGTTCTAGGAGCGTTTGATCTGTCCCGCCCGAGCGCGCGGCGTCAGCAGGGCGGATGGTGTGCGCGCTTGACCCCACCTGTGCTACTCAAGACACTGGGTTCCGGTTTCGGGGAGCCAGACCGGGAGGCTTGTCGTGTTCGATTCATCCGAGCCGCGGTATTGGGCTGCTGCTTGTCAGACGGATTTTGCGTGTCCCACGGACCGGGCCGAGATCGGGGCTCGCGTCGAACGGATGCTTCAGACCGTCGAACGGACGGTGGTTGGATACGCACCCTTCGGCTGTGTCAAACTGTTGGCGTTTCCCGAGTTTGCCCACACCGCGCCGGTCTATGAGGACGTAGCCACGTTGCGTCGGCGGCTGGCGGTTTCGATTCCCAATGAGCACACCGAACGGTATCACAAGAAGGCGTCGGAACTCGACGTGTACATCCAGACGGGGACGTTCCTGGAGGTCGACGAGCGTTGGCCCGACCTCGTTTTCAATACGACGTGTTTGATCGGGCCGGAGGGGCTGCTCACGAAGTACCGTAAGGTTCATCCGTGGACACCGTGGGAACTTCACACCAGTCCGGCAGACGTCGAAGGTTATGAAGACCCGATGTTCCCCGTGGCTGAGACTGCGATCGGCAGGATCGGGGTCGCGATCTGCTATGACTGGCTTTTTCCCGAGGCGATTAGGCAGATCGCCGCGAACGGGGCGGAGATCATTGTGCGCGTGTCGGCGTACATGGACCCGTGGGGGGCGACGGCGCCGATGGACTGGTGGACCTTGATCAACCGCACGCGTGCACTCGAGAATCTGGTCTACGTGGTCGCGGCGAACCAGGCTGCGTCGATGGAGCACTACCCGCCGTTTTCGTGGCCGGGAGGGAGCATGATCGTCGACTTCGACGGTCGAATCCTCGCCCAGGCGGATCCGGGCCCGTTCGAGAAGGTCGTGGTCGCCCCGATAGACATACCAGCTTTACGCCACGCGCGTGACACCCGGCGCGGTCACCAGACGCTCAAGGAATTAAGATGTAACGCCTATCCCGTGTACTCGGCGGAAGGGCCCGCGCGAGCGTAGCGGGCGGCGTCGAGCCGAACGATCTGCGTGAGGTGAACTTCAAGCCTTGACCCCCAAGTTCCGATAGAACCGGACGCGGAGACGTAAAACGGGGACATTGTGCGCGCGTAGTGCATCGACCAATGTCCATCTGTTGTCGAAGGCGACCGGCCAGCAAAGACCCGGAGATCCATGAACGAGTATCCACAGATTCCGGAAAACGGAGAGCCCGTCACGTCGGCCCGTGGGGTGGTGACCCCCGTCGGTGGGCTACTGGTCGGGATGCTTGCCGCGACGGTGTGCTCATGCGTGGACGTTATCCTGGTCGCTTTCTCGGGGAAGCGGATACCGTGGGGATACGCGCCCTCGGTCGTGGGTGTCTACCTTGTTGCCGGCGGTCTGGCCGGTCTCATTCTCGTTCTAGTGCAGAAGCTTCTATATAGAGTGCTCCCAGCGAGTACACATGACGGGACCGGGATCGACCGCTTGCAACGCGCGTGCCTCATCGCGTGGGTCACCATCCTTGCGGTGCCCTTTGTGGAGCGTCTCCAGCGGCCGTTCGTGCCCGGTTTCGGAGCGAGCATCAGTACCGTTTCACTGGTGGTGCTGGTTGCAGGGTTTTTGGCGTCGGCGGTGGCACTTGTTGCACGTCGGCCGGCGGCACGACGCGGGGATGATCGGCTCTTCGCGTGGAAGGTCGCGTGCCTCGCAATGGGTGCCATGATGTGGCATCCGTTTAGCAACCTATATACCGCCCCGGCGCTCAGCGTGACGAGTCTCGGCGCCAACGCGTTTTTTCTAGGCATTTTGGTCGCTCTTTATGTGGTCGGACGACGCCTGTTTCGAGGTCCCGGGGACGCGTTCCATTCCACGAATCCGGCGCGCTGGAATCGGCGTCTCGCCGCAACCGCGGCGTTGGCAGTTGGCGCCGTCGGAGTCGCCTGGGCAGTTCGGGGCATGGTCGAACGTCATCCCATCGACCTGCGCCGTACGTATGCAACGTCAGGCGCGAGTATCGACAGCGCGACTCGTCCCGACGTCGTGCTCATCGTGATGGACACCGTTCGGGCAGACCACGCCAGCGCATACGGATATCATCGGGAGACCACCCCAAATCTCGAACGATTCGCCCGCCACGCGGTCCGCTATGATCGCGCGGTGGCTGGCTCCTCCTGGACATTGCCGTCCCATGCGACGCTCTTTACGGGGTTGCTTCCCACGGAACACGGAGCCCACTACGACGAGTTCGGGCAGGGTGATGCGGCGTACGAACCCCGACCCCTGTCACGGAACCATCACACACTGGCGGAGTTGCTCTTAGAGGCGGGTTACTATACCGGTGCGGTGATCGGCAATTCTTCGGTCGTGAATCGCGAGTTCGGGTTCGATCAGGGGTTTCTGTACTTCGACGACCGGGATCGGATCGCACTGGACACCGCCGTTCCGAACGTTCCGGTCCCCTCGCTCTGGCTGCACCAAGCCTATCTTCGACTCGTCGGGTCCGACGGCTACCAT
>JASFUW010000054.1:0-17408 GCA_050050135.1 Phycisphaerae bacterium
CCAGCATCTCGCCGGCGTTAAACAGGTGACGAATGTAACCGCGGGAGAAGCTTTGACAAGCCTCACAATCGCAATCCCGCTCGAACGGCTCGGAATCCAGCCGATGCTGCTCGTTCCGCATCCGCAAGACGCCGCGGGCCGTGAACGCGTGGCTGTTGCGACCGTTCCGCGTCGGAAGCACGCAGTCGAACAAGTCCACACCCGCCATGACAGCCGCGAGGATATCCCTCGGCGTCCCCACACCCATCAGGTATCGCACCTTCTCGACCGGCAGGCACGATACCGTCGGACCCAGCACCGCAACCATCTCCTCGTGCGACTCGCCGACGGACAGGCCACCGATCGCATATCCCGGAAAGTCCATCTCGACCAGCGCCTCTGCACACCTGCTCCGCTCATCAAGATCAAGCCCGCCCTGGACGATGGCGAACAGCGCCTGGTCCTCTCGGACATGCAACTCCTTGCACGCCCTCGCCCAGCGGATCGTTCGGTCGACAGCCACGCGAATGGTCGCTTCGTCGGCAGGAAGCGGCGGACACTCATCGAACGCCATGATGATGTCGGCCCCCAGCTTGCTCTGCACCTCGGTGGCGATCTTCGGGTCAAGCCGCATCAACGCCCCGTCAATGTGCGATTTGAATTCGACCCCGTCGTCCGTGACCCGGTTCACCCCCGCAAGCGAGAAGACCTGATACCCCCCGCTGTCGGTCAGGATCGGTCCGTCCCACCCCATAAACGCGTGCAACCCCCCCAGGTCGCGTACCACGTCGGCCGTCGGTCGAAGCTGCAAGTGATAGGTGTTCGCCAGGATGATCTGCGCGCCCGTCGCGCGAAGCTGCTTCGGTGTCACGCCCTTGACCGACCCGGCCGTCCCGATGGGCATAAACGCGGGCGTATCGACCGCGCCGTGCGGCGTCGCCAACACACCACATCGCGCCGCCCCATCCGTGTGACTAATCTCGAATCCGAACATGTGCGGCGTCGTGAGTGGAAATCATGTGTGCTCGGAGTGTCCGCCGTATGTCACGCAGCGCCCGCCACGAGCTTTTGCACAGCCGGTTGCACCGTCTCGAGAACCTGGCAGTCGCAGTACGCACCATGCCGAATGAACACGAGCTTCACGTCGTGGATATCCGTGGTGGGCCTACGCAATGAACTCATAAGCGCGACCGTCGCCGAAAAGTCACCCTGGCAGGTGTCGGTTCGGTCGGCCCCGAGCAGCTCGCCCAGCGATTCGAAAAAACGCATTTGCACCAGTCCGCCGCAAATCGCCTTTTCACGCTCCGCAATGTCCTCGCTGCGCGGCAACTTCAGATACTGCTCGACCGACTCGTCCGGCGTCAGCTCCAACCATACGAGACCCGCCAGACGCGACGCCCGGAACTCGACCGGGATCACCGTCATCAGCCTTTGGAATCGTTCCTCGGGGAGCAGCCCTTCGAACCCCGCCCAGCGGCACGTTAGACACATCCGCTTCCAGCGCGCACTGAAACCCACGTCCACCTCGATCCCCTCGAACGCGGGCGCCAGGATCGCAAGGAGCTCCTCTTCCACGGTTGTGCCCACTACGTCCGTGCCCATACCACGTGAATGTGACGCCAACTTCGTCGATGTCAAGGGGAAAAGTCGAACGCAATCCACCGCGCGTGGTTACGGTACCCGGATCATGCGCGGCAGAAAACCGGTATACTCATAGGTGACGGCGACGGGCAGCCACGAACGCCCGATAAGAACCTGACGTGACGACGCCAACACCCCCTCAACCCGATTCTCGCACCTCCGACGACGGCAGCACCACCGCGCCGACTCCATCGCCGCGCGCCCGGATCGGCTTTGTGCTCTCGGGATTGGTCGCCGTCACTTTCGTCGCCATCGGAACCTGGACGACGTACTGGGCCGATCTGCGAAACGACCAGTTCCAGCTCATCCACCTCGGCCAGACCGTCTGCGACGGCGGGCGGATGTACGTCGACTGCTGGGAGAACAAACCGCCCGGAATCGCGTGGATCAACGCCCTGGCCATCGTCTTGGCGGGCGGGCGGTTGATCGGGCCGTGGGCCCTTCCAGGTGTCACGCTTATGGCATGCTTGGGTATCATGACGGCAGCCGCGACCCGCCTGCTCAGCCGCCGTGCCGCATGTTGGACACTCGTCGTTTCCTCCATGGTCTACACGCTGCGCCTCTACGATACGCCGTCCATCAACCCGGATTTCTATTCCTCGGTGTTCGAGCTTGCTGCGATCGGGCTCTGGTTGCTCGCACTCACGAGCCCCGATCGCAGGCGACTCACAGGTCTCGCCGTGGCGGCGGGATTGATCTGGGCGGCGTCCGTCGGCGTCAAACAGACCGGTATCGTCGCGCCCCTCGCCCTTTCCGCGGTAGCCGCAGGACTGGCGCTGAGCAAACATGACAACGCAAGGCGGTGGGGGGCGTGCTGCGCACTCGCATGGACCGGTTTTGCCCTCGGCGCGTTCGCAGTGGCAGCCGTCCTCGCATACCGGCAAACGTTGGGCCCCGCGTGGGACGCCGTCTTCGAGTTCAACCGCGGCTTGGCAACATTCGCCGAGGTGGGCCGAGCCATCCGATCATGGTCCCGCATCGGTGCGGGGTTGTCCGCCCTCCAACTTCCGCTGTGGCTGGCGCTCGCCGGAATTCTCGTGACCGTCTACGAAGGCAAAGCCAAGGCCCTGTCACGACCGGTCGTCGTCGCCTTGATTGTGCTGTGGATCCTTCAGGTGCTCTTCGCTCTGATCGGCCCCAGCAAGTCAATGCGGTACTGGCAGTCCACCTTCCCCGCCATGCTGTGGCTCGCCGCCTTAGGCGCCTATCATCTGGAACACGCCCTTCGCCGCTCCGAGATGGGCCGCCAAAGCGTGCTGATCGTCACCTCGGTGACCGCGATACTCCTCCTCGGCGGACCGCTGCTCTCCCAACATCGACACGGTTTCGCCACCTCCGACCTCCAATACGCCTCAGGCCACAACCAGCGCACAGAACTGCGCAAGATCGGCGAGCACGTGCGGGAACTGGTCCCCGATGACCGCCCCATCTACGTCTGGGCCTATGACACGGGCGTTTACCTCTACGCCAAGCGCAGGGCCGCCAGCACCTACACCTACCCCCGCTCGCACCGGCAGATGGACGCGATCCTCGCCGACCTTGCGACCGGTCAAGCCGACGCCATCCTCATCCCCAAGCACAGCGCCCGCGAGTTCGATCGCTGGTGTGACGAGACCTGTCATCGAGTGCGGGATCGGATACTCGCGGGATACGAAGTACGGTCGACCGTCGGGCAATATGACATCTGGGTCCGGTCCTTATTAGACCCCGGTTCCGAGCGGATCAACGAGACCGGCCTTCACGAAAGCGTCAGCCCGGGCGGTGCACCGTGAACACGTGCCGCACGGCTTCGGACCGGACTGTTCGCAGGACCATGTCTTCTCGAACGGGATGTCGAAGCGCTTCGCGAGCTTGACGACCTCGGCGTCTACCAGATCGATCAAAGGCGCCTCGACCGCCACCGACGTCCGTTCCGGGAGCACGCTCTCCACGAGAATCGTAAAAGAGTGCAGAAATTCCCGCCGGTCGCCGCGCGCCCCCTCCGCCCGAGGAAGTGCCAGATGCGCCGCATCGCCGAATTGCGTAAGACCAGTCAGGACCTTGGAGGCCCCGAGACGCAGCGCGGTCTGCACGGCCACCAGCAACATGATCGGCATCAACCCGCGCAAAGACGTCCGAGGTAGCGCAGGGGCACCACGGCCGCCCGAGCGGGCGTCTGCCACACCTGCAAGCTCATCGCCCGCACCCAACGTCGCCTTCTCGAGCTGCATGAAGTGCGGGAGTCCGAGCATCAGCACGCGCGATGACGGGTACGATCCGCCAAACGCCCGAAGGGCTTCGCGCTCGGCCGTCGCGGATTGCTGTCCATAGTGAACGTGGAGGAATACGAGTTCGTTGTCCGCGCCCGAGCAGGCGGCTGCCACCGCCGACTTGATCCCCCCGCTAGCCAGAACCACAACCTTTGCCATGGGTACACCGCTTAATCAAAACAAACACACGCCGCGGCGCTATGCCTATTTCCGCTCGCGCAGGTCGCAGCATACACCGAATCGACCGCCACGTGGAACCCCGCCAATACGTCTTGCGAGTGGGCGATCACGGCGGTACGCTGACAAATCCACGAGGGACTCTTGGAAGAAGGAGACCGCAATGCCTGAAGTCGCACCGCTGACGGCCACCCGTTTCGACCCGGCCCGCACAAATGGGGACCTGTCCTCGCTGCTCGCACCGCCCTACGACGTGCTCGACCAGGCGGACAAGGACACCCTGCTCACAAAGAGCGACCGGAACATCGTCGCGATCGATCTCCCGCACATCCCACCGAAATCAGCCGGACCGGCGGAGGTGTACCAACGGTCGGCAGCCACGCTCGAAGCCTGGCTCGCGGACGGGACTTTGATTCGAGAGCGTCAGCCCGCCATGTACGTCTATCATCAACGATTCAACCACGGTGGGCAGACATTCACGCGTCGCAAGTTCATCGCCCGGGTGAGGCTTCAGCCCTTCTCCGAAGGCTCGGTGCTACCGCACGAAAAGACGTTCGGCGGGCCCAAGGAAGACCGCCTGGCCTTGATGAAGGCGACGAGGTGTCAGCTTTCACCCATCTTCGGTTTGTACGCCGATCCGGACGACGCTGTGGGCTCGGCCTTCGCCGCGACGGCCGCGAAGGAACCCGACGTGACCGGGACGCTGGACGGCGTCGAGAATCTCATGTGGGTCGTGACCGGCGCCGGCGTCGTCGACAAAGTCGTCTCGAAGATGGCGGACAAAAAGATCTACATCGCCGACGGTCACCATCGATACGGCACGGCGCTGATGTATCGCGATTGGATGATCTCCGAGTCAGGCGGTTCGCTGCCGGAAGATCACCCGGCCCGATTCGTGATGTTCGTGTTGGCCAGCATGGATGATCCCGGGTGTTTGATCCTTCCATACAACCGTGCCCTGGCCGATGTCGATCTGGATACGGTTCGCGACGCATGGTCCGACGGAACGGAAGCTTGCGATCCCTGTGAAGCCGACATCGTGCTGCACGAGGGCAAGACCGGCAACGAACTAGGTCTTCGATTCACGAATCGTGCCGCGCTTACGTCACTGGAGCCGGGCCAGTGCGAGCCGTGGTACCAGCTCGACTACGCATACCTTCACCGGTATCTCATCGAGGAGTTGTTGACCAACAGACTGGGAACGGACAACGTGAAGGTCCGCTACGTGAAATCCGCCGAGGACGCCAAGCAGACCGCCCGCGACGAATCCGGCGTAGCCTTGCTCGTCAAAGCCACCCCCATGTCACACCTCCGAGCGGTCAGCGAGGCCGGCGGCTTGATGCCCCAAAAAAGCACCTACTTTTACCCCAAACTCGCTACGGGCATGATCATCAATCCGCTCGAGTGACCAAGTCGCGATTCCCGGCTTGGACGACACGACTACGGCATGACGATTTTGGCGGCTTCGCGGAGTTTGGCTATGTGTTTGGGGCGGAGTTCCTGCATCCGCTCGGCTTTGATCTGCTCGCGGATCGCGCCGGTAGCCTCCTCGAGCGTGGTCACCTTCGCTTCCTTCCTTTCGGTTACCTTGATGATGTGGTAGCCGAACTGTGTCTCAACTATGTCACTGACATCGCCGACCTTCAGGGCGAAGGCCGCGGCCGCGAACGGCTCGACCATGCTTCCCTTGCGCGGGAAGAAACCAAGGTCACCGCCGCGCGTATTGGACGGACCTTCCGAGTGCTTCTTGGCAAGTGCCGCGAAATCGGCGTCAGGCTTCTTGGCTTCCGCCAGGACAGCCTCTGCCTTTTTCCTGGCTTCGGCCTTCCCGTCGTCCGTCGTCAGCTCGCGAGTATTGATCAGGATGTGGCTGGCTCTCACTGTTGCAGGTTTCGAGTAGGTACGCTCGAGATCGCTTTCATACTGCGACTTGACATCATCCTTCGTGATCTTGAATTTCTCAGGATACTCGTGTTCGAGGAGCTTCGCGTGTCGCACCGCCTGTTTGAATTGTGGGTCCGCCAACTGCTGTTTGACCAGTTCGTCTAGGGACGTTCCGCGCTGCTGTTGAATCTGCTCACTGAGTTCTCCGCGCGACAGGCCCGTCCGCACCAGGTGGCCCGCGAGCATGTTGTCGAGTTCGGCTGCCAACTCCTTGTCGGTCACCGTGACCTTGACACGGTCTGCGTTCGCATCCAGGAGGTAGTCGTCGATGAGTTTCTCGACCAGCCCGGGAGCGGCGTTGGCACGCGCCGCGGCGATCTGGTCTGGCGGCATGGCGCGACCGCCCATCTGCCGTTCCAGTATGATCGCGAACAGCGAATCAACCTCGCTCTGCATGATCTTGTGGTCATTCACGGTCGCGACGACCTTGTCGGCGGAACCGGCTTTCGGCTCTTTTGGCGCCTCAGCGGCCGGAGCAGGCTGCGACCCTTCGGGAGCCTCGGCGGCGGGCGGGTCCGTTTGTGCAAACGCCTGGATCGCCATCACACACAGTGCGAGCGTACTCACTTTCGTCTTCATCCGGTGTCTCATCCGAGCTTACCTCCAAAGCAGCCGTCGCGCACACAAGCGCCGTTCGATCGTCAACACGAGAGAAGAATCAGGTCGCCTCTTCATGGGCGACGGCTGAACGACCGCGCCAGACCGGCATCGCTTCCAGCGTGCTCAACAGCGTTTCGTACGTCGTGGTGGAAGCATCGTTGTAGTCACACAGCGCGCCCATCGCGAGCATGTCCGAGTTCTGGCGGAACCGGACCGCGGACGGACCGACGATGTGCCGGTGAACCTGTTCGAAGAGTTGACACGCCCGCCGCCACCCGAACAGGTGACACAACCCGCCCACGATGTCCCACGAGGCCGCCGCCTCGTCGTTGTAAGTAACCGGCTCACCTTCGCCGTCACGGGCCTCGCAGCCTGTGCACCAACGCTGCTCGTCATCGAATAAAGCCAACAATTCTGTTTTTTCTTCCGGTGTCATTCCTGTCACATACTCTCGAAGTACCCCGCTCGCTCGCCACCCGCGCCGTGGACCACGAAGGCGCACTTCCCTGATCGAAAGCTGATCCCGGCGGCGCAAGACGCATTTCCCGCGCGCTGATTCACTGACGCTTCATAGCCTGGGAGCGGCGTGGGCGCCGGGGTGTCAAGCGCGGTCGTACGTTCGGTGGCAGGAACTGCCCTGTCCTCGGAGCCGCGGTTTCGGCGCGCCGCATTTGGGTGCGGGCATAACGTACCTGGAACGTCCAGGCGCTCGACCGCCAAAAGGAAATGCCGGAGCCCAGCTAGTCAGACAGGCCAAAGACACGTCCGATCGGTTTGACTTACTCTACCGCCGCGGCGCCCGATGTCAACGTCCCCAGCGCGCTCAAATGTCCAGGTTCTTGACGTTGGCCGCGTTTTCTTCGATGAAACGCCGTCGCTGCTCGACGTTGTCCCCCATCAACAGGCGGAAGATGCGGTCGACGTCTCAAACCCCGGACTCCGCACCCTTGATCAACGCAACTGTCGGAGAGACGCGTCCCGCGTTCCCGAGCGGGGCGCACACCGCACCACGTGTGGAGAATCACCGCCCTTACGGGCATATTCCGGATATCACCTTCTAGCATCGTGTAGGCCAGCAAGACTGGAAAGGCGCATGGGACCGATAGTAAGCCGGCGTCGGGGCGAGGAACGTGGTTGCTTTGATCTTTTTTTCCGTTCCCTTGGCCAAGCGCGGCCGTAAGCGCAATACACTGGTAGGAGGGCGTGGGAGACCAAAGGAGGCTACAATGGCGTACCGACCGGATGTCTGACGAAACTTGGGCTGTGCAGAGAGAGGGGTTCTGGAGGTGAGAAGAATCCCGTGAGCCACGATGACGCCAATCCGCTGCCGGAATGGGGAGCTGCGTACACCACATTCCGTCCCCTGTTGTTCGGGATCCTAGCTCGCTTGGCACGCGAGGGCTTGGCGGTGAGCCCGGACGAGGGGTTGGACCTGGTACAGGAGTTCTTCGCCAGCGAGTGGCAGGGCATCAAGGCCCGGTACGACTCATCCTACGGAGGCCTTAAGCCCTATCTATGCAAGGCGTTCTTGTGGTTTGCGCGGCGTAGAATCATCCGTATGCGGGATAGGTCTGCCCGACTAACGGATCTTGCCGATCTTGCGGAGAGGATCGCTTCTTCCGAGGACGAGACCGTCTGTCAGGCTGACCTTGCAGCAGCGCGGAAGGCGTGGAACCAACTGCCTCCAGGCCAAGATCAGGTGTTATTGGCCTACTTGGAGGCGGGTCCGCGCTCGGAGCGCCGTCTCGCCCGGGAGTTCTCTACGACTCGGTACAGGATCCGCGAACTGTTAGCAGAGGCCTTCAGCCGAGTCGCAGTGTCGCTGGGCGAGCAGGGCAAGGTCACAGACGAGGATTGGCCAATCGCGTTGGCGCTATGGCGGCGGGGTTTGTCCCTTCGAGAGACCGCCCAATCGCTAGGGCTTTCAACTCATCAAGTACAGGCTGCTCGTCGGCGCATCCTTGACACCATCAAGAGTGGAATACTAGGAGCTGCGCGCAGCGCAAATACGCAGGAAAGGGCCACTACCATGAGTGAACTAAACAGCCGCGAAATTGGCGCGTTGCTGAGGAGAGCCCTCACAACGCCCGGGGACCAACGCTCGCTGGCAACGATTAAGTCGCATGCGGCGGAAGTCCTGAGTTTCCTGGACTCGGACGATGTCGAACTCGACGGAGAACAGGCCCGCCTCCTGAGTGAGCACCCCGAGTGGCTAGGTGAAATCCTCGATGCAGTCGCCGGCGAGGAGGCGTTGCCCACGCATGAGCAGGCGGAACTGGACGCCCTCATCCGGGCAAAGGTGGACGACGATCGCTCTGTCGGTGCCGCCTTCAAGGATGCGCTTCTCAAGGATCTTCCACCGGAGCTCGTCAACTGGGACCGTTGGTTCGGAGGGGTGGAGACATGTGATAAGGAGTTGCAGGAAGCTCTGCTGGAGTGCCCGGACGTTATCGCTGCGAGGCCGGAATGCGAGCCGCTGTTGAAATTCGGCATCAGGCCATTGACGGTTTTCTACGCGACCCAAGCGGTTCGTATCGTGGTAGATCGGAGCCTTAAGAAACAGGAAGACCCCGAGTGCAACTCGGTTTTCCTCCCGCTTGGAGAGGTTTCCCAGAATACTCCCTCACCGCGTGTCACCGCCGAAGACGTCATCGACGAAATCGTATGCATGGCGGAGTGCGGGAAAGACATGGCCGAGCGCCTTTTGTGGTGGCTGCTCGGACTCATGTACGTGGGCCAGCGATCGTTCCTCTTTGACGGAATGGAGGCCGTCCCGGGCGACGAGGGCGTCTGGCTTCGGCGCGTCAAATGCGAAATGACCACTTTCGAGTGCTGGGAGGTGCTGGCTACCCTCCAAAAGACACCCCCGCTACTCGACATGCCACCCAAGTCTAGTGGCTTACCGCAATGGGCGACCGAGCAATTGCCGGTCCAGCTATGGGCCCAGTCGGTCTTCGAGAATCTGGGGCGATAAGTCGGTGCCTGCTTTAGTCCCCGGAGTACATGGCCCGTTCGTCCTTTCGCGCTACGAGTAAGGGACAAGGAATGGCGGCTGGTACTCGACATGCAGCTTGAACCCCCTGTTCCCGCGCAAGTAGCTTTCCGTCTTCCACACGATGTGCCCATCGCCTCGGTGCAGACGGTGAACCAAGAGGGTATTCGGCTCGAACGTCCACTTGCACCACTTTTTCCACTGGAGTGGCGCTTCGTCCCTTTGCATCGTGGTACCACAACGACATTCTAATACTGGTACCGATTGCCCAGCCGGGCTTTGGGCCGCGTACTGCCTTACGCTCGGCGCATGCACGTGCCCGCAAAGAAGCACACGAACATCCTCCGCGGCAAGAAACTGATCAAGTAAGTGCCGCGACTGCTCGCACATCATGAGAGGGCGCATGTATCGTCGCCCGCCATACAACCTCGAATGATGCAGCAACATGACACGTATTTCTCCGTCCACCGGCGCAGCGAGGTCCTGTTGCGCCTCAGCAAGCTGGTCCGCAAAAGACCCTATGGCCAACAACCGCCAATATCCGAACGGACGGACTTCACTGTCAGTGTTGATCCCAATCAACCTCAGACACAGTCCGCCCGAAAGCTGGAACGGAGTGACAAACGAAGTGGGGTGAACGGTTTGCGCAAGAGCGGCTGGCGGACGGCCGAAAACGGTCGGGCGCCCCGGCCAATGGTCATGATTCCCCGGGACCGTATATCGATCCCAGTCAGGTACACGCAGGCACACATTGCCACGCCAGTACTTCAAGCCATCCTCCAGAAAGTCTTGAGAGGCAGCAAACTGGTCTGCATGCCCGTAACTGGTCAGGTCCCCAGAGACTATAAGCTGCGCATCCTCCTGTTCCTTGAGCCTTTCGTAGAAATCGGATAGGTGCTCGAGCGCACGATAGTGGTGACCGAGCAGGCCCCTGAAGAACTTGCAGAGACGATAATGTCTCGGATCCAAGGCATCCAGCCGAGACGAGCGGGAAGTCGGATCAATCTCCCCGATGTGTAGATCTGAAACCTGAACGAACGTCACGAGGTGTTCATCCATCATCGATCTTCCTTTTCTATGATCGCGCGCACGCCCAGCAGTCAAACGAACTGTGCGCTGACGACCGTCGAGCGAGTTGAGAACCTCGACACCGGCCCAACCTGTACACACCCATCAATCGGAATGGTCGCCATATAAGCAGGCTGCGGGCCGACTGTCAACCGTCAAATGTCCAGGTTCTTGACGTTGGCCGCGTTTTCTTCGATGAAACGCCGGCGTTGTTCGACGTTGTCACCCATGAGCAGGCGGAAGATGCGGTCGGCCTCGCGGGCGTCGAGGTCAGCCTGGGCACGGTCCTGCAAATCCTCGGAGATCACGACGCGGAGCAGCGTCCGCTTCGCCGGGTCCATGGTGGTGTCCCATAGTTCGTCGGAGTTCATCTCGCCCAGACCCTTGAACCGTTTGATGGCCAATCCCGTCCGGCCCAGATTGCGAACGCCGGGGGCGACCGCCGCCAGATTGTCGAGTTCTACCTGCTTACCTTCCTTGTCGCGGATCACGAACTTCGCAGGCGGCAGCTCGCCGGTGACCAGCTCCTCGCGCTTTAGAAACAGGTCGTCGACGGACAAACCGAACGACTCGATCTTCTCGATGATCCCGTCAATGACACGACACTCGGCCAACTGATAGCGCACGATCCGGTGCTCGGGCAGGTCGCTCTCTCCGTTACCGCCCCCGTTGTCCGTCGCCGCCAGCAAGACGTGTCTGGCCTCGACGATCTCCGCCTCCCCGTGCTGCCCCGACTCTTCACCCCGCAACCGGGTCAGGTCGTCCTCATCGTAGAGGAACCGTCGCTTGGCCGGTTGTTCGCCGGGTCTGTGGATGCAGACGAGCATCTTCGGAAGCCCGCGCCGGGCATCGCGATGCTCGTGCACCAACTCCTGAAAGCGGATACCTCGCCGTGCCAACACGCGCACCTGTGCGTCCAGCTCGTCGAGCAACACCAAGAGTGTCTTTAGCTCGTCACCCTCGATCACCTGATCGTCACGACCATCTACCCGAACAACCAACGATGCCCCCGCGAGCCCGAGTTGGGCAAGCTTCTGATTCAAGGTCCCGTCGTCCAGGACATACTCGATCTGCTTGCCCTTCTTGACCTGATAGAGGGGCGGTTGGGCGACGTAGATGCGGCCAGTTTCGACCAGCGGTCTCATATGACGAAACAGGAAAGTCAACAGCAGCGTCCGGATGTGCGATCCGTCCACGTCGGCGTCGGTCATGATCACCAGCTTGCCATACCGACACTTGTCGACGTTAAACTCCTCCTTGCCGATACCGCACCCGACCGCCGAGATCAGCTTCGCGATCTCGTCGTGGCTCAGCATCTTGTCGATGCGCGCCTTCTCGACGTTGAGGATCTTCCCTTTCAGCGGCAGGATAGCCTGGGTGAACGAATCGCGACCCTGTTTTGCGATTCCGCCCGCGGAGTCACCCTCGACCAAATAGAGTTCCGTGTTCTCGGCTTCCTTGCTTCGACAGTCCCACAGCTTTCCCGGTAGGTTACCGGTGCTCAGAGCGCTCTTGCGCGTCAGTTCCCGGGCTTTCCGCGCCGCCTCCCGCGCCTGAGCCGCCTGGAGCCCCTTCTGTACGATTCGTTTGGCCTCGGCTGGATGCTCTTCGAAGTAATTGCCCAGCCGCTCGTTGAGCAACTGCTGCAAAAACGTCTCGACCTCGGGGTTGAGGAGCTTGACCTTGGTCTGGGCCTCGAACTTCGGATCACGCAGCTTCACCGAAACGATCGCAGTGAGACCCTCTCGCCAGTCGTCTCCGGTAACGTTCGTATTGCCTTTGACCAGGTTGTTCTTCCGCGCGTAACCGCTGGCGACGCGAGACACCGAAGTTTTCAACGCCGACATGTGCGTGCCGCCGTGCACGTTCGGGATATTGTTCGCGAAGCAGACGATGTTTTCCGTGTAGCTGTCCGTGAAGAGCAAGACCACCTGGCAGTTCAAGCCGGCTTGTTCATCGGCGCCCTTGATCAGGATGACGTCCTTGTGAATCCGATCGGCTCCCCCCGCCAGGTGTGCGCAGAACTCCTTGAGCCCATCTTCATAATAGAACTCCGCTTCCTTGTTCGTGCGGTCGTCAACCAGGCGGATTCGCAGGTGGTTGTTCAGGTACGCCAGCTCACGGATGCGGTTGTGCAGGGTCTCATACTTGAATTCGCAACCCTCGAAGATCCTCTGGTCCGGCTTGAACTCGATCGTGGTTCCGGTCTTGTCAGACTGCTCATCCTTACGGAGTTCCTGTGTCGTCTCGCCGTAGGCGAACGCCATCGAGTGCTTGTACCCGTTGCGGTGCACCTCGACGCGCAGCCACTCACTCAGCGCGTTGACGATACTGACACCCAGACCGTGCAACCCGCCGGACACCTTATAGCTGTGACTGTCGAACTTCGCTCCGGCGTTCAGAACCGTCATCACGACCTCGAGCGCGGGACGTCCGTTCAGTCTCGGGTTCTCATGTTTGACCGGCCCCACCGGGATACCCCGGCCGCTGTCCACCACGGTGCAGCTTCCGTCCGCATTCAGGCGAACCAGAATGTTGTCGCAGTAACCTTCCAGCGCCTCATCGACGGCGTTATCGATCACCTCGTAGACGAGATGATGCAAACCAGCCGCCCCGACCCCGCCAATGTACATTCCGGGGTTCTGCTGGACCGCCTTCAGGCCCTCGAGCACCCTGATGCTCGACTCGTCGTATCGCGTTTCCGTCGTGGTTGTGTCACTCATGAGCTTTGCTTCTGCGGAGTATGGCATGACTTCCGGCGCGGTGGCGACGCCTCGTGCTTGACCCCGCGCGGCCCTAGATCAACCGGGCTCCCGTCTCCCCAAAACCGAAGACCACGTCGCTGACGCCCAACCTATGGCGGTAAGAAGCCACGGACTTTCTCAGGCGAGCTTCCCAGCGCATCCGCATCGCGTAAACGCGGGATTCCTGGTTCACGTTGACGAACAATCGCCGACCGACGACAGCCAACCGGCAGTGCCTCTTGAAGTCGTCATCGACCACCGCGCGGAGCACGTCCACACACTCTCTCGACGCCGCCAGCCCCGATGCTTCGAGCCGGTCAACAAACTGCCGAACCGGTGCGCCGACCGCCTGCACACGCTCCGGTCTCGCTCGGTTCCGGCAGACCCATCCCAACTGTTGACGAAACCTATCTATGGACAACTCGACTACCCTGATGAAAGATTCACCGGCATCACCACGTATACAAAATCATCATCCGTGCGGATCACGCCCGGTCGACTGGCGTCCTTGAGCGCCAGCGTGATCCGATCCGTGTGCACCACACGCAGCAGCTCGAGCAGAAACACCGGGTTGAATCCGATTTCCAACGTTTCCCCGCTGTACTCGACCGGAATGGATATCTCGGCCTCGCCCTGCTCCGGAGCCCGGCTCGAAAGCGTCAGGTTCCCCTCACTGAACGCAAAACGGACACCGGCTGACTCTTCGTTGGTCAGAAGCGCCGCACGCTTCAGCGCACTGTGAAACTCCGCGGTGTCCAGCTCGACGACGCGGTCGCAGTCATCGGGCACGACGTCTTGGTACTTCGGAAACTGCCCCTCGACCAAGGCGCTGCTCATCACGACACGACCCACGTCGAACAGCACCCGGTTCCCCGCGATCTGAACGGCCACACGCGAATCATCCGAAATCGGGATACGCCCGAGCAGACCGAGCGTCTTTGCCGGCAAGATCGCCCGCGCCCCGTCCGTCTTCTTACCCTCCAGCAGGTCGCCCCGAGCGACCGAAAGTCGCCGCCCGTCGGTCGCAGCCAGCGTCAGTTGGTTCTCGCCGAGTTCCCACAACACGCCGTTGATCGCGTATCGGGTGCTTTCCTTCGCCGCCGAAAACACGGTCAGCTCCACCAGGCGCCGCAGGCGCCCGTGCTCGATAGCGAAATCGGCGTCGCCGTCAATCGTTGGAACGGGCGGGAAGTCGGCCACGTCGTGCGTGACGATCTGAAAGTGGCTGCCCAGACCGCGCACGTGAAGCAGGTTCCCCGCGCTCTCCACGGCCAGAACCTCGTCCGAACACTCCCGGGTGATGCGGGACAGCGTCTCCGCCACGACCACCGTCGTCCCCGGCTCCTCGACTTCCACCTGCGTAACGGCGCAGCGGAGCCCGAGCTCGAGGTCGGTGGCGGACAGCAACACCACGTCGGACTGCGCCTCGATATGCACACCCTTCAGAATCTCCTTGGGCGTTCGAACCGCAGCCACGCTGCTCACAACCGACAGGACCTCAGCCATCTCATTTCGATTGAATCGAAGCTTCATCTGAGCCCCTTCCTATTCGAGAACGAACGTGATCATCGGGTCCAAAGTTCATCTGAGAAACTCACAGAAAACCGCTGCTGTCGTGACGCACCGGTCTCTTGTCCTTCCAGCTCAGTTCCGCCCATGCCGTCCGGTGCTCCACGTTGTTGGTATGATGAGTGTTATCATATAAACCTAATCGTTGTTCTAGGGACCGTGAACAGCGTGCATTTCCGAATGGCCGGTCGCGCAAACTCCTGTGCGGTCGTAGCCTGCGGTCACGCAAGGACATATCTGCCCGTCAGAAGGCTGTGGGCAATGTTGTGACTGGGAAGCCTGATTCGCACAAGGCGACGCTGCCGCGGTCCTTCGCTGTGAGGCCTGCCACCTTCGACCCTCGACGACCCGAGGATTTCCACAGCTAATCAGCAGCATTTTTTACCTCCAGCGCGATCTCGTCAACCAGATGACGGAGTTCCGCGTCTTGGGAGATCTGTTCAGCCACCGCCCGGCTGGCATGCAGGACGGTGGTATGGTCCCGACCGCCGAAGTACCCGCCGATCTGTTCGAGACTCAAACCCGTCAGCCTCCGAGCCAGATACATGCTGATATGCCGCGGCTGGGTCATGACCTTCGAGCGTTTCCGCCCCTGGATATCGGCGACTCTCGTTCCGAACCGCTGGGCGACCGTCTCGAGGATCGTCGGGATCGTGACCGGGCGGGCCGATTCGGTCCCGAGCGATGCCCTGGCGAGTTCCAGCGTGATCTCGCCCGGAACCGTTTGGCTAAGCGCGTCCAGCTTGGTCAGTGCCCCCTCCAGCTCGCGGATGTTCGAGTCGATGCGGCTGGCCAACAGCCGAACTACGTCCTCCGGTATCTCGATACAGCGCAGCTTGGCTTTCTTCCGAACGATCGCCATGCGCGTTTCCAGACATGGGCTGTCCAGCAGGGCGACCAGGCCCGAATTGAACCGGCTCACCAGGCGCTCCTCCAGGCTGGGAATCTCCGATGGCGAGCAGTCGGCGGACAGGATGATCTGCCGTTGCGATTGGTGCAGCGTGTTGAACGTGTGGAAGAATTCCTCCTGGCTTCGTTCCCGCTCTGCCAGGAACTGAATGTCGTCGATCACCAGCACGTCAACGTGGCGGTAACGATACCGAAACTGGTGCAGCGCGCCGCGTTCAACCGCTTCGATAAAGTGATTAATGAACGTTTCACACGAAATATACAGACAATTCGCATCGGTCGCGCGATCTCGAACCGCGCGGCAAACCGCTTGAAGCAGATGGGTCTTTCCGAGTCCCACCCGACCGTAGACGAACAGCGGGTTGTATGCACGGCCCGGATCGTCCGAGACGGCGACGGCGGCCGCATGCGCCAAGCGGTTGCACGGACCGGTGACAAAGTTGTCAAATGAATAGTCGGGATTGAGCGCAAGCTGCTCGTCCTCATGGAAACCGAGCGCCTCGAGCCCATCGCGGGGTTGGCTGTCCTCCGGCGCCTCGAACGTGATGGTCACCAGCCGTCCCGTCGCCGCTTGAGCCGCCTCGGAAAACGCACGCTGGCAGTGCTGCATCAGGTAGTTGGCCTGTGCGCCGTTGGCGGTTCGTATGTGTACCGTGCCATGGTCGATGTTGCCGAGTTGCAGGTCGGTGAACCATCCACGCACGAGCTTGGGATGGTTAAGGCGAACGTGCTCGACCACGTCGTTCCAGACCGTCCGCGTTGCGGGTCGCGTTGGAGCCGAAGGATCCGCTGACACCGGCTTACCCCATCGAAGACTTCACAGCACGTTCAAGTCTCGAAAACGAGGCGCAACTGCATAAAACACAGGGGTTTAGGCGAGGCACGTGCCCTCCACGCCAAACCGCCCATTGTACTTGATTCCACGCCCGCCGCCAGGGTCACGAGGCTGCTGGAAAACAGGTTGTTCCGTCGATGATTGGGGAGTTGAAGGCGGACCGCGCGCCGGTATCATGTTGCCGTAAGCAGGGACGGAGGCGAAGTTACCCAGTCCCCCAATGGAGTGCCAAGGATGGCGACTCAAACCCTGGCCGCCGATGAGGAAGCGCAGACCGGCCAACTGCAACTGGCCTTCCAGCCGGCGAAGAACGCATCCCGACCCGCGATGACGAAACGACGAACGCCGAGCAAGAAGAAACCCGCAAGCCGGCCGCGCGCCGCGAAGCGAGACGGAACATCCAAGAGAGGCCTCTCGGCCGAGACCCTCGCCCGCCAGCAACGCGAGATATCCGTCTCCGAGTTCTTCGCCAAGAACCGGCACCTGCTCGGCTTCGACAACAAGCGAAAGGCCCTCCTGACAACCGTCAAGGAAGCCGTCGACAACAGCCTCGACGCCTGCGAGGAGGGCGGGTTCCCGCCCGAGATCGAGGTCTCCGTCAAACAGACCGATCAGGACCGCTTCGCCGTGACCGTGCGTGACAACGGCCCCGGGATCGTGAAGGCTCAGATTCCCAACGTCTTCGGGAAGCTCCTCTACGG
>JASFUW010000055.1:0-17229 GCA_050050135.1 Phycisphaerae bacterium
CATGGGGGGACGAGCACCTGGATGAACCAGGGGAGGTCGCAACCCTTGCTGTCCTTCTTGTTCCTGTGTTTGTTGTCGTTTCTGTTCGTCTGATCGAACGAACGGTCGTGTTGGTAGTCCTGCCAGGCCGGGTCCTTGTAGTCCGCCAGGCTGGCGTTGCTCTGCTGCTGTCCGATGAACCAACAGGGCGGCACGAACACCTGGAGGATCCAGGGCAGGTTGCAGCCTTTGTTGTTGTGCTCCTGCCAGGTCGGGTCCTGGTAGTTGACCAGGTTGACGTCGTAATCCGGCGGGGTGCCGACGAACCAGCACGGCGGCACGAACACCTGGAGGAACCAGGGCAGCTCGCAACCCTTGCGGTCCTTCTTTGTTTCGTTGAAGGAGGCCTTGCGGGCATGACGCGGCTTGTGCGACGCCGTGTCGTGCGTGCTCCGCTGCTTGTACGACGCCTTGCGAGCGTGACGCCGGTCGGACGAAGCGTTGTCAACGTGACGCTGCCGGTGCGACGGCTGGTGCGTTTGACGCTGGTCAGAGGAAGTCGTGCGAGCGTGGTGCGGCTTGCGCTGGTGATGGGGCTGGTCGTAGCCGGGGTCTTCGCACTGCGTCAAGCGCGCGTCATTACCGCCCGAGTTGGCGAACCAGCAGGGCGGTACGAAGATCTGGAAGATCCAGGGCAGGTTGCAGCCGCGGTTTTCGGTTTTCTGCCACGCCGGGTCCTTGTAATTGACCAGGTTGACGTCGTAGTCGGGCGGGGTGCCCACGAACCAGCACGGCGGCACGAAGACCTGGAGGAACCAGGGCAGCTCGCAGCCCTGATTGCGGTTTTTGACCTTGCCGGTCGGGGTGGGCTGATAGGTATCCTGGGACGGCTGGCCGACGAAGCGGGCACGCCGCGGCTGGGTGCGGTGCGGCTGAGCCTGGCGGCGCTGCGGCTGCGCTTGCGGGCTGTGCCACTCGCGTTGCATCTGAGCGAGCCTGTCGTGACGGTTGTCCGCGAGCTTCTGGCGCCGGGCGGGTGTCTTTTTGTATACGTCGAGGACGGACCGGTTCGGCTGCGTGTTTTGTGCCGTCCGGACGGTTCGCGTCGGGCGCGCGATCGGGCGATCGACGCGTTGTTTCACGTTCGGGCTCTTGACGGACTTGCCGCTGACGACCGGTCGGGTTTGTCGGCGCACGTCGTACACAACGCGGCCCTTGGTGAGCTTTCCGCCGGGCGTCGGTCTCAGGTCGTGAAGGACGGGCTTCGGCTGGCCCGTGCGAGTGCGAAAAGCCGTCTTGGACGCTTTGCTGCCCGTGAACTTGCCCTTCTGGGGCTTCTGCGTTTTCCGGGCGAACTTCTGGGTTCCGTGCCGCGCGGGTTTCTTCTTGTACGTCTTGGCGTTTTGCACGTCGGCGACGCGCTGGTGAGGCTGGCCGAATTGCGGCTTTTGGACGTAGGTCTTGCGGCTGCTCACCGGCCGGGTCTTGTGGGGAACGAACGTCGTGTGTCGTGAACTCGTCTTGCTGGTGACCGCGGGCGATCCCATGTGTGTTTTCGGAGCCGTGGTCCGCGATGTCATGTGGCGCCGGGCGACCGTTTGCGTCTGGTGCCGGTCGGGTGGTGGCATATAAGTGACACTACCTCTGGTATCTGTCGTCGGGGGGATGAAGACGCTGTCGCTCTTTTCGAGCCGGACGGTCATGACCGCTTCGTTCTCGACGGCCTGCCGCATGTCGACGGGAAGCTTGTCGCTGACGAGCGTGGTCGCGACAAGGCGCTGGTCGCCCTGGCGATGGATGACGGCTTTGGAAGTGATCATCGGTTCGAGCGAGCGGTGGGCGGACCAGAGGTCCTCGATGTGCTGATCGAGGTTGTGGAGGGCGTCCATGACGCGCTGCCTGTTTCGCTCGAGGGCGACGCGTTTGTCCTGCGAGGCGTCGGCCTTTTCGATCAGCAAATCGAGCCGGCGTGCTTCGGTGTCGAGCACGACGCGCTCACGCATGAGGTCCTGCTCTTCCTCGTTGATGGCGCGGAAGTGGTCTCTCGGTGCGAGCAGACCGGACACGAACGCGAGGGCCAATCGGCGATGACGGACGTCAGACAACTGCTCGTCCAGGCGCTCGACGACGGCGAGGGTGTTCTGGAGGCGAATCTCGTTTTCGACGAAGCGCCCGTCGTCCGGGTGGAGATGGTCGGTAAGCAGAAAGAGGCCCTTCTGTCGCTCGAAACGGTTGGCCGCCTCCTGCATGACGGCTTTGCAGTGCTTCAGCTCGTTGTAGAGCTGGGTGACGCGATCCATCTTCCACTGGACCTCGGTATGGTCGGCGAGCATCACGAACTTGGTGACGGGATCGCCCTTCCGGACCGTGGTCATGTCGGTGTCGTTGAAGGCTGCGCGGGTCGCGGGGTGGAAGACGGGCTGACCGCCGGGCATGATGCGGAATTCGGTGTTGGTAAAGAGGCGTTGGGTCTGGCGGCGCCGATCGTCCCGGGACCTGGTTTCCGACCTGATCATCTTGTCGAGCTGCTTCTCGAGTCGATCCAGCGCGGCGATCTGCTTTTTGAACGCCTTGATGCCTTCGGGATCGGTGGTCGGGGTGTTGCGGATTTCAAAGTCATACGCAAACTGGCGCTTGTACTCGGGGATCTGGTTTTTCCACGAGCGAAGGAAGCCCAGCATGGAATCCCGGTCCTGATTGACGTCGAGCCAGCCCTGCATCATGTCGCCCTGTTTGCGGTCGACGAAGGCGAAGGTGTATTCGCCGGGCTGGAGGGACGTCAGGCCGTAGGTGACATCGTTTCCGGCGAAGGCATCGCCCCACAATGCGACGTGGTAGACGTCGGTTGGTGACGTGCCTGTGGCATAGAGGTCGGCGAAGCCGTCGTAGGACCCGTCGGTGGTGAGCCGGGCGTCGGATTGGGCGTGTCTGTGCGCGAGGGCGTCCGGTTCGGGCGGCATGACAAACCGGACCGACACGGGCGTGAGCTCCACGTGCGAAGTGGTCTTGGTTGTAGCGTTACAACCGATCAACAGTCCCGAGGCGACAAGCGTCGCGGTCATCGACAACACCTTACATTTCATCTCGTTAGCTCCTTAGTCGAAACGCCAGCCTTGCGTGCGTTCTCATCTGCGGTATGGTACTTCGCCGCTGACAGGCCCTGTCAGTCTGACGAACGAGAATCATGGCGGCTTTGGTCCGATACGTCGGACCGGCGACCATGCATGCTTCGGTTCACGCGGGGGTGCACCGTTTCTCCCGACCGTTCCTTTTGGGCGCTTAGACGCACCTGGCGACCGTCCGGACCACGCGGCGAGCCGCACCCCCGGGCTCGCGCAGACGCGGGCGGTCGATTCCAACTATGCGGTCTATCGGATGGCACTGCGCGCGCTGTTAGAGAATTGCTTTTCGGGCGTTCAAAAACCTCGGGCGGTTTCCAGGCTAATGCGCGGAGGGAGACGCTCGCCAACGCTGATATGCGGGGTGAGACCCGCAGGGCGGGGACCCCGGGCGCCAAACGCCCATCGCGGGCGGGAGGACCGTTGGTGAACGGGCTTCACAGGGTCGGCGTTATCGGACAGCAGGCGGTGGGCGGGGGTCAGCGACCGAGTGTAGTTCGGGCGCTGGGGTCGATGCGGATGGGATCGGACGTCGCGTTACCTTCTGAAGTTCCCCGTGTCGGTGCGCCGGACGGCCATGTGGGGCAACAGGTAGTTCTCAGCGTCGAACGCGGTGACTTCGCCTGACAACAGGAAGACGAGGCCGGGCTCGCCTCGGGTGGTCGAACGGGCCATCAGCTCGAGCGTCTGGTTCGGCAGGAGTTTCAACGGTGGTTCCGGTCGGTCCAGGTGATCGGACTCGAAGACGAAGGTCCACCAGTCGCCCTGTCGCACGAGTCGGCCGGGTCGACTAACGACGGGGGTGCCTTCGGGTATCGGGGGGGGCGCGGCGGGGTCGATTGCTCGTATTCGCTTCGGGGTCTGCGGTTCTTCCGCAAGGACGGTGCGTTGCTCGAGTCGCTGCTTGCGCATGATCTTCAACACGTCCTCGGCTGACGCGTCGGTCAGCGTCGAGGCGGTCTCGTCGGTGTCAGATTCCGGCACTGTCGAGTCATTACCGGCCGGATGTGCCGAGCGTGCGCTCTCACCGTCTGCATTACCGCGGACAGAGCTATGCTCGGGGTCGTGGAGCAGTCGGGTGGCGAACTGGACCAGGAAATAGTTTCGGTCCTCGAAGACGGTCATCTCACCGGAGACCAGGAACCGCAGCGATGCCGTAGTTGAGGCACTCGCGGTGACCATGACCTCGAGGTTGGTGTTCGGGAGGACACGTGTGGGGGGCTGTCCGTCGCTGGACTCGAAGGCGAATACCCACCAGGGTTCGTCCCAGGTCAGCCTGCCAACGTGCTTTACGATGGGCGTGCCTTCCGGCAGCAGGTTCCGCGAGGGCGGCCAATCGCCGTCCGGGCCGGCGGTCGCGGGAAGGATGGGGTAGCTGGCCGGTTGTTGGCGTTTGAGCTCGCGCAGAAGCTGCTCGGCCGTGGGTTCGGCGTGAGTGGGTGCGGGCGTGTCTGCGGGCGGGGTCTGCGTCGCCGGCTGGGCCAGGTGAATGAGCACGACGGCTGTGCAAGATACGAACTCGTGGATTAAAGCCATCGCGGTTTCTCCGTGGGGATCGTCACTCGATCGCGTCCGGGGATTATCGGTGCGGGACGCGGGGTCTGTCCAGTTCGGGGTCCGGGGGCGGGGTGCTAGTGCACGGTCACGCCTTAATTTGCGGGTTCCAGAAGACCGCTTCCTCACGGGCGCGGCTCGGAAAGAGGCCGCTCGCTACCCGCAAAAATACAGTTGACGCAGCACTAGTGCGTTTTTAGCTGGGCGACAAGGTCGTCCGGGGACGTGACGGGCAGTTTGCAGCGGTAGTTCTCACAGACGTAGGCGGTCGGCTTTCCGTTTTTGAGCGTGCGACCCCTGAGGAGCACGATCGGCGGCTCGGTCTGCGGCGCAGGCGCGCCGACCACGACCTTGTTGGGGAGGTATGCGCCGTAGACCGTTTCGAGCAGTGCGCGGGTGGCGGGGTCGGTCGGGTCGCCCATGACGGCGATCTCCTTGACGCGGTCGTGGTAGAAGTCGGCTGCACAGAGTAGTCGCTCGGAGGCGTGAGGCGAAGTCTCGATGTCTTTCCCGAACGTACGGAAGATGGACTCCGCCTTGGTCCGGTAGTCCTTGTTGTCCACGAGGACCGCGAGGCGGAGCAGATTCATGGCGTGGATCGAGTTGCCGGATGGTATCGCGCCGTCGTGCGGGTTCTTGGATCGGGCGATGAGGGTCTCTCCGTCGTTTGCGGTGAAGAAGAAGGCTCCGCCCTGTTTGTCGAAGTGGAACTCGATGGACTTGTCGGTCAGGGCGACGGCGTCTGCCAGCCACTTGGGGTCGAAGGTGGCTTCGTAGAGGTTGAGCAGCCCGTCCACGAAGAAGGCGTAGTCGCTTAGATAGCCGGTGAGGCGGGCTTCGCCTTTTCGATAGGTTCGGAGGAGACGCCCGTTGTTGCGGAGCTTTTCGAGGACGAAGGAGGCTGCCTTTGCGGCGGCGTCCGCGTACTCGGGCTCGTTAAGGACGCGTGCGCCTTTGGCGAGGGCGGCGATCATCAGGCCGTTCCACGCTGTCAGACACTTGTCATCCAGTCCGGGTGGGGTTCGTTTGCTTCGGGCGGCATGGAGCTTCTTGCGCCAAGTCTGGATTCTGGTGTTTAGCTCATCCGCGGTCATATCGTGCAGCCTGGCGAAGTCTTCCGGCGGAGTGTCGATGTGGAGGATGTTTTTGGCGCCGTCGGGGGCGTGCCCGCGGGATTCGAACCAGTTGCCGCGCTGGGTGACGTCATAGTATGCGCAGAAGAGCTTTCCTTCCTGTTCGCCGAGGAGCTTGGTTACCTCGTCGACGGTCCAGATGTAGAAGGCTCCTTCGAGGCCGTCGCTGTCGGCGTCGCGCGCGGAGCGGAAGCCGCCCTCGGGGGATTGTAGGTCTTCGATGACGTAGTCGAAGATGTCGGCGGCGATGAAGGCGTAGAGCGGATCTTTGGTGATCTGGTAGGCGTCGAGGTAGATGCTGCTGACCATGGCCTGGTCGTAGAGCATTTTTTCGAAGTGAGGTACGAGCCAATCGGGGTCGGTGCTGTATCGACAGATTCCGCCGCCGATGTGGTCGTAGATTCCGCCGCGGGCCATGTGGTCGAGGGTGGTCTCGACGACGTCCAAGAGCTCGGCGTCGCCGGTACGTTTGTGCACGCGGAGGAGCAGGTCCATGGTCATGCTCGGGGGGAACTTGTTGGAGCCGCTTCGCGTGCCGCCTTTGCGGCGATCGAAGTACGCGACCATTCGTTTGGCGGTGGCGTCCAACGTTTCGCGCGAGACGACGCCTTCTGCGGGCTCTGGATCGGCTGACCACTGCGAGAAGAAGGATTCCGCGCCGCCGGCGCCTTCGAGAATTTTCTGGCGGTCGTTGGACCAGGCCTGGGCGATTCCGCGGAGGAGGTCGACGAATCGATCTTTGGGGAAGTAGGTGCCGGCGTGGAACGGTCTGGCGTCGGGGGTGAGCCAGACGCTCATGGGCCAGCCGCCGCCGCGGGTGAGGGCCTGGGTGTAGGCCATGTATATCTCGTCGATGTCGGGGCGCTCTTCGCGGTCGACCTTGATGCTGACGAAAGCGCCGTTGAGGACCTCGGCGACGTCGTCGGACTCGAAACTCTCGTGTGCCATAACGTGGCACCAGTGGCAGGCGGAGTATCCGATGCTGAGGAAGACGGGTTTATCCTCCTCTCGGGCTTTTTGGAAGGCTTCGGGGCCCCACTCGTACCAGTCGACCGGGTTATCGGCGTGCTGGAGCAGGTAGGGGCTGGTCGCATGGATGAGGCGGTTGGTGTTTTTCTTCTCGGTCTGGCCGGTCACAGCGTTCTCCGTGCTGGTTGGGTCACCCGCCGCTCGGGTCACGTTCAACGCGCCACAGGACAGGGGCAGGACGGCGATCGTGAGCGCAGTCAAGCGGTTAGTGCGGTTCATCAGTTCGTCCGCTCCGGAGAGGCGCGGGAACGGCCCGCCATCGCCAACAAGATCAGACCCCGACCCCTTGTGTCTGCCGCGTCTTCAGATTGTACAAGGCTTGGCGAGGGCGTCAAACGGGTCGCCGCGACGGCGTGCACGAAGACCGGTCGGGGGCGGCGTCAACAGGTGGTCGGACGGGTTGCTCGACGTGGCTGGAGGCTATAAGCTACGCGTTTTGGGGAGTGCTTCCCCCGGAGGAAACATTGGCCCACCGATTCATCAACGAACTGCGTGCTGGAGAACGCCTCGAGGACGAGGTCTTTTTAATCCAGTCCAAGGACCTGCGGACGACGACGCAAGGCAGTCTGTACGTGCACGCGATTCTGGCGGACCGAACGGGTCAGCTCGTATCGCGTCAATGGCAAGCGACGGAGGCGGGTTTTCAACAGATGCCTGAGGGCGGGTTTCTGCGGCTGACGGGTCGGGTGGAGAACTACAAAGGCAACCTGCAGTTCATCATCGACGCGTTCAGGCCGGCGGAGGCGGGCACGTACGAGATCGGCGATTTTCTGCCCGCGACCGAACGGGACGTGGAGAAGATGTGGGAGCGCCTCGTCGAGATCGTACGGGGAATCAAGCACGAGGATCTGCGGGCGCTGGTCGAGGCGTTTCTGGCGGACGAGTCGCTGACGGCGGCGTTTCGCCGGGCTCCGGCGGCGGTGGCGATGCACCATGCCTATATCGGCGGGTTGCTGGAACATACGCTGAGCCTGCTGGAGGTGGCGTTGCGGGTCATCCCGCTTTACCCGAAGCTGAGCCTGGATCTGGTGCTGTGCGGGATTTTCCTGCACGACATCGGGAAGGCGCGGGAGCTGAGGTTCGAGACGAACATCGGGTACTCGGACGAGGGGCAACTGGTCGGTCACATTTCGCAGGCGGTGGTGTGGATCGATCGGAAGGCGGAGATCGCGGCGCGAGAGACGGGTCGTCCGTTTCCTTCGGCGCTGTTGTGGGCGGTGCAACACATCGTGCTGAGCCACCACGGATCGTACGAGTTCGGGAGCCCGAGACTTCCGGCGTTTCCGGAGGCGATCGTGATTCATTACCTGGACAACCTCGACGCGAAAGTGAACATGTTCCTTTCGGAAATCGAGAAGGATTCCGACCCGTCGAGCCATTGGACGAACTATCATAGAGCGTTGGCCACGAAGATCTTCAAGCCGGACCTGATGGGCACGCGACAGGACGGGTAGACCTACCGCCCGGCTCGCCCGCCAATACGACGACAACGATGAAGTACACGCAGTTTACGGAATCGCAGGTGCAGGAGGCGTTGCGGGTCATCGGGGCGGATTCGATCGACGCTCTGTTTTCGACGATCCCGTCTAAGCTTCGGATGAAGGGTGAACTGGACCTCCCGCGCGGGCTGAGCGAGCCGGAGCTTCTGAAAGATGCCGAGCGGCTGGCATCGCGAACCTCGGGTTGCGACGAACTCGTTTCGTTTCTGGGCTGCGGGTCGTATGATCATTTCATTCCGACGCTGGTGGACGCGCTGTCGGGGCAGACGGAGTTCGTAACCGCGTACACGCCGTACCAGGCGGAGGCGTCGCAGGGGGTGTTGCAGCTTTTTTACGAGTTCCAGACGATGATCTGCGCGCTGACGGGGATGGAGGCTGCAAACGCGTCGCTGTACGAGGTCGCCAGTGCGGCGGCGGAGGCGGTGCTGATGGCTACGTCCGCGACGCGCCGGCGTCGGGTGCTGGTTTCCGCGTCGGTGCACCCGGACACGCGGCGGGTGCTGCAGACATATCTGAACCCGCAGGCGGTGGAGCTGGTTACGCTGCCCGCGCCGGACGGCGCTGTCGACGAGGACGCACTGAAGGGCGAGATGGACGAATCGACGGCGGCGGTCGTGGTGCAGACGCCGAATCTGTATGGTTGTCTGGAGCGGCTGGATCGGATCGTCCCGGTGGTGCATGCGCAGCAGGCGCTTGCGATCGTGTCGACCGATCCGATCGCGTGCGGGATGCTGAAACCGCCGGGTGCGTTCGGGGTCGATATCGTGGTTGGAGAGGGACAAGGTCTTGGCATTCCATTGCAGTACGGCGGGCCGTATCTGGGTTTGCTCGCGACGCGTGAGAAATATCTACGGAAGATGCCGGGTCGGGTGGTGGGGATGACCAAGGACGTCGAGGGACGTCGGGGCTTTTGCCTCGCCCTGCAGACGCGCGAGCAACACATCAAACGGGAGCGGGCGACGAGCAACATCTGCACGAACCAGGGTCTGCTGGCTACGCGTGCGGCGATCTACATGGCGTCGATGGGGCAGCGTGGACTGGTCGAGGTGGCTTCGCAGTGTTTCGACAAGTCGCACTATGCCGCTCGCGAGATCGGCAAGCTGAGAGGTTATGAACTTCGGTTCGATGCACCGTTTTTCAAGGAGTTCGTGGTGCGTACGGACCGCGGGGTGGAGGCCGTGCTGGGTGCGTGCCGCCAGCGCGGGATGCTCGCCGGGGTGCCGATGGGTCGCTTCGACGAACGATTGAGCGATTGCTTCGCGGTGGCGGTCACGGAGAAGCGAACGAAAGAGGAAATTGATGAACTGGTCGCGGCGCTCGCCGATGCGTAGCGGGTCGACGGTGACGAATGGCTTTCGCGCAACGTTAAACCATGAGCAAACTACCGAAAACGCGGCAGAAGGATCATCCGGTGCTCTTCGAGCTGGGGGCACCGGGATTGACGGGTGTCTCCCTCCCTGAATCGGACGTACCGAAAACTGACAGGTCTGAGGCACTCCCGGCCGAGCTATTGGCGGATACGGCGCCGGGGCTTCCGCAGGTGGGTGAGCTGGACGTCGTTCGACACTATAAGCGGTTGGCGCATCGATGCTTCAGCATTGACGGGAACTTCTATCCGCTGGGTAGCTGCACGATGAAGTATAACCCGCGGATCGCGGAACGGATCGCGGGGCTGCCGGGTTTTCAGGGGTTGCACCCTTATCAGGACGAGAGCGACGTACAGGGACTTCTGGAGCTTCTGTACCTTCTGCGTTGCGATCTGGCGGAGATCGCCGGGCTGGCGGAGGTCTCGCTGCAGCCGGCGGCAGGTGCGCACGGCGAGCTGACGGCGCTGATGATGATCAACGCGTATCATCAGGATCGGGGCGAGAAGCGGACGAAGGTTCTCGCACCGGACAGCGCGCACGGGACGAATCCGGCGAGTTGCGCGGTATGCGGGCGTGATTCGGTGGCGGTGCGTTCGACGAGCGCCGGGCGGGTCGATCTGAACGACCTGAAAGCCAAGGTGGACGAAGACACGGCTGCGTTCATGATCACGAACCCGAACACGGTGGGCGTGTTCGACGAGCAGATCGCGGACATTGCGGAGGTGGTGCACGCCAAGGGCGCACAGGTTTATCTCGACGGCGCGAACATGAACGCGATTCTGGGGATCATCAAGCCGGGCGAGTTCGGGGTCGACTGCATGCACTATAATACGCACAAGACATTTGCGACGCCGCACGGGGGCGGCGGTCCGGGGGCCGGGCCGGTGGCGGTAGCGGAGCACCTGCGCGACTTTCTGCCGGTTCCGCAGGTGGTGAAACTCGACGACGGGACTTTTACGTGGACGTCGGACCGGCGGAAGAGCATCGGGAAGGTTCGCTCGTTCTACGGGCAGGTCGGTATCCTCGTGCGGGCGTATAGCTACCTTCGCGGTCTGGGTCGGGACGGTTTGCGTGACGTTTCGGAGACTGCCGTTCTCGCGGCCAACTATGTGGCGGCGAGGCTCAAGGACCGGTACCGGATGCCGTTTGCCCCGCCGTATGCGCACGAGTTCATCACGGTTCCGGACTTTCCCGGGAGCCAGGTAACGGAATTGGACATCGCCAAGCGGCTGATCGACCACGGTATTCACCCACCGACGATGAGCTGGCCGATTCACCATTGTCTGATGATCGAACCGACGGAGACGGAATCGCTGGCGACGCTGGATGCGTTCGTGGGAGCGATGCTGGAGATTGCCGACGAGGTGGAGAACGACCCGGACACGGTGCGGAGTGCTCCTCATACGACGGTGGTGAGGCGGTTGGATGAGGTCGCGGCGAGCCGCAAACCGAACGTGCGGTGGAGGGAGTGAGACGTCGGGATGGCGGCCGGCCGGAATCGATACGTCCTAAGGTCGGAACGCCGACATTTTGGGGGGGTCGCGCGGCTTGCCGGTTGCCTGCACATGGGCTGTCCTTCGTGATCTGTAGCTCGTGCTTCGGAATTCGTAATCCCCTTCGGGGCTGGTATGACGAACGGGGGTGTCATCCGTGTCTTGCATGATCCGGCGCTTGATGGCGCCACGAACATGGCACGTGATGAGGCGCTTCTGGTGCGTGTCGGCCGCGGTGAATCCGAATGCACGTTGCGACTCTACCGGTGGGACCCGCCGACGATTTCTTTGGGGTACTTTCAGCGGTTTGCCGACTTCGAAGCCCTAACTGACCCGGCTGGCTCGTTGGCCGTTGTGCGACGCCTGACGGGGGGCGGGGCGATTCTCCATGATCTCGAGGTCACGTACTCTTTGACGGTGCCGATCGACCACCGTCTCGTCGCGGGTGATCCGAAACGGTTGTACGCGGTGGTGCACGAGGCGGTGAGGGACACGTTGCGGTCGTTGGGCGTGGCGGCGAAGGCGTGTGGATTCACCGACGAGTCAACGCCGACGCGCGGGCCGTTCTTCTGTTTCGAGCGGCGGCACGCGTATGACCTGCTCGTCGGCGACGAGAAGATCGCGGGCAGCGCACAGCGGCGCACGCGTGAGGCGGTCGTGCAGCACGGTTCGATCATTCTGGGAAACCGGTACCGGCAACAGCAGACGGCGGTGCCGTCGGTGTCGGACTTGGACCTGGTCGATCGGGTGTACCGCCATGTGCTCGAGCATTGGGGAGCGAGGCTGGGCGAACGGGCGGAGGCGGGGTCGTGGACCGGCGCCGAGCTGGAAGACGCTCGGGGTCTGGTTTCAAAGTATGCGGGCGACGCGTGGACGAAGCGAAGGTGATCGCTACGGCAAACACCTCACAGTTCTGACTCGGGTCGGCCCTCCTGTTGCGGGAGGCCGAACAGTTCCTCGACATTCGGTTGTTCGAGGATGAACTTCGCGTTGGTGAATCCCTCCTGGCACAGGTCGTATAGGGCCGCGACGACGGCTGAGTAATCCAGCCCGAGGCCGAGGACTGCTCCGTCGAGGTCGATTGAAACGTCACCGCCCATCAACCGGACCAAGGCCGCGAGATCGAGTGGGGCGACGATGGGCGGCGAGGTGGAGCCGGTAGCGGTGTTGGTTCTCATCAGTGTCAAGCTGTCGTCACCATCATAGGCATTTATCGTCACGGAGCCGTCGACGGCGCGGTAGAGCAAAGGAGGGATGCACCGCAGGTTCTTGCCGAAGAGTGCAATTCTTCGGGCGCCGGAGCGTTTGGCGTAGACGAAGTTTTCACCGGTGACGGGGACCTCGTCGAGGATGAAGTTGTCGTCGGCGATGGGGGTGGAGGTGATGGCAGAGTCGCCGCGGTTGATGAGTGCCTCGTAGGCTGCGATCTGGACGCGCGGGTCGGGATCGTCGAGGAGCTTTCTGAGCGCGATGGCTGCGGACGCGATGCCGCCAGCTCGACCGAGTGCGCGGATGGCTTGGAAACGGAAGTCGCCGGGTTTTTGGGCGTGTGCGACCATGACATCGGCGGCGAGATGGTCGCCGAGTCTCAGTCCGGCGGCGGCTGCGTGAAAGGTGACGTGGTCTTTGGGGTGGGTGTAGAGGGTTGTCAGCTCGGAGAGGGCATCCCGGCCGAGTCCTTCAAAGGCGACGGCGATGAGGTTGTGTGGTGCGGTGGGTCGGATGATCTCCTCGGCGAGCAGACGGGCGCGGGTCGCGGCGAACTGGGGGTCGCGGGAGAGATACAACCCTCGGACGAGTGCAAGAAAGTGCCCGGTGTCGTCGCAATATTCCCCGGGGATGCGCAGGCGCACGAAGGAGGGGGACCGGGCGTCGGCGATCTTGATGGAGCCGGGGAAGTGGGCGTTGATGCGGTTCTGGATTTGGGTGGCTTTTTGATAGGAAGGCTCGGCGAGCACGAGCCGGATGCGCCGGTCCTTTGCGGCCTGGCCTCCGCCTGCGATGACACCTTCCAGGGGATTGGACCTTGTGGGCGCGTCGGGTTCTGAAAACGGGTTTTGAAAAACCGGGCCGGCTGCAGTGGCGAGAACCTGACCGGTAATCGAAACTGTAGAAGAGACGGGGCGATAGACTTCCAACGCCGTCGTGTATAACCGCCCTCCGCGGAGGGACTTGGTCTGCGTGCCGGGCAATGCAGCTACAGCGACGTCGAAGCGTTTGCCCTTGACTGCGGCCGGCGGTATCTCCGCGGTGACCACGACGACTGCGGTGCTGACGTCGTCGATCAACTGTTCTGGGGTGATGTGTTCCTCGCCGACGACGGTGCTGGAGAAGCGGTGCTGTTTGTACATGGTCTGGATGAGGCGCTCGCGGACGCGTCGTGGGCAGTCGCGGGAGCCGTTTTTGCCGAGTCCGGCCACCAGCCCATAGCCGCGGACGCGCATGGGTCTCAGGCCGTCGTAGTAGGTGTATGCGCCGATGGTGTCGCGATAGGCGACCGAGTCGGCGATCGGTCCTGTGGCCGGGTCAACGCCGAGTTCGAGCTTTTTTGCGCTGTCTGATCCCCAGGTGCACCCGGCGAGGCCGATGCAGATCGTGATCATTATCGCGGAACGCCCTCGGAATGCAGCATAGTCGATCATGATGCCTGCCGTTCTCCGTGAGTGCCAAGCTGGTAGGGTCTCGTCAAGGGGTGCGCCACCTACGCGTGTATGTACATAACGCTACCCGTGCGTTGGGGGAGAGTCAAGTGAAGAGGGTGCCGCGGCGGAACGCGAACGCGTGGGGTCTGCGGACGGCGATTGGATGCGACGAGGGCTGGGCGTGGCGTCATGAATTCCGGCTCACCCGACACCCAGGGGTCCGGCGGTGAGGACGTCAGCGATGGCCATCACGGCCAGCAGGACGCTGACAATCCCGTTGACGGTGAAGAATGCGAGGTTCACCCTGCGGTAGTCGCCGGGATGGACGAGGGCGTTCTCGATAATGAGCAAGGCGGCGGCGATCGCGACGCCGATCGCGTACAGGAGGCCCAGGTCGGCGGTGAGGCCGAGCGCGGCGAGCGCGAGAATGGTGACACCGTGCGACCCTCCGGCGATCCAAAGCGCCTTTGTGGGGCCGATTCGAGCCGGGAGGCTGTGCAGTTTGTCGCGGCGGTCGATGTCGATGTCCTGACAGGCGTAGATGATGTCGAAGCCGGCGATCCAACACGCGACGGCGATCATCAGAAGCAGGGCTTCGACGCCCAACGATACAGGGTGAACGGCGATCCACGCGGCGACGGGTGACAGGGCTATGGCGGTCCCGAGGTAGTAGTGCGACCAGCGGGTGAAGCGTTTGGTGAACGAGTATCCGCACAGAAACAGAAGCACCGGACCTGAGAGGAGAAACGGCAGGGTATTGTCATACCAGATGCGGAAGCCGACACACCCGATTCCGAAGGTGATCGCGGACAGGATCAGCATCGCCCACGCGGCGTTGAGGCTGATCCGTCCTGCGGGCAGCGGTCTTGCTGCGGTGCGCGGGTTGCGGGCGTCGATGCCGCGGTCAATGATGCGGTTGAAGGTCATGGCGACGCTTCGGGCGGAGACCATGCACAGCACGATCAAACCCAACTGACCCCAGTAGGGGTAGCCTCGGCCGGTGATCTCGCGCCCGGCGAGGAAGGTCGAGACCAACGCGAAGGGCAGAGCGAAGACGGTGTGCGAGAACCTGACCATCTCGGCCCACACACGAATCGCTTTGACGAGGGAAGTCATGCTTCCGTGACGTCCTGCGTCGGTGCCGGTGTTGCGTCACCATGGCCGGTCCACCGCGTGTCCAGTTCGTGCGGAACGTCGACGAGGTCCAGGAGCTTTCCGACGACGAAATCGACGAGGTCGGCGAGCCTTGTGGGCTTCATATAGAAACCGGGGGAGGCGGGGCATATGATCGTGCCAGCGTCGCTGAGTCGGAGGGCGTTTCGCAGGTCGATCGGGCTTAGCGGCATTTCTCGCGGCACGACGATGAGGCGGCGGGCCTCTTTGAGGGTAACGGCGGCGGCGCGGTTCAAGAGGTTGTCGGCGAGCCCGGATGCCAAAGCGCCGAGCGTGTTGCTGCTGCAGGGGCAGACGATCATGCCGTCGGTTCTGAAGCTTCCGCTGGAGATGACCGCGCCGAGGTCACGATACCCGTGTAGGATCAGTCGCTCGGAGCCGCGTTCGATGAGCGTGTCTGCGGCGATGCGGGTCATGCCGAGTTCGTCATGCAGAAGTTGCTTTCCATGCGGTGTGACGACGACGTGGGCCTCGACCCCTACGTTGCATAGACACTGGAGCAGGCGGCGAGCGTACGCCGCGCCGCTTGCGCCGGTTATGCCGACCACGATTCGCCTGGATATGGGGTGTTGAGCCATCAGGAACCCGAACTTTGGTCATTTGAGTCGTGGGCGTCGCGTGAGCCCGCGATTAGTGGTCGGCCGGCGGTGTAAAATCCCGCCTGTCGGGACCAGATCGAATCGGGAAATGCATGGAGCAAGCGGGCGAAGGTTTCGGCGCTGTCGTCGGGCTGACCGGCTGCCTTGTAGGCGACGGCCAGCCGGTACAGTGCCTCGGGAACGGCATCCCGGTCGGGGAACCGTTCGAGTACCCGTTCGAGGCGCTGGGTTCTGCGTTCGATCTGCTCGGTAGCAATGGCTATCTCCAAGTCGATGTTGTCTTCGATCTGACAGTTTGGATAGGTCGCGAGGAGGTTCTCGAGGTCGTGTAGATATCCCTCGCTCCTGCGGTCCAGATCGAGGCAGCCGAAGCTCACGCCGCTCACGGATTGCCTGGCTCCGTGGATGGGTTCGTATCCGTACAGCGGGTCGCGGTTCGCGGCCAACAGGTCATGGAGCCGGTGTGTCTCCAAGAGGACCCGTTCATGCGAAATGGCGAGGCTTTCCTGAGGGGAATCGCGTTTGAGGACCTGAGTGAGTGTCGTCGACACGTCAGGGCTCGGCGGGTGTGGCTGGGAAAGCAGGGCGAGGCGGCGGAGGACGGTATCCAGGCGGTCGGTCGCGCGCTCGATCAGCCCCTCACGGGCATCGAGCTGCGCGAGTCGCAGAAGTGCCACAGCGCCGGCAGTGCTGTCCGGACGGGTCTCCGCGATCATCCGCCAGGTCGGTCGTGACTTGCGGGACGGATGGTCGTCGTAGAAGTGAATCCACTTGGTGCGGCGAAACTCGCCAGCGTCGATCCGGGTGTCCAAGGCGCGGGCCTTGATGAACAGGGCGTTCACGGCGTAACGGCTGTCGGGGAAGTACTTGACGAACCAATCGCACCAGTCGGCCAGCTCTTTCTGGTAGCTGGTCATGGCCGTTTCCTGGTATGGCCCGATGTCCGACATGAGCTCGAAAAGCCAACGGGTCTCCTCGAGTTCGCGGACGGCTGCGATGCTTCGGCGCGGGCCGGGCCGACGTTCCCACCGATCCCAGACGGCGCGTTCGAGGTCGTCTTCCGCCGGGCGGTCGGTAAAGTACCACTCGGCGGCGGCTTCCAGGACGCGGTAGTAAAGTTCGTCACGACCGACGTTGAACTCGAACAGGGCCACGGGCAGACCGAGCATGACGGCAAGGAGGGGTGCGATTGCGCCGGGTCGATAATCGACCAAGCGGGCCATCGCCAACACGACGGCGAAGACGGCGGCGGCGGCGACGATGGCCAGCACCAGCGGAGCGACGAATTTGATCCGGTCTATGGGGTCGATGGTCCCGGCGACGAAATCCGTGGTGCCGTGCCAAGAAACGATCAGGTAGATTGCGGCGGGCACCAAGCCGAGGAGGGCGGAAACGAAACGCAGCCGGGTCTTGAACGGTCTGACTGAGGCGAGCACACAGGAGAGCAGCAGCGAGATGGCCAGCCAGGGCATAACTGCGAGGAAGGCGACGACACCGATGAACGGGATGCTGGACCAGAACCGGTAGAGCATGGATACGAGAATCGGAATCGAAATGAGGGCGGCGAGCAGGAGCCCGAGGATGATCGGCATCAGGAGCGGAACGTCCTGAACGCTTATGGGGCCGTCCAGCAGGGAGCGCA
>JASFUW010000056.1:0-17022 GCA_050050135.1 Phycisphaerae bacterium
AGGCCATCGACAACTCGTCCCGCGCCATCAACGTCATCGCCACGACCGAAGGGGCGCTCGACGAGGTGCAGGCGCTGCTCACCGACATCCAGGCGCTGGTCGTCGAGGCGGCCAACAGCGGCGCGTTTTCAGACGAGGAGATCGAGGCGAACCAGCTGCAGATCGACAACGCCATCGACTCGATCACCCGCATCGCCAACACCACCACCTTCGCGGGTCGGAAGCTCCTTAACGGCGAACTCGACTACGTCACCTCCGGCGTGGTCCCCGCCGAGTTGGCGGACGTCGACGTGCTCGGCGCCAAATTCGGCAGTCTGCCCTACGTCGGCGTCACCGTGAACGTTTCGCAGTCCGCGCAACGGGCGGAGCTGTCGTTCGATCAGCCGACCCTCGGCGCCAACGGCGCGACCATCGACCTCGGCGGCAACGACGGGATCATCACCCTGACCTTCCCGCCCAGCGCCACGGTCAACCAGATGGTCGAGGAAATCAACCGGCAGGTCGACGCCACCGGTGTCATCGCCGTCGCCAGCGGCGCAGGCGGGTCCGCGGGCATGCGCCTTCAGAGCCTGGAGTACGGCAGCAAGGCCTTCGTCAGCGTGGGCGAGATCAACCCCGACTTCCCCGTCACCGACCGCACCGGCACCGCCGATTCCCGAACCAACGGGCGAAACGCGGTGGCCACGGTCAACGGTATCTCCGCGACGTCGGACGGGCTCGAGCTGGCATTCAGCTCGTCCTTGCTGAAAGTCGAGATGACCCTCGCGGAGGACTTCGGCAACGGGTCCACAGGACTCGGCACCTCCGAGTTCGCGATCACCGAGGGCGGGGCGCTCTTCCAGCTCGGACCGCAGGTCAACACCAACTTGCAGGAGAACATCGGCGTCAAGAGTATGCAGGCCAACAAGCTCGGCAACTCCGTCGTCGGATACCTCTCCGAGTTGAAGAGCGGGCAGTCGCGGGCTCTGGACTCCGGAAACTTCCAGCAAGCCTCCAAGATTGTGCAGGAGGTCATCACGCAGGTGGCGGTCCTCCGCGGCCGGTTGGGTGCGTTCGAACGAAACACGCTGCAGCCGAACATCCGGCAGTTGCAGATCACCACGGAGAACCTCACCGCGTCGGAAGCCACCATACGAGACACCGACTTCGCCGAGGAGACATCCGAGCTGACGCGATCCCAGATTCTCGTCCAGGCGGGCAACAGCATCCTGGCGATCGCCAACGCCCAGTCCCAGAACGTGCTGACACTCCTCGGCGGTTAGGGCACGCTGCTCGGCGGGACGAGATAGTGATCGAGGGCCGGGCTGAGCCGCGGGCTTCAGCCCGCGCGGACGGACAAGCGCCAACGGACGCCCCCGCGCATGCTTTCCCCTTTCGCCCTTTGGGGGGAGAGGGCAGGGTGAGGGGGCAAACGAACGCAGCGCGCTCACGGCTGAGGCACGTACTCACGAACGGCCGCGTTACTTCTTCCCCATCGCCCGTTGTTCGGCAAAAAAGAGCTGGAGCAGTGCCGCGCAGTCGTCAGCGAGGACCCCGTCGATCACCTCGACGCGGTGGTTCAAGCGTTCGTCCGTGGGAATGGCATAAAGAGACGTGCAGGCACCGGCTTTCGGATCCGTCGCCCCATACACGAGCCGCTCGACCCGCGCGAGCACCAGCGCGCCGGCGCACATGGCGCACGGTTCCAGGGTGACATACAACGTGCACCCGTCGAGCCGCCAGCTTTCGACCGCCGCAGCCGCGGCCGTCAACGCGATCATCTCGGCATGCGCCGTCGGGTCGTTGAGCGTTTCGCGTTGGTTGTACCCCCGCCCGATGATTCGATCATCGCGGACCACGACCGCACCGACCGGAACCTCCCCCGCGTCGCGCGCCGCCACCGCCTCGCGAATCGCCGCCCGCATGAACCGCTCGTCGCGCTCGACGTCAACCGCCATCCGAGCCCCCACGGCACCGTTGAAAAAGGGTACAAGCACCTCGCCGGCGGCCATGCACGACTCCGTGGACGGATCGGTGATCGGAGCCGGTCCCCGTTTTCAACGGACCGCTAGATGTCACCGAGGAACTCGAGCCGTTTTTCCAGTTCGGCCGCGTCGGCCGAAAAATCCAGATCGATTAGACCTTGAATCTTCGTGATGAGCCGCTGTCCCACCCGAACGGCAAACTCGATCCGCTCGTCGTCCGTGCCCAGATGCCCCACCGGGTCGGGAAGCGGCCAATTCGCCTGGAGCGCCTCTTGCGGCCAGACGGGACACACTTCGCGGGCGGCCGCCGCGCACACCGTGATGAGGAGGTCGATCGGCCGGTCCTTGAACGCCTCCCAGCTCTTGGACGTGTGCTTCCCCTCTTCCATCGGGATATCGAGCCGGCGCATCGCTTCGATCGCCAGCTCGTGGACGAACCCCGCCGGGTGAGAGCCTGCGCTATACGCCTCGAACGCCGATCCGCCCAGATAACGCAGAATCGCCTCCGCCATCTGCGAACGGCAAGCGTTGCCCGTGCACAAAAACAGAACCTTCCGCGAGTCCCCCATCGTTCACCACGCCTCAATCGCGACACCGAACCGCGGCGCAGAACACACCGGCCGCGACTCTACCATCAGACCCGCGATAGCCTAATCGCCCCGTCGCTTTCAGGCAACCTACGGTCGACGTGCAACGTGCGGAGCAACGAGAAGGCGCGACTCGCACCGTCCGTCGCTGCCTGGCCGATGAGGGGACTACTCCACCTTCGTCCACGCACCAAGCGACCACGCCGGGCTTTCCGACAGCAGTTCCGCCGGTCGACAGCCGGTGGGCGAACATTCCCTGAACGTTCCCTCGACGCTGTCCCACGTGATCGTCGAACCGTCCGTTGAGATCGTGCCGAGCTGGAACCCCGCGTGCTGAAAGATGGTCTGGCGTACGCCGAGGCTCGTAGCTGTCGTCGATACGAACAGGTAGTCGAACGTCCACTGAACGCCGTCCTCCAGAAAATCGAGGCGGAATTCGTTGATCACCAGGCCGACGCTCGCGTTTATGTTCGGGTCGCCAAACGCGTTGTCCACGCTGAATAGAATCGTCGAAGCACTCTGGAACGGAACCTCCTCCGCCTCCACGGTGACCTGACCGTTCCATCGAAGGGAAAGCGCGGGCACGTTGAGGGTCAGGCGCGCCGTCGTCAACTGTCCCTCGCCGCTGAAGTGATACGACTCCGGGTGCGAATAGCAGCAGACCATCTGCCCCATCAGAGATTCCGCCTCCCACGTCGTCGGCAGCGGCTGAATATCCAGTGTCCGCGTAAACGTGTCGACGTTGGGTGGGTCCTCCGCGTCGGCGACCGTCAGTCTCAGCTCGTAGATACCGGGCAACTCGTACGTATGGCTCGCCACCTCGCCCGATCCCTCAGCGGTGTCATCGCCCCAATCCCAGGTGTACGACGCCACGGACCCGCCGTCAGGTCGGTCAAACGACCCGCTCCCGTCCACCACGAAGGCCTCGCCGAGCACGGGTGGATCGGGATCGATCACGAACGAAGCCTCGGGCGTCGAATCCGGGTGCGTCCGGCACCCGTCCGGGTTCACCGGGACGCCGGGATCGGTGTCGGGACACGCGTCGCACATGTCGCCGACGCCATCGGCGTCCGCGTCCACCTGTGAGGCATTATCGTGCTCGGGGCAGTTGTCACACGCGTTCCCGAGCGCATCCTGATCGTCGTTCGCTTGATCGGGGTTGACCGTCGTCAGGCAGTTGTCGCAGGCATCCCCGATGTTGTCCGCGTCCCCGTCGGCTTGCGTGAAGTTGGGCACCGACGGACAGTTGTCGACGTCTCCACAGACCCCGTCGAAATCCGCATCGTCGTCGGGGTCGTCGGGGCACGCATCGCAGGCATCGCCCTGGCCGTCCTGGTCCGCATCCGCCTGGGTCGGGTTGACCGTGGACGGACAGTTGTCCACGCCGCCGCACACACCGTCACCGTCTACGTCACCCGTCGGATCACCCGGACAACGCTCACAGACGATGCTCAGCGTCCCCGTTCCCTGGTCGTTCTCGAATCCGCCCACGCGTATCAGATAAGATTGCCCCGCAGCCGCTGCAACCTGAACCTCGGAACCGCCGCCCTGCCCGCAGGCGTCGTCGTCGCACGCGAGGATCGTGCCGGCCGCCGGACACGCACAACCCGGGTAGACCGCCAGCCTGGTATCGAAGTCACTGTCGCAAACGCTTATGAGCGCCGCCACGTCGCAGGTGGCTTCGTAACAGAACCACACGTCCGAGCCGATCTGTCCCGACGCGCCGGGTGCGCAGCCGACGTTCTGTTCGGGACCGTCCGTCGTCGCATGAATCGTGCTGAAACCGGTGTCACCATCTGTCACCGTGGTCGGTTCGGTGCAGTCGTCGTTGTCCGGCGGACCGATGACGATCGTCTGGCACGCATCGTCGCAGCTCACGCCATCCGGCGGGTCGCACGCCTCGCCTTCCTCGACGACACCGTTCCCGCATTCGCTCGTTGGTAGGGGGCAACCGGCGTCATCGACCGCGGTCCCTGCCGGCGTCCCCGGACACTCATCGATCCCGTTGTCGACCCCGTCGTCGTCGCCGTCGCGTTGTGCCGCCGAGCACCCGTCCGCATCAGCCGTCTCCGTCAGCGGCGTGCCCGGGCAGTCATCGCGGTCGTCGGAGACGCCGTCGAGATCGCTGTCGAGCTGGCTGGCTGCACACCCGTCCGCCCGAACGCTCGCCCCGTCCGGCGTATCCGGACAGTGGTCGGTCGCGTCGGACACGCCATCGGAATCCGTGTCGAGTTGCGTTAACGCGCACCCGTCGGCGTTGACCGTCTCGCCCCCCGGCGTCTCTTCGCAGAGGTCATTCTCATCGAGAACGCCATCGGCGTCGGTGTCCGTGCCCGCACCGACCGGAACGAACCGGACCACAATCAGGGTCGATTCATCCGGTTCAAGCGTAAGCGGGTTGTTGGCAGACGCGGTCGTCCCGAACCACCCGTCGAACCGCCACCCCTCGCGCGGGATCGCCGTCAACTCGACGTATCTGCCGATTTGCCGTTGTTCGACCTCTCCTTGTCCGTGGATCTGAACGGTGAGTTCGATCGGGTCCGGTGACACGACCTGACCGGATGGGTCATCGGATGGATCGTCGGTGGTTCCTTCGCCGTCATCCGTCGTCGACGCGAACGGACAACCGATGGCAAGCAGCAACATCAGACCCGCAAGCGTCAGACGCCACGGTGCGCGTGCAGAAGGGGAACGTCGCATCGGTAAAGTCTCCGAGAGGGGCATTTCACGCGCCGCACCGGGCATGAACTCGCCCCAAAACCCGACGCGATGTCAGCACCTGCGCGTTTTCGTGGCCGGCGCACATCACCGGCAACACGCTGCCCTATTGTCGAACTCCCGTGCCCCCTCCGCCTATTCCTCCCGCCACGGCTAGCGGCAAGCAGTCTGCGCTCGGTCTACACAGTCCTGATCCCAGTCGGTGTTGCAGCAGAACGCGTCCTCCGCGCACACAACCTCACAACACGACGGCTGGTTGCACCCGGGTGAATCCGCCGGGTCCTCGTCCACGATAAAGCAGCTCCCCGCGTCCGGACCGCAGCTCTCGATCAGAAAACAGCTCTCGCTCGCCTCGGTCGCGCAAATATCGTCCCACGCATCGATGCAACAGAACGGGTCGAATGCACAAACCGTGTTGCAGCAGTCCACGCTCTCACAACCCGGCGTACCGTTGCCCGTATCTGCCAGGCAATCGCCCGAACCCACGCCGCAGGTGTCGAACCCGTCCGGGCTGCACAGACCCGCGGCCTCTTGCGCACAGAAGTCGTCCCATTCCACGTCGCAGCAGAACGCGTCCACCTCGCACGTCGTGTTGCAACAGCCCACGTCATCGCAACCCGGGCCGCCGTTCCCCTCCGAGCAGTCACCCTGCCCTGCGCCGCACGGCGTCTCGCCACAGCGCACGGTCAGCGTGCCATTCCCCTGCGCTGCGCTTTGAGCGTTCACATCGAAGAACCCGCCGACCCGGATCAAATAGGACTGACCCGCCGTCGCCGAAAACTCCACGCGCGAATCAAACGCCCCGCCCCCGCAGTCGTCATCGCTGCAACCGATCGCGCTCGCCGCGGTCGGACAGTCGCATCCCTGGTACACGGCCATCTTCGTGTCATACTCGCTCCCGCAAAGACTGGCGACCGCGTCGCCGTCGCAGGTGGCCGTGTAGCAGAACCACACGTCCGCCTCGACGTGCGAGTTGTTGAAGAAGGTGCACGCGTTCGGCTCGTTGGGCCCGTCCGTCGTCGCGTCCAGGTTCGTGAAGTCCGTCCGCCCGTCGGTGATCGCGAGGGCGTTGGCGCAGGCGTTGTTGACCGGACCGGAGCCCGCCTCGACCTGACAATTCGCGTCGCACCCGTCACCGGAGGTCGTGTTGCCGTCGTCGCATTCTTCGCCCGTCTCCTCGAGGCCGTTTCCGCAAACGGGGCCGCCGCCTTCAATCTGGCAGCTCGCGTCGCACCCGTCTCCGGATGTGGTATTTCCGTCGTCACATTCCTCGGTCCCTTCGCGGGCACCGTTCCCGCAAACCGGTTCGCTGCCCAACGGGCACCCGTCGGAACCGACCTCGGTGCCGCGCGGCGTGTCGGCGCAAAGATCCTGAGGCGCGCAAACGCCGTCGTGGTCGGCGTCGTTCGCGGCGTCGTTCGGGCAGGGGTCACAGGCGTCGCCGCGGTCGTCGCCGTCGCTGTCCGCCTGGTCCGGGTTCGGGACCGACACGCAATTGTCACCCGTATCGAGCACGCCGTCCCCGTCCTGATCACCCGAGCACGCGTCACCGACGCCGTCGTCATCGTCATCCGCCTGATCCGCGTTCGCGGTCATCGGGCAGTTGTCACACGCATCGCCCACACCGTCGCCGTCCGCATCCGCCTGGTCCGCGTTCGCCAGACCCGCGCAGTTGTCACACGCATCGCCCGCGTCGTCACTGTCGCCGTCGGCCTGATCACCGTTGACCTCCGTCGGACAGTTATCACAGGCGTCGCCCACATCGTCCGCGTCTTCGTCCGCCTGGTTCGTGTTCGCCACCGACACGCAGTTGTCCTCGTCGTCCACGACGCCGTCGTCATCCGTGTCGTCGTCCCCCGGCCCGCTCATCACGAACGTAGCCGTAATCGTCGGCACTTCGTTGACGTCAACCGTGATGGGGTTGTCGTCGGGCACGTCGGCATCGCTCCAACCGGCGAACTCCCAACCGGGCTCGGCCACCGCGGTCAGGGTGACCAGCGACTCCTCCGCCTCCTGCTCGACCGTCCCGCCTTGCTCACCCACGATGGTCACCAGCACACGTACCGGGTCCGGCGGCGGATTGTCGTTATCGTTGCCGTTGTCGTTGCCGTTGGTGTTGGTGTTATCGTTCCCGTTGTTGTTGTTGGACGGCCCCGGCGACGGGCAACCCGCCATAAGCACCAACAACGCAAAAACGCTTACCAACGCCGTCGGCCGAATCAGGCGACCGAACATTCTCTCGAACATGGTTGTTCTCCCGGTGAGGGCTGCGCGATGCCCCCCACCCCCCTTCATCTACGTTCGCCGCGCTCCCCGCGTGGCGGGCTCGCGACGCACCTGCACGGATTGCTGTCTATGGATATTCCACCCCGCACGAACTGTATGCACGCACTAAGGTACAAAGCAAGGCCCTCGGCCAAGCTCAGTCGAACGCCCCCAGCAACCGCTGCCCTTATCGGGGCCGAGTTCGGCCTAGCGGGCTTGAAAGAACGTCCCAACCGCACTAGCTTACCGCTTTTCCGGTCGCGGGGCCACCTACGGGCCGCGATTCGACCGAGGAAGGCGGACGCACCATGACCGATAACTTCCGCGTTGGGATCGGATACGACATCCACCGCCTCGAAGAGGGCAGAAAGCTCATCGTCGGAGGCGTCGAGATAGAGCACTCCAAGGGTTTGGTGGGCCACAGCGACGCCGACGTCGTCCTCCACGCGGTGACCGACGCCCTGCTGGGCGCAGCCGGTCTGCCCGACATCGGCGACCTGTTCCCCGATACCGACGACGCCTATAAAGACGCCGACAGTCGAGTGCTCTTGACCGATGCCATGCAGCGGGTGCGTGCCAAGGGTTACAGGGCCGGCAACCTGGACGTCATCGTCCACGCCGAAGCCCCCAAGCTCTCACCGCACAAAGCCAGGATCGCGGCCTCCCTGGCTTCGCTGACCGGGCTCACACCTGAGCTCGTCAGCGTGAAAGCAAAAACCAACGAGGGAATGGGACCGCTCGGTCATACGGACGCCATCGCGTGCACCGCCGTGGCATCCGTGGTCAAAGCGTAGGGTCCGCCACGCGGACCAGTCAGAACGTAGGGTCCGCCATGCGGACCAGTATGTACGGTGCGTCCCTGACGCGCCAACGTCCTAGGTCTTGAGGATTCGTCGAAATGGGACTCGTCGTCTACAACACACTGACCCGCAAGAAGGAACCGTTCGAGACAGTCACCCCCGGCAAGGTGGGCATCTACCTCTGCGGCCCCACCGTCTACAAGCCCAGCCACATAGGCCACGCCGTCGGACCGATCATCTTCGACGCCATCAAGCGCTACCTGCTCTACCGAGGCTACGATGTCAACTGGGTCGTCAACATTACCGACGTCGACGACAAGCTCATCGTCGAAGCCGACAAGCTCAATACGACCACCGAGGAGCTCGCCGAGCGCATCACCAAAGACTACCTCGATGCCATGAAGACGCTGCACGTCGACACCATCGATGTCATGCCCAAGGCATCCGAGCACATCGGAGACATCATCGCCATCGTCGAGCGGCTGATCGAGCGCGGCGTCGCCTACCCGTCGAACGGCGACGTGTACTTCGACGTCACCAGACACCGCGGCTACGGCAAGCTCTCCAACCGCCGCACCGACGAGCAGGAGGGCCAGCGCGATCTGCAAAGCGGCGAAAAACGCAACGCGGGCGACTTCGCCCTCTGGAAGAAAGCCAAGGACGACGAGCCCGACGAGGTCAAGTTCGATTCGCCCTGGGGCAAGGGTCGACCCGGCTGGCACATCGAGTGCTCCGCGATGGCCATGCGCTATCTCGGCGAGACCTTCGACATTCACGGCGGCGGCATGGACCTCGTCTTCCCCCATCACGAAAACGAAATCGCCCAGTCCGAAGCCGCCACAGGCCAGCCCTTCGCCAACGTCTGGATGCACAACGGGCTGACGCGACTCAACACCAAGAAGATTTCCAAGTCCGACGCCAGCGCCGAGATGCGCGAAGCACTCAGCAAGATGACCCTGCACAACCTGCTCGACGTCTACCCCGGCGAGCTGATCCGCTTCTTCGTTTTGAGCACGCAGTACCGCCGCCCGATCGAGTATTCCGAGGAGGAAATCGCCAGCAAGCGCAAAGGCCTCGACACCTTCTACCGCCTCTTCGACCGCGTCGAGCGAATCTGCGGAGCGTCTCCATATGCCTCCCCCCCTCCCACGGCTGAGGAAGTTTCTTCCTCCCCCCCTCCCAGGGGGGGACAGAGGGGGGGTGAATTACCCCGCAAGGTCGAAGACGAACCCCTCGCCACCGCCTGCCGCGAACACCACGAAGCCTTCACCAAAGCCATGGACGACGACTTCAACACCGCCGGCGGCATCGCCGCCCTGTTCGACTGGGCCGGCAAGATCAACCGCTTCGTCGAGGAAAAGAAACTCGAAGCCGCCCCGACCGACGCCGCAAAGACCGACGCCTTAAACGCAACCGCCAACCTGATCGCCACCGCCCGCCTGATCGGATTGTTCATCGAACCGCCGGAAAAGACTGCCACGGGTGACGACGCGTTGACAGACGGCATCATGCAGGTCCTCATCCGGATTCGCCAGCACCTGCGCAAGAACAAGAAGGACTTCGAAACCGCTGACATGATCCGCGACCTGCTCGCCGAGCAGAACGTCACCCTAGAAGACCGCCCCGACGGAACCATCTGGCGACAGGAGTAACATGCGTCGAGGGCCCCATTCCGAACCGCGCCCATCAGGAAGCGGCCCAGCACCAATGCGCAGGGCGCGTCCCAGGCCCACAAGCTACCAGGCTGGGCATGACACCTACCACGGCACCCGCCCGCGACCCCCTGACGGCTGTCCATCGTGGTCCGGGGCGGGTCCTACCCGAATTAACTGAGTTTGGTCGACGTGTTAGTCACCGGACCGGCGTGCGCCGCTCGGTGAGCGGCGCATGCGCCGTTCGTAATCGGCCCGCGCCTGAACGATGTCGTCCTCCGTATCGAAAACATTATCACGCCCAGCAGTACGGATTTCATAGTCATTGTCCCCAGTACGTTTGTAGCGTACTGTTTTCTCAAGTGGCAAAGGAACGTACTGAATTCCCTTCTCGGCCAACCGGTCAGCAGCCCGCTGCGTAGCCAAGCTCAACTCAGGGCGGAACTGGAGCAACTCAGTCAGATCCGCAGGGTAGTGGCGCCTTTCGTGAAAGAATGCGTTCAATTGCACATGAACGCGCGCACGCGCGAATCCGGCCACGTACGTGACGGGATACGATCGCTTGTAGTCTTCCGATCTCCCAGCGAGGGATCCACCTCGACTCCCTGCGGCGCCAGCAGCGTGCCTTGCACGGACTGTTCGCCGGTTCTCCACGCGGTCATCCGCGGTGCCGAAGATACGGTCCATGCCTGCTGCCCTTATCTCGTATTGGTCTTCTTCCGTGGCTGAGTAGCGCAATCGTTCCTCTAACGCGGGATCGGACGCTCCCTGGTCGTCCTCGAACAGTTCTTCGAGCGAGTGCGGTGCCTTGCCATTGGCATCCACGAAGCTCTCAATCTTAGGAATGACCCAAGCCATTGCCCTACCGTCAAGGTATCCCGCAGTGGAGTCTGTTTGTAAGCGCACCCCGGTCCAAGCGGCAACAATAACGGCGGTAACGTGTAACAGGCAAAGAAGCACCATCACAACGTGGCTGACGATGAGCCAACGCACCCCTGTGCGGGTCTCGCTCGACTTGCCCCATGACAAGAACATCTGGAACACGCCGTCGATCAGCACGACGAACGCGGCCAAGGAAACGATGAACCACAGGTTCCACTTGTTTTGCAGGATCAGGAGTGCAATCTCGAGATTCCTAGCAGCGTGATACGTTGCAAACGCAGCCAGTCCCGCCAGAATCGCGAAGTCTAGTTTCAAGTACTTTTCGCAGGTTCCACGGTATCGCTCCAGGACCTCGACTACTTCAGATTTGTTGTTGTTCTGCAAAGCCATCGCTCCAAATCGACTCCACTGGCTCGCGGAAATCCGTATGCGCTCGCACTCTCTCCCGCACCTTTTGCTTGCTACTCCACACCACGTCCCTGAAGACAACACTGCCTATGGCGAGACCCCCAATCGAGAGGGTCTTACGGCAGTTGCTGGCCCAATCACCAATCTCGCGCCTCGTATCACCACTTCGCGGCGCTCACGCTCTGTGCCCACACGTACTCGGAGACTGCGTTCTGGTGTGTCAGACCTGCAAGCTACAGCTCGCCCGTTGCGTAACCCATGCTCTGTCAGGCGCGCGCACCGTGTTCCCCGCAGTCGTCGACAACTTCTCATTATTCAGCCGCGACCCGAAACTGGCCCGTGGCATTGCCATGATATGACACAGTGATCGGTTGGTCGTGTCAAATGCCTTCCTCCACCGCCCGCACACGCCACCGCACCTAATCCTCAGTCCCCACTCGCCAGTCCTGCCCCGTCCCCCATGCCTCACACGAACGCCTCAACCCCCCTCGATCGCTCCCGGCACGAAATCAACCGATCACGCCCGGCGTTATAGTCCCGGGCAATCCCGACGCTCTTCGGGATCATGCTGCGCCCGTGCGGCGCGCTTGCGCAACCGAAGCTCAGCCGCCCCGAACAGGGAAAAGAAAAATGAAAAACAAAAGAAAAGTTGCGAAACGAACCCAAAAAAGCCGCACTGGCGCTATCGAAAACGCAGTCCCCCGTGGCTTCGCCGTCGACGAAGACCCACCTCTTTTCACGCCCCGTGGTCGCGTTCCCCACGGCTCCCCTCCTTGACAAGGAGGGGCTGGGGGAGGTCGAGCTCAATGCGCCCGCTCCGGACCCGGTCCCAGCCTGCCAGGATCCCTCCGTCCCGTTGAAAAAGGGGACTGGCTGCGAGCAACGGCCCGTCCCCGGAGTCGTGAGTGGCCGCCGGCGAGGTGCCTGTACCCCCTTTTTCAACAGCCTCCTACGGGCGGAAGCTTTCGAGACGTCGCACATACCAATCAGGGAAACCGAGGTGTTTTGCCGGGCCGACGATCCGGTCGACGTAGTCCTTGTCCGCCAGCTTGGGCTCCAGCTCGGGCGCGATGTAGCAGAGTGCCGGGCGAAGGGCACCGCCTCGCGTCTCTACGACCACGGCTTCGGGCAGGTATTTACCGCCCAGATGATCCTGGGCGTAATCATACAGCCGGGCGAGCTCGGCGTGCGTGGTCTTGGCGACGATGCCGTAGACACAGTGTTCGTCCGACCGGACCAGGTTGGCCAACGGCTGTATGCGGATGTCGAAACCGCTGAGCCTGGCCGCCTCGACCTCGGCGGGAACCAGGTCAACCTCCTTCAAGACGTCGAGGTTGATGAATGACCCGTAGAAGAATGTCCAGACAGTCGGCTCAGTCATACCTGCTGCCCCTGCTCATACGTAGCTCCCGCGTCGGCCGCCCGATCCCGGCTTGGCGCGACCCCGATCATCCGGTGTGCCGGATGTGTGAGACCCGACGCCGCGTGAGTCGCGTTACAGAAAGACACGCCCTTCATAATGGCCCGAAGTCGGCCCGTGACGTAGGGTATGGTAACAGGATGAACGGGACCGTGGTAGACCCCAGACGCGCTTTGGCGGCGTGGGACCGGCTCCGATTCGTCGAAAAGGAATATACACCATGACCGATGAGCGTCCGATTGCCTGCCCGAACTGCGGCGGGAAAGACTTCGAGGTCGAGCACCTGGGCACCCCCGCAACCGCGTGGAAGGTGACATTCGGTAGCGAGTTTTTCAACAAGAAAGAGCTGAAGGCCTGCGCGTGCAAGCGTTGCGGGCTCGTGTCACTGTTTGTTATGGGCGAGGAATCGCGGGAGTGAAACGATGATCGATGGCAGCGCACAGACCTTCGGCCTACCACCGTGCCTACTGGTCCCCATCGCCGCGGCGAGCGTCGGATCGATCGAAACGTACGTGGGCGCGGTCGTCGGCAGGCGAGAAGGGCGGCGCGGGCGGGCCAACGCCCTGTGCATCGAGCCGTACGACTTCCCCGTTCAGAAAGGCCCCAGTGTCAGGCTGTGGCAGCATCCGCTGGCACAAGGCTTCGAGGAACGTCTTCACCCCGCACGACAAGTATGGGTCCACGTCGCCTACGCAGGCTATCGCAACGCCTACGTCGAGTTCGGAATGCCCGAGATCCCCAACGGGTACTTCCTCGACCACGTGCAGAACCGTGAGGCTGTCCGACTGTCAGACTATGCACACCCGTTCTCGAGGCTTTGCCCCGTCTCGCCGCGTGTGAACACCAGCGGTGGGTCCAACTTCGGCGGGGAAGGGATGGAGAAGGAGTTTTTGCGGTCACTTCCGACGTTGTCGGACGCGACTCAGACTGCTGCCCGCGAGGCGATGAAAAGCGAGATCGTGTACGCCGATCCGATGGACCTCACCAAGATGCTCGACGTCCCGCCGGGAACGGGCCCGCTGCCCGGCGTGGCGGGGATGCTCAAGCTGTACTATCCGGAATGATGCACCTTGTCAGGCGCGCGAATCAGTTCGATGGGTCATGCGCCGGCATGGCGTCGCCTGACGGCGAGCGTTCCCGATGCCAAGAGCATGGCGGTCAAGCAGACGAGACCCCAGGTCGACGCGGCGGGAACGGGGTTGTAGCCGTCGTTTTGCATGATGATGACGACGTCGGCCTCCTCGTCGATCAGGGCGAGGTCCACGTCGCGGTCGTTGTCGATGTCGAGCATCAGCGAGCACGATGACGCCTCTGGAGCGGGGAACTCCTGAACGAAGGAGAACAATCCTGCGCCGTTGTTGCGGAACAGAAACCAATCGCCGGCGTAGCTCGAGGTGACCCAGTCGAGATCGCCGTCGCCGTCGAGGTCGCCCAGATCGGTCGCGAGCGGGAAAGGATCGGTGACGTAAAGGGTCGGCGCAGCCAGGTTTCCGGCGCCGTCGCCCAGCAGAATCGCGCCGCGGTTGGTTTGGCTGTTGGCGGTGGCTACGTCTTCGGCGCCGTCGCCGTTGACGTCACCGCAGACGAGCATCCAGACGCTGCCGCCGGCGCTTTGGGTCGAGGCGTGTGTGAACGTGCCGTCGCCGTTCGCGAGGTCGACGAGAATCGTGTTGTCAGAAAGCCTGGCGCCGATGACAAGGTCGAGCAGGCCGTCGTCGTTCATGTCCGCGGCGGCCAGCGCCCATTCGCGCGTGCCGCCGCCCTCGAAGAAGGTGGGCGGACCGAACACGCCGTTGCCGTCGTTGAGCAGGACGGACATGTTGTTCGAGCCGGTGTTGGTGTTGACGACGTCCGTGTCGCCGTCTCCGTCGACGTCCAAGACGGCGATACCGCGGGGGGTCGTCCCCACGGCGACAAGCTGCTGCGGTGCGAACGTCCCGTCGCCGTTGCCCAGAAGGATTGACACGGTGCTGTCATCGATATTCGCGACGCATACGTCGACGATTCCGTCGCGGTTGAAGTCGGAAGGCTCCGACGGGCTGGCGCGGTCGCCGACGGGAAACGTCGGCTGGATGAAGGGGTCGAAGGTTCCGGAGTGGTCGGCGTGATTCATGAAGACACGCAGGTCCTCGGTGATTTCGTTGACGATGGTGATGTCCAGGAAGCCGTCGCCGTCGAGGTCCGAAGCGAATCCACCGTAGGCCTGAGAGTGTTGTTCGGGGGTCGTTCGCGTGGTCAACTGTCCATTCTGTTCGAAGGTCATCGGGCTGTATTTTGCGGCGGTCCAGAACTGGAAGGAATAGCCGCCGGGGCGGAGCGTGGTTCCGTCCGTCGCTTCGATGTCGTGCGACAGGATGACCATGACGGTCTCGCCGCCAGAGAAGGGCCTGTCCGGTGTGAGTGTCACAGTCTGGTCACTGTTCGAAAAGGAAAACGAGCCCGCCACCGTGCCGCTCCAGCGGCCGAACGCCCAGAAGCTCTGCCAGGCGACGACGGACTCGGGTTTCACCGGTTTGTCGAAGTGGACGGTGATCGGCGTGTCGACCGGGGCGGCGAGCGCATGCCTCGCGGGTTCGACGCCGGTCACGACAAGGTCAACGGCGGTCGCTCGGTGCACCCCACCGACGAGGTACATCACTGCGCCCAGTACAAGAATCCCACGGTTCAAATTCGGATGGTTCATCACGTCCGGCCCCTTATGAAGACACCCTATGATAGCCGGACGCGACGGTCTTTTCCAAGCCGAGGCGACGGCCGTTGTTCGAACGGCGCACGGCCCGATGATCGGGCGGCTACTTGGGACCGGGGTCGGGGAACGGGGGCACGGGACGCCGAAGGTAAAGGAACAACAGGGCGGCTGCCAGAATGGCGGCCATCATGACAACGATGAACCAGTCGAAGAAACTCCACAGCCCGGGTTTATCGTCGCCCTCGTCGGGCACGACCAGGCCGTAGTCTGAAAAGTGATCGATATAGGCGCAGAAGGTGGAGTTTTCCGGGTCCGAGCAGTCGGGCGGACGTGACATCGTGGTGTCAGTAAAGACGAAGTCGCACGTATCGCCCGGTTCGCACTCGGAGTTGTCGCGGCACTCGAAGGTGGGGTCCGCGACGCAGGTGCCCGTGCGGTGTTTGAACTCGACCGTATCACAGTCGTCCACGGTAAGCCCGCGGGCGGCGAGGTTGATGGTGATGCACAACTCCGCGGTGTCGCAGAACTCCAGTCCGTTCGGCTCGAAGGTGTAGGCTGCGACCACGCGACCCGAAGCGCCGCTGACCAGGATGTCGAAGATGCGGTCGGGCCAATTGCCGAACTCGACGGAGATGGCGGTGTCTTCTTCGAGGCAGCCTTCGGGGAACGTGAGCGTGGCGTCACCACCTGTTGTCGAAATGGTGCCGCCCTCGGGTCCCACGACCTCGGACGCGGTGCTGCATCGGCCGGGGGTGCAGCTTCCGCCGGCAAGGTACGTCCGGGGTGATGGACAGTCGTCCGGGGAGGTCACGTTGGTGCACGCGCCTAAGTTGCAGCAGGCTCCGCGGGATGTCGGGCTGGGCGGGCCGATCGTGGCGGTCCAATCGGAATGGACGCGGATTTCCACCGTGCCCTCGGTCACCTCGACGACGTCGTTGATTATGAGAATGGGTTGGAGGTCTGGGGCTCCGCCTGTTGTCCCAGGCGTCACCTTGTAATGAAACGACTTATATTGAATGGCGGGCGGGCTGAGCTCGAGCCCGAGCCCGATCTGGAAACCGTTGGGGTCGGTCCCGGTGAGGCTGACTCCGCCGTCCCACGCGTAGACCATGTTGAAGCCTTCGCTATCGATGGGATCCGTCCCCCCGACGGCCACGCCGCCGGCTGGAAGTCGGGCTGGTGGCGGGTCCTCATTGACTACGTAACGAGTGAGCAGGTGGCCGGTTTCGTTGACGAGGACGATCTCCCAGGCTGCCTGAGCGCTGTCCGCACCGAACAGCATCGCGAGGCCCAAAACCGCCACCAGTCCCCTGCCGCTTACCACCGAACGTGTCGCCGTCATGACGTACCTCCAAGAAAATGAACCGCACGAAGCGAGCCGCGCAACGTGGATTTCGCGCGGAACACAGACTGACTCGGCCCGTACGGCGTTATCCTATCAGGCGCCAGCGGTGAGGCAACCCCGGTTTCTCGACATATGGCGGTTGCGTGGGTTGCGCCGTGGACGCAGCGAACCGTTCGGTCCGAGCCTCGGATGTTCGGGCTCCTCTTGGGGCGTAGCCTGCCGCCGGGTCCGGGTCAGTATGTGAAGACGGCCGTGTTGGGGCCGAGGGCGCCGAAGAGGGACTCTTTGGTCG
>JASFUW010000057.1:0-16957 GCA_050050135.1 Phycisphaerae bacterium
GAACGAGTGCGAGTCGACACCGATCGCGGATTGCTGCGTCGATGACACCTATTGCCCGGCCGACGAGAAGTGCGTTGATCACTTCTGCAACACGGCGACGAACCTGTGTGCATCAGCGCCGATCCCGGACTGTTGCGTAAACGACACCTATTGTCCGGCAGACGAGAAGTGTGTGGACCACTTCTGTAACACGGCAACGAACGAGTGCGAGTCGACACCGATCGCGGATTGCTGCGTCGATGACACCTATTGCCCGGCCGACGAGAAGTGCGTTGATCACTTCTGCAACACGGCGACGAACCTGTGCGAGTCGACACCGATCCCCGATTGCTGTGTCGACGACTCGAGTTGCCCGGCCGACACCACGTGCGTCAATCACTTCTGCAACACGACCACCAACACCTGTGCCATGACGGTGACTCCGGGCTGCTGTGAAGCTGACGCGGATTGCCCGCAGGACGAGCAGTGTGTGGACCACTACTGTGACCTGGACGACAATACATGCAAGTCGAGGGAGATCGACCCGTGTATTCCGACGATGTCGCAGTGGGGTCTGATCGCCATGACCCTGTTGCTGCTGGCGGTCGCGAAGGTCTACTTCGGGCGACGCCGGATCGAGACCGTCTGACGTAGGGACCCGGCGGCCTCGACCGCATCGGATAAAGGACATAGCAGACCCACGCTGCCGTCGGGTGGTGTGGGTCTTTCTTCTGAGCCGGGGTCGTGGGAATGCGCGGTGCGTGCGTTCTCTTGCCTACGGCCCGGTGAGCGCGGGTGCAAGCAGGCGATAGTCGTCGAGATCGACATCGAGATCGGCATCAAGGTCAAAGACCTCGCAGCCGATCAGCACACCGCCGCCATCCCCCAGGATGCAGGTTTGGAAATCGGCGATGTCTAACAGGTCCGCACACTCCAGCGCGATGGTGTAAAGGTAGGCAGCGCCGGCGCTCGGGCCGGCTTCGTCGTCCAGCGACCCGGCGATGACGGTTTGGCCGCTGACGTCGACGCGTCCGAAGAAATGACGCGTGGCGCCGTCCGACGCGATGAGCTTGGCGGTTTGTGTCCAGTGGTCGTCGCCCGGGTCGAGGGGCGTTCCGTTATCGGTGTAGCGGAACACGTACGCCGAACCCGAGTCGCAGTGCGGGTCGGGATCGCCCTCGGCTTCACAGGCGTCGTCGTCTTCGAACGAGCCGACCACGATCGTTTCCCCGTCGAGCGAAACGGACTTCCCGAACTCGTCGCCGGCCGTCGCGTCGTCAGCTCTGAGCTTGTCTTCCTCGAGCCAGAGGTCGTCGGTCGGGTCGAACGGCGTGTCATTATCGTCGAGCCGAAAAACGTAGGCCGATCCCGATTGGTTGCCGTCGTCGTCGTCAAGCCAAGACCCGACGACGGCCCGATCGCCGTCGATACCGACGTCAAAACCGAACTCGTCGAACGCCGCACCATCCTCAGGAAGGAGCACGTCGTCCCAGATCCAGAAGTCGTCGGTGGGGTCCGCCGGGGTGTCGTTGTCGACGCGTCGGAACGCGTAGGCCGCGCCGGACTCCATGCCGTTGATGTCGCTCTGCCAGGCGCCGACGATGGCCCAGTCGCCGCTGATCGCGACAGAGTACCCGAAGTTGTCGCCGAACACGGTGGTGGGCGTGGTCAGCTTGCCCTCCTCGACCCAGTAATCGTCGCCGGGGTCGAATGCCGTACCGTTGTCATCGCGGCGGAAGACATACGCGGAGCCGGAGTCGCAGTCGGCGAGCTCAGGGCAGGCGTCGTCGTCCTTCGGGGCTCCGACGACAGCCCAGTCTCCACTTATGGAAACCGAATTGCCGAAGTCGTCGGAGGGAGCGGCGTCCGACGCGGAGAGCACCGACTCCTGCACCCAGAAGTCATCCGACGGGTCAAGCACCGTATCGTTTTTGTCACGCCGAAAGACGAATGCGGCGCCGGATCGGACATCGACGGTGCGGAACCGTGCCCCGACGACAATCCGCTCACCGCCGATGGCTGCGGACCACCCGAAAAGGTCGCCCGAGACGGCGTCCACCGAGATGAGTTTCTGCTCTTCGTACCAGCATTCGCCACCGGCAACCGCCGGCGTGCACCCACCGTCACGTCGGAGCACATACGCCGCGCCGGAAGAGACGTTGCCCTCGATCGCCCGCCACGCCCCGACGACCGCGGTATCCCCGTCAATGGAGACCGACGCGCCCACGTTAAAGGACTCCCCCGCATCGGAGGGTATCAGCTTCTGCTGTTCGTGCAGCACGCAGGGTTGAACCGGCGCCGCCGCGAAACCGACGCCGGTAAGGAAGACGCGTACAAGAGCGCCCGAGACCAACATGGGCCTGACTGACGACATTCAGAGTCCCCTCGCGACCGCGCAACGCCGGATGGCTGTGACAGACATACGCCATCAGCCATCCCAATTGACTGACGTCTCGGATGTCGTGCTGCGCAGTTGTCCCTTATTGTGCACCACCTGCGATATTGATCATAGGCTTTGTCGGGTACCAAGTCGTCGAGAGGTGCTGTTGCCGGACCTTGACCACATCCGGACGGCGCCTGGCTGTCCCGGGCCGGGCGCGTACGACCCGTCCGATAACCACGGTGCCTTGGTAGTCCGATCGCACACCGTTTGTTCCGATCTCGGTATGTGTCTTCCGAGACACACCGCCCGCATCCCCGAGCGAGCACGCGTAGTGTGCGTGTTCGTAACGGCCCCTCGCCACGCCGCGGTAGGCCCTGGGTCGTCAGGCAAGGCTGTCACGCGGTCATCGAATTTGTACACCCGTATGACGCGAACGGATTCGATCGATGCGGTTTCGGTCGTCCTTGCGGGGTCCACATCGATACCGAGTCCGGCCACCGAACTTGGATTGGCGCGTGCCCCGGGGCGCGATCGCCGGTCGAGTCGTGTCGGCAGGGATTGTATTCTTCGCCGGCTTGTGATCTGCTACACTATAGGTAGATGTCTCCGCGTTTGCCGATCGCGTTCGTGTTACGGCCGGAAATGCTCATGTATCGTGGCTCGACCGTTCTTTGTGCCGTTGTTGCCTCGCTGGCGGGGGCGAGTGCGCACGCCCAGACGATCATCCACGTCGACGACGATGCTTCTGTCGGGGGCGACGGTGCGACCTGGGAGACGGCGTTCAAATATCTACAGGATGCCCTGGCGACCGCAGCGAGCGATGACGAGATTCGCGTCGCCGCGGGCACCTACAAACCCGATCAGGACGAAGGCGGGACCGTCTCGAAAGGAGACCGCCTGGCGTCGTTCGGGCTTCTCCGCGACGTGGGTCTGTACGGTGGTTACCGGGGCTGTCCCGACGGCGACTGCCAAGGCGGCGATCCGAACGAGCGCGACCTCGCAGTCTACGAATCGTTTCTCGACGGCGACCTGAACGGCAACGATGCCGAGGTTGCGTCACCCAACCACCTGTACTACGAGCCCACGCGCGTCGAGAACAGCTACCACGTGGTGGTTCTCTACGATGTGTCCGATGCGACGGTGCTGGACGGCTTCACGATTGCGGGTGGCCAGGCCACCGGCGACTACGAGGACGGTTACGGCGGCGGTGTATACAGCACGACCACTCGGACGGCGGCGGTGAGGCGCTGCATCCTGACCGAGAATGCCGCATCGTTCGGCGGTGGCATGTACAACTTCGGCCGAGCCAGGGTGACGGGGTGCACGTTCCTTCATAACGCAGCCCTTTATACCGGCGGGGGGCTGTTCAACCGGACGACTCTTTCCACGGAGCTGAACGGGTGCCGATTCGTCGGAAACTCGGCGACGTCGGGCGGGGGGATGTCGAATCTGGAGGGCGCGGCCGGCCGAATCACCAACTGTTCGTTCCTCGAGAATCGGGCGAGAGGACCACAAGCGGCCGGTGGTGGAATGTACAACGGTTCCAGTTTCCCGACGCTGGTGAATTGCTTGTTCAACGCGAACGAAGCCGAGGGATCGGATGCGGTCGGCGGCGCGATCGCCAGTTACGGCGGGGCACCCACGTTCGTGACCTGTACCGTCTCGGGCAACACAGCCGGCGGCAACGGCGGTGGCATCCACAACCGCAATGGGGCCGCCCCGCGGATTTGGAGCTCCGTCGTCTGGGGCAACCGCGACGGCCGAGGCATGGGTGAGACAGCCCAGATCCTCGACCGTGACATCGCCATCACGACCGTACGGCATTGCTGTATCCAGGACGAGATGCCCAACGACGCGTACGTTTTCCCCGGCGAAGGGAACATCGACACGGCGCCGCTTTTCGTCGATCCCGTCGGTCCGGACGGTGTCCCCGGGACGGGCGACGAGGACCTGAGCCTTCTTCCGCGCTCGCCCTGCATCGATGCGGGTGACAACGCTTCGGTCCCCGACGACCGCCTGGACGTCGACGCCGACGAGGACACGACCGAGCTGACGCCGCTGGACGTGCTTCAACAGGATCGATTCTACGATGATCCCTGCGCATCCGACGTCGGGTCGCCGGATCCTTTGCACCCGAAGCTCGCAATCGTGGACATGGGCGCATACGAGTACCAGGGCGATCCCGCGGGCGATCAGGACGACGACGGGCTTCAAGGCTGCGCCGACAACTGCCCGCTGCTCGATAACGCGGGGCAGGAGGATTGCGACGCGGACGGGTTGGGCGATCGTTGCGCAATCGAGCTGGGCGCAAGCCGCGACTGCAACACGAATGGCACTCCGGACGAATGTGACATCAACGACGGTGCCTCCGTGGACTCCGACGACAATGCGGTTCCGGACGAATGTCAAACGGTCCACTACGTGGATGATAATGCGGCGTTTGGTGGAGACGGTTCGACGTGGGGGACGGCCTACCGCTATCTCCAGGATGCGCAGGCCGCCGCGCAATTCGGCGATGAGATTCGCGTCGCCGGCGGGACGTACCGACCCGATCGGGACGAGGCCGGCGCGGTTGTCCCAGGGGATCGGGAAGCCACGTTCGAGCTGAAAAGCGGCGTGGCGCTCCGTGGCGGGTTTCGTGGTCTCGCTGCCGGCGCCCGTAGCGGAGAGGACCCGGACGAGCGCGACATCGAGCAGTACGAGACGATTCTCGGTGGCGACCTCAACGGAGACGACGCGGAGGTCGCGTCGCCGGATGATTTGCAGGACGAGCCGACGCGAGCCGAGAACAGCTACCACGTTGTAACCGCGACGGCGGCATACCCGAGCACGCTGCTCGAGGGCGTCACGATCACCGGCGGAAACGCGTCGGAACCAAACGAGCATTTCTGCGGCGGCGGGCTGACCAGCGACTTTTCCAGTCGGGCGATCGTACGGGATTCTAGCTTCCGCAAGAACTCGGGTTATTCCGGCGGCGGAATGTGCAACAACGAGGGTAGCCGTCCGACCGTCGAGCGGTGCACGTTCTCGCTGAACGCGGCACGGGGCGGCGGCGGGATGCGCAACTACGATCGCAGCGACCCCGCCGTGATCGGGTGCCTGTTCGAGTCGAACGTGGCCACGCACACCGACGGCGGCGGCATGGAGAATCGCAGGCTGAGCAGCCCGGCGCTGACGGATTGCATATTCGAGAGGAATCGGGCCGACGACTGGGGCGGCGGAATGTCGAATTACGACCAGTGTCATCCCTCAGCGGTTGATTGCACATTCACAGCGAACCGTGCGGTGCGGGAAGGCGGCGGTGGAATGTCCATGCGCGCGCGTAGCGACCCGCAGGTGATCCAATGTGCGTTCGAGGCCAACGAGTCCTACCGCGGCGGCGGTGCCTTCGTTGATGATGACAGCGACCCGACGTTGGACGGCTGCTGGTTCCGCGGCAACTGGGCGAACTACGGTGGAGGGCTGGGTCACTACGATGGCAGTGCCGCGACGGTCTCGAGGTGCATGTTCGACCGGAACGCCGCCAACTTCGGCGGCGCGGTGCACATCAGCGGCAGCAGCCCGACGGTGACCCAGTGCGCGGTCCGGTGGAACTGGGCGTACTATTACGGCGCCGGGTTCTACAACATCGACCATGGAAACCCCACGCTGACGCAATGCACTTTAGTGGCGAACTCGGGTCGTTATGGCGGCGGCGGAATCAGCAGTGTTCAGGACAGCGACCCGACGATCGTCAACTCCGTTCTGTGGGACAACTTTCCGGCGCAGTTCCATACCTCGGGCGAGGGGGCAACCGTGACGGTACGTTCCAGCAACGTCCAGGGCGGGTATGCGGGGGAGGGGAACATCGACGCCGACCCCATGTTCTTGATTCGGCGCGGACGTGACGTGCGCCTGGCACCCGGCTCACCGTGCATTGACGCGGGTGATAACGCCGCGGCACACGAAGGCATGGCGACGGACCTGGCTGGTTTGCCGCGATTTGCCGACGATCCCTGCGTCGCCGACACCGGAATCGGCCCGGCTCCGGTTGTCGATATGGGTGCGTATGAGTTCCAGCCATCGTCTACTTGCGGCGACGGTGTATGCGACGAAGGCGAGTCCTGCGAGACGTGCGCCTGCGACTGCGGCGCGTGCTGCGGCGACGGTACTTGTGCGACACACGAAAGCTGCGTGTCTTGCGCAGCCGACTGCACATGCCGGTCGCTGGAGGTTCCGGGGGATCACGATTCGATTCAGGAAGCGCTTGACGCGGCACGGGACGGCGACGAGGTCACCGTCGCACCGGGCACCTATCACGAGGCGATCGATCTTCTGGGCAAGGCGGTGGCGCTCAGAAGCTCGCACGGACGCGCGGCGACCACCATCGACGCCACAGGTCTCAACACGAGCGTCGTCACCTGCGTTCGCCGTGAAGCGGCGGACACCCTGCTGGACGGGTTCACCATCACCGGGGCCGACGCCTCCCAGGTCGGAGGCGGTCTGTTGGCCGCGTTCAGCAGCCCGACAGTCGCCAACTGCGACTTCCAATGGAACAAGGCCGGCGACGGTGGCGGGATCTACATCTTGTACGGCACGTCGCAGGTGACGGGCTGCACGTTCGTCGAAAACGCCGTTGACGGAAGCGGCGGAGGAATCCACAACAACTACGGTGATCCGGGCGTAACCGGCTGCGCGTTTGTCGAGAATACGGCTCGATGGTATGGCGGGGGAATGTTCAACCTGAGTGGGCAGGCATCGGTCGTGGACTGCTCCTTCGTCCGCAACCGTGCCTACGGCGCGGCCCGCCCGAAAGGCGGCGGCATGTGCAATCGTCAGGGAGCGGCGACGACCGTGTACGCGTGCCGTTTCTATGGAAACGCGGGCGGGTACGGGGGCGGCATGTACAATGAGGGCAGCGATCCGCTGGTCGCGAATTCGGTCTTTGTCGGCAACGACACCACCTTCGGGCGTGGGGGGATGTACAACAATTATGCCAACCCCACCATCAGCGGGTGTACGATCATCGAAGGCGGTATCGGGAACTACGACGGCAGCGACACCGTGATCCTCAACTCCATCCTGCGACCCTTCGGCGACGTGTACAACGAGTTGGGTTCGCACACGATCGCTTATTACAGCAATATCTCGTCGGGCGGCGGGGGAGCGGGCAACTTCTATGTGGTGGCCGGGTTTGTGCGCAACGCGGACCGCGGCCCGGACCGCGAGTGGGGCACTTCGGACGACGACTACGGCGACCTTCGTCTGGTTGCCGGTTCGCCGTGTGTGAACGCGGGCGATCCGGATTTCGTTCCTGAGATTCTCGAAACGGACGCCCTGGGAGGTGAACGGGTGCTTTGCGGCCGGGTGGACATGGGGGCCTATGAGGGTGCGGTCGGCGACGCGGACTGCGACCCGGCGATAAGCCTGCGCGACTTCGCGGCCTTTCAGCAGTGTTTCACGGGTCCAACGGGCGGACCGCCGGCGACCGGGTGTGAAGCCTTCGACTTCCAGTACGACGGTTCGGTCGACCTCACCGACTACTCACAGGTCTACGCACTCGCCAACGATCAGTAGGACCCTGCGACGGTGCGTGGACGCCGCATCTCGATGAGCCGTTACGTCAATACGAGCGAATTGGCCGCATCGATTCTCCGACGGATCGCGGTATCATTAAGACCATGCGCTACGTCGGAAGCATCTATCGTCCGCCCAGCGAGGCGGGGTCATACCTGCTCCAAGCGACCATCGGTTGTTCGTGGAATCACTGTATGTATTGTGCAACGTATCATGATAAGCAGTTCCGCGTGCGACCGTTGGCGGAGATACTCGAGGACATCCAGATGGCGGGACGGATCTACCGCCGGGACGTGACCAAGGTCTTCGTCATGGACGGCGACGCGCTTGTTATGGACCTTGCGGTGTGGGAACCGATCCTCCGCTCACTCCGCGGCGCCTTCCCCCGCCTTCGGAGGGTCAGTTGCTATGCGACGGCGTTGAACCTGCTGGCCAAATCTCGACAAGAGCTGGCGAAGCTGCGCGACTTGGGGCTTACGCTCCTCTACATCGGTCCCGAGTCGGGCGACGACGTCACGCTAAAGCGCATCGCTAAGGGCGCTACCGCGGCGGACCACGTCGAGGCCGCTGCCAAGGCTCGGGATGCGGGCATGAAGCAGTCGCTGATCTTCCTCCTCGGTGCGGGCGGTTCGGATCGAAGCGTCGAACATGCGAAGGCGTCCGCCCGGCTGGCGACCGCGATGGACCCGGCGTTCCTTTCCACCCTGACGCTCGTGCTCATACCCTCCACGCCGATTCACGAACTCGCCGAACGCGGGCGCTTTCAAATCCCCGACGTCAAAGATCTGCTGCGCGAGCTGCGCATGTTCGTCGCGGAAACTGACCCGACCGACGCCGTAGTCCGCTCGAATCACGCGTCGAATTACCTGCCGATCGCGGGACGACTCCCGCGAGACCGTGGGCGCATTCTCGGCGAGATCGATGCGGCGTTGTCGGGTGACCTCCCGCTTCGTCCGGAAGCTTTCCGGCAGCGGCTGTAGGATTCAACAGGTCAGCTTCGATCGCCACCGCGCATCGCGTGGCGTCTTCGGGGCGACGCACCCGCCGGAAGCCGCGATCGCGCCTGGCCACGCACCGCCGGTGCACACGCGCAGGCGCCTCGACGTGAGACGCCCTTTTGGGTACCCACTTTAATTAGGCGATCTATTGCGTGATTTCCGTCGCGTCCCAGCCGCGGGTCACGCTTTGCTGCACTGATTTCGCCCCGAGCCCGACAGTTTGAGCATCGCCTTTTTTGGTTTCTTTGTTGTGCCCGGCGCCGCGATGTGCTAGCATGCGATCTGGAGTTTCGGGCTGGACCAATCGGTATCTCAGTTTGGTAGTCATGTGTATGCGCGCGGTTTGGGTCACCGTTTGGCCCGGAGTCTCTGACGAAATCGCTGCGCAAACATTTGGCACGGCTCCGATCGGGGCGCGTGCACTGGCTGCCACACGGGAGTCGCGAAGCGGTGAACGTCAGGCCGACTGCATTCACGCGTTCAGTAAGCGCCCATGGCGCGCTGTGGGTGGTCCCGGCACCTCGCACGATTCAACGTCCTGTTTCGCACAGCGCGCGCTGTCCGCACTTCGCCCTCTCTCGTGGTCCGGACCGATGTGAGAACTTCGTGCAGTGCATCGTCAGGAGACTGCACTGATCGTGATCTGAATGGCACGGATGAGCCCGGATCAGCTATGATCCTTCGACTCGAATTCTGGAGGAATGACATGAACCGATCGGGACGCAATTCTAGGTTTCATGGAGTGGCGCGGAGCAGATTTACGGCGCCGATCTTTATCACGGCGGCCGCGGCCATCTGGACGGTCGGGGCGCCGGGAGTGCGCGCCGGCGACGATGACGATCGTATCATCGACCGAGGGGAACTCGTTACAAATGTCGGTCAGCGCGGCGGACCGTGTGACTGCAATGCCGACGTGAACAACGACGGTGGACTGCCGAACTTCTCAGACGTCTCGGCCGTGTTCGATTGCACTCAGGGTGACTGCTCGGGCTGCATCAACTCCTGTGATATCAACTGCGACGGCGCCGTCGACGCGTGCGATGTCGGAGTGGCCGTGAGCGCGTTCATCGGCCTCCCGGATCCTTGCGCTGACGTATGCAGCGCGTGTTGCGAGGGCGGTGGACCGAACTGCATCGAAACCACAGCGGACGCCTGTAGCCTAATCTACGCGGGTGCCTACCTCGGTGATGGCGTTCTTTGCGAGCCAGGCATCTGCGGTGGGCTGCCTTGCACCGACGACCTCGATTGCGACGACGGCGACCCCTGTACGGACGATGTGTGCCTTCCGGAAGGAATGTGCATTAACGATCCGATTCCGGGGTGTGTGCCGATCCCTCCCGGCCAGGACTGCTGGAACACGCAGTGCGGCGACACGCAGTACAGCTTCCAGAAGAACCCGACTCCGCTCAATCTCTTCGGGCCGGGCTCATTGCCCTTCGACGGTATTGTTCACTTCCAAGGTGCGGGCGATGAGACGGGCGATACGAAGATTGCCCGTCTGGAACCGGCCGCACCGCCGCTGGGGGGTCAGGACACGATCCCGATCCAGATTACCCAGCTCAGCCTGACGAGCTGCGCGCCGATCACCGTCCAGTTCGAGGGCGGTGGCACTTCGCTGTGGGACGTCGAGGTCGAGCTTTCGCCAACGCCGGCGCCGACCGGACAGATGACCATTACCAAGACGCACGACAACGGAGGGACCTTCGAGTCCGAATTGTACGTCCGACCGCTGTTCCGCTTCTTCGAGCAAGGCGGTTCGGGATTTGCGGAGCTTGACACGGCGCTGGTCGGCAAGCCGCCGTTCAGGTTGGATACCACCAACGTAAGCCACTGGGTGCACAATCCCGGCGGCCTGCTGGTCAACAAGTGCAACGGCGGGCTGTTCAACAGCTTCGCGCCCGGCGTCAAGCAAAACACGCTGACCCTGAACATGTGCTGCACGCCGACGGGTCACGCCGGACCGGGACACCTTCACGTCACCGGCCAGACCTGCACGCCTTGTCCGGACGGGGCCTGCTGCAACACAGCCAGCGGAACCTGCACCCTCGTAGCAGACGCGGCTACCTGCAAGGGCGAGTACATGGGCGACGGAACCGACTGCCGCGACGAAGACGGCGACGGCATCGCCGACTGGTTCGAAACCAACAACTGCAATGACCCCGATCGCAACGAGTGCTACACCGGAACCGACCCGAACAACCCGGACACGGACGGTGACGGGTGGACCGACGGGTTTGAACTCAAGAAGACCAAGTGCGATCCGTGCGTGCCCGACGAGGACCTTGATGGTGACGGCTTTCCCGACACCTGCCTGCACTATCTGAAGTGGAGCCAGCCGCCGGTCACCGTCGGTGAGGACATCCCGTCGAACATTGACTGGGTCGACGGCGATCCGAACATCGATGTCGCGGACGATTTCGTCTCCGACGGGCGACCGATCACCGCGGTCCGGTGGTGGGGAAGCAATATCCCCAAGACCCCGGATGACATCAAACCAGGCACCGACGTTGGGCAAGGTGTCGACCTGTGGTACACACCGCCCGGCTCGACGAGCCAGAACTTCCAGGGTACACCGATTCCGGTTGGATTCTTCGATCCGGGCTCGGACCCGTTCACGGACATCGTGGACTTCCAGGGCGTTCCGCTCCCGTCGAGTCCGTCACTCGGTGCGACGGACACGATCGTGCAGCGACTCGCCGATGCGCCGATGCCGGATTGTCCGAGCGACCTCGTGACCGTGCCGATCGAGATCGTCGCTCTGAGCCTGACCTCGACGCAGCCGATCACGGTTACCTACAACGGCGGACAGAATCCCGAACTGTGGGACGTCGACGTCCATCTTTCGTCCACGACGCCGCAACAGCAGGGCACCATGGACATCGAACAGCGCTGCGGTGCGGGCGGTATTTATACGGCGCAGCTCCCGGTGCTCTGGGAAGCGACGTTCACGCGTATCGGCGACGGTCAGGTCCGTGTCTTCGACATCGGGCTGCAGTCCTTCGGCCCGACGAACTTCGACGTGTCGGGCGAGTGGGTCTATCAGCCCGATCCGATTTTCCAGCCGACGTTCGCTCTACCCGGAACGCAAGTGGACACGGACGGCGACTTCCTCTTCGATACCATCCTCGGGATCGGCACGTCCAACTTCTTCCCCGGCTTCCAGGCCAAAAACTGCTTCAGTTGCAAGGTCCCGGACGACGGGCAGAACAAGCCGCCGCTAACGCCTGAGCAGGCGATGTGGGCGGCCCACGGCGTCAATCCACCGAACCAGGATGACCAACAGTTCTGCTGCATACCGGGCGAGGCATGTTTCCCCGCTGATCCAACCGAGTGCGCGGACAGCGGCGGGTTCGAAGTCCCGGACTGTATCGAGTGCACGATCAGCGGCAAACGCACCGCCAACGACATCCGGGTGATCGGAGCCGTGCAGCCGGAGCGCGACCACGGGATGGCGGCTGCGGACATTGAGCTCGGCGCGGAGAACATCTTCCAGACCAAACCGCCGCTGCCGTCGGTGGAAACGAAACACCTGCGAGGCGGAACAGGTCAGGAATTCGACTCACCGCCCACGGTGTTCGCCCAGGCGACGTGGGCGGAGATGGCCGCTGCCGCCGGACAGACCGGCGAACCGGGTCAGATCGACAAGGCACCTCCGCTGATCAACAGCTTTGCGGGGACCATCGACAACAACACCAGCATTCCGCCCGACACACATGGCGCGGTCGGTCGAAACCACATCGTCGAGATACTCAACACCGGGTTCACGATCTACGATCGTGGTGGCGGCGTCGTGGCACCGCAGATCAGCCTCCAGGCGTTCTGGGCACCGCTCGGCGTTGCACCGGGGATGCCCGCCAACGACCCGTTCGACCCGAAGGTGCTTTATGACCAGTATGTGGACCGCTTCGTGGTGACGACGGTCAGCAACCGCGGCGCGCCCAACTCGTACGTCCTGGTCGGTATCTCGCAGACCAACTCACCCACCGGTCTGTGGAACCTGTACGCGATCCAGGCCGACGTCGGTCCCGATGTCGGTTTGTGGGCGGATTATCCGGGATTCGGGCTCGATCCGAACAACGTGATCATCAGCAACAACATGTTCACCGTCGCGGCCAATCCCGTCTTCCAGCATGTCGACGTCTGGGTGATAGATAAGGCTTCGTTGATCGCCGGCGCCGGACCGTTGGTGCTGGGGGCGGACTACGCGCTCTTCCACGATCCGTGCGGAACGGGTGCGTTCACCATGCAGCCGTGCCACACGTTCGGCCAAACGCCGGCCAGCGCGATCAACCACCTGGTCGATGAAGGGTGGATCGATCTCGCGACACGCACTCGACGCTTCATCCGCGTCAAGGATATCACCGGCGTCGGTGCCGGCGCCGTGCTCAACTGCCGCGGCAACGACTACGTGGAGGTGAACGGGTACAACTTCTGCCAGGCGGACGCGCCGCAGCCGTTGTGTTCCGTCGACATAGAGACGAACGACACGAGGTTGCTCAACGCCGTCTGTTTCAAGGACAACATATACACCACGCATTCCGTGGGCATTGGTGCGCCGGCGGACGGACTCTGCGATACGGTCGTTGCGCGGACCCGAACCGAGGTCTCGTGGTACGAGATTCCCCCTGCGGCGGCGGGCGCGTTCCCCGGCGGTGCACCGAACCAGCAGGGGCGCGTCAGCGATCCGTCGCTCGCATACTACTTCCCGTCCATCGCGGTGAACAAGGACTTCTGCGTGGCACTCGGGTTCTCCGGTTCGGACGACGCCACGTTCGCCAGCGGGTACTACACGGTCCACGACCCGGCAGTGAACGCACCGGGTGCGACGGAGCCGGTGAGCCTGCTGAAAGCCGGTGTTGATTCGTACTGGAAGATCTTCGGCGGCACGCGGAACCGATGGGGTGACTACAGCGCGACAGTGCTCGACCCGATAGACCTCCACACGTTCTGGACGGTCCAGGAGTACGCCGAAGCCCAATTCGGCGGTGGCGTACCGCCGGCTTTCTGCGCTAATCAGCAAGGTCGATGGGGCACGTGGTGGGGCTCGTTCCAGTGCGAGAACGCCATCGACGGCTGGTTTGTCAGCTTCCACGAACCGATCGCCAAAGCCACCGTGACCGCGTCCACCGGAGTCATGGGCGGTGGCACCAAGGACGCCCTTAGTGATCGAAATGCGCGTTATGTGCGTCCGATCAGAACGGGCGCGACCGGCGCCTGGGTCATCGCGGACCCGACGCCCGCTGAGCCCGGACGAATTGACAAGACTGTCCTGCCCGCCGACTACCAGTGGGACGACGGAGACGCGGAGACCTCGGTTGGCGTCAACGACGGCACAAACGGAAACGCCTTCGGTTGGGCGAACCGCTTCACCAACCTGACCGGCGGCGACATTATCCTGGAGAGCCTGGAGGTGGCCTTCGGTGAGCCTGGCGGCGCGATGGGCGTCGCGGTCGGAGACGCCGTACAAGGCGTCGTCTGGGTGGATGCCGCCGCTACCGGCAACATGGTCAACGCGACCAAGGTGGCTGAATGGTCCATCCCCGGCGGGGTGCACGCCAACGACGGTGTGACGTTCGCCACACACACGATTCCCGACAAGGTCGTCGTCCCCGCCGGCGCCGACTTCTACGTCGGTCTGGGCGACATCCAGAGTCTCGACGGGGTCATGCGATTCCCCGCGGCCGAAGACCAGGATTCAACCGCCGGGATGTCATGGGCGTTCTTCGATCCCAACAATAACATCTGGGATCCGGATAATCTCGCCCTTCAGACAGTCGGTCTGATCGACGATTTCGGTTTGCCGGGCAACTGGCTCGTTCGGGCTAACGCCAAACCGGCTGTCGGCGAAGCGCTGGCTTTATACTACTGCGACGTCAAGGTCGTTGACGCCGTCAAAGACGACGTACCCGATTGCCTCGGCCACCAGGTGTACGACTACTTCGTCAACCTCGATCAGTGCTGTCTGGTTCACTCCAATCCGGATAGCCGGTCCGGGTGGCTCCCGGGCATGAAGGAAGCCTTCTATGAGGAGAAGTGCTTCGACTATGCCTTGGACATCCAGGCGGTCGTCGGTCACCAGTACTATCAGGACAAGGAGACCGGCGAGTGCATCGAGTCACCCACCGGAAAGTCAGCGACGGGAGACTTCTGGGGCTGGCACACGGGTGGGTTCCCATGCTCGACGGCCGATGAGGACCTTGGCAAACTCCCACCGTTGTCCGCCGTTCAGACGGTCGTGGCGATGGGGCCGCTCGGCGAATGGCTGTACGGTCCCTGGGACCCCGTGGTCCCGCAATGCTCGGTCCCGGATATGGCGTTCGAGTTGTACACCGACACGCCGGTGGGTGGCGTAGACGACAACGGCAACTGCGTGCCCGACCAGTGCGAGCAGACGTGCGTCGTCGCGAGTCAGCCGACGAACAAGCCGACGCCCGTCCCGATTGACATCGGTTTCGGTACCAAAAACCGGTACCTGTCGTTCGTTGCGGGTGATGCAGGCCGGAATCAGGCCGTCCATGTGGAATTCGTGAACGTGCCTGGGTTCAGCTATGCCAACGGCCGAAAGGCGTGGGTGCAACAGCCGTTCATGGTCACGGAATCATCGGGGGCCGACGGTCCGCTGCCGGCGCCGACCCTCTGGGTCGCCCAGCTCGGTTGCACACCGTTCTTCACGGATTGGAGCACCTACGGAACGGTCAACGTCATCGACGCCGGGATCATCCCGGATGGGGCGTATGATGTTCGCGTGCTTGATGATTCGTGCATGTGCACTTATGCGGAGATGAGCCCGCCGCTCCGGGTGGATATGAGCGCTTTCGGTGACGTCGTGGGCACGGCGTGTGCTCCGCCGCCTTGCAACGCGCCGCAGGGTGTGATCGACTTCGTGGACGTCTCCGCCGTTGTGGAGAAGTTCAAGAACTCACCCGAGGCGCTGCGAAAAGCCAGGGCCGACATCACGAACTCCACGGTCGCCCTGCCGTTGCCCGACCGGAAGGTCGACTTCGTCGACATCTCGTGCGTGGTTCAGGCGTTCATCGGTTCCCCGTGCCCGGTGGCCGGCCCGCCGACGTCGGATCCGTGTCCCAATAAATGCCCGTGAAACCATGATGCTCTGAGATCGACTTTCGAATAGGTTCCTTATCGAGGAGTGGGTCCTGAACACGGACCCACTCCTCTGTCTTTGTTCTGTACCGGGCGACCCGATCGAAGCCCGACGGCGCGCGCCGCGGGACGTGGCCGTCTGCGCGTACGATCGTGGCGGGCTACAACCCGAGCTCCTCCACCGAACGACGTTCGCTCATGCTGCGTTACCCGCCGGCGACAAGTTCATACGATCAACTCCACCCGGTTTCATCGTCACGGTGCTGATCTGGAAGTACGATACATGGGGTCTACAGTGGTGGTCTGTGACGGGCTGGAGAGGCTGGTTACAGGAGACCGTTGTGATGATGCGACGCCGGTTGCGCCGACTGGCTGTTCCTTTCTTCGTCCTCGGTGCCGGCCAGGGCTTTGGTGCGGACGACCGCCCAGTTCGCCAACTGTTTCCGGTCGCGCCGCCGCTCGAGCAGGGCATCCTGCAAGTAAGTGATATCCACTCGATTGCTTATTCCGTTTATGGTAACCGCGCGGGCAAGCCCGTCTTCGTGCTTCATGGCGGACCGGGCACGGGCTGTTACCCGCGCCTTACGCAGTACTTCGATCCCGACAAGTTCTTCATCGTGCTTCACGATCAACGCGGTGCAGGCCAGAGCAAACCCCTCGGCGAGCTGCGCCAAAACACCATTGGCGATCTGGTCCAAGACATCGAGCGCCTGCGAAGGCACTTGAACGTCGGCGGAAAGATTCTCGTCTTCGGCGGTTCATGGGGATCGACGCTGGCGTTGGCGTACGCCGAGACGCATCCCGATCGGGTGTCGGGCATGGTCATTCGGGGCGTTTGGACCTGTACAAAGGGCGAAATCGAGCACGGGTTCAGAGGTCTAGGCATTCGGAACTACTTCCCTGACGCGTGGACCCGGCTCGAAGCATCCCTGCCGCCCGG
>JASFUW010000058.1:0-16453 GCA_050050135.1 Phycisphaerae bacterium
ATCCTGATCGGGCAACGCACAGACGCTGCCGCGATGCAGGCGCTGCTCGATCGCGGCTACTGCCAGAAGGTAACCGAGTGCGGCGAACCACATGGCGCCCGCGAGTTGATCGATCGCCCATGGGTATGGCGATGGAGTGGCGGAGGACGAGCGTGCTTCGAGGAGGCTCCAACGTGCCTGCAAGAACGAGGCGTGTAGCCGTTGCGTGTTGGTCACGAAGTCGAAGGGGACGATGGCGTACAGGACCAGCCCGATCGTCAAGACGGAAGACAAGGTTGCGGAAGGTCGATCGGACAGGCTGCGGCGGAGGGCGTGTAGCGTTCGGCGCGTGCTGTCGTGCATCAAGTTGCCGAGGGTTGCGCCGAGTGCCGTACCGATGACGTTCAACCCGACGTCGATCCAGGACGCACAACGAAGTTCGATTCCGGTCTGCAGCGCCTCCGCGGCGGTGCTGACGAGGGCTCCGAGCAGCATGATGGCGAGGAAGCAGCTCGACGGACGTCCAATGTGGCGACGTCCGCATGTCGCCAGTGCGAATCCGACGGGCACGTAGACCATCAGGTTCAGGATAACGTCGTCGAGTCCCGGGACCGGGAATCCCAAGTTCGACAGGCCGAACGCGTTCCGGAGGGACAGTGCGGAGAGGTCGATCTCAAAGGGGAGCAGCGAGCCGTACAGGACCGCCGCGATGGCGACGAGTGCCCAGCCTGACGACGGTCCGCGCGCTTCGTCGCGGACGCCGCAGTCAGCGGTGCTCGTGCGAACGCGAGTCGCGTACGGTGTGGACAAACGCTTTCCCCCTCCCCCTGAGACACAGCAAGCCGGCGGTTGCGCGGGAACGCGCGCAGCGTACCGGCGGCCTCTCTGCGGTGAATCTGGCATGATGGGGAGCGGGGAATCCGAGGTCGCGGCCGGCGGTCGATGACGGTCGTGCGGGGTCTCGAGGTCCTATATAATCGGCTTCGATCCAACAGAACGCGGGTTTGTGGGGACGACCGCACGTGCGATGGTTTCGAGTTGGGGAACCCTGACGATTGCAGCGAATGGGCCGTTCGTGCGGATGCGATGAGTGGTGGAGTCGCCGAGAGTCCCCGGTTCCGCAGTCAGAGACGTGTCACGGAGCGTGACCGAAACGGAGAGGTAGTGCGTGATGAAGGCAGCCGTGATCCGAGAATTCGGGAAGCCGGAGGTGTTCCGGCTCGAGGATGTCGAACGACCTGAGCCGGGTCCGGACGATGTGGTGATCAAAGTCGCAGCCTGTGGGATCAATCGTTACGACTTGTATCTCCGCGCGGGCGCGGTATTCACCGACATGTCGTTGCCGCACGTGATGGGGGCCGACGTCGCGGGGACGGTGGCGTCGGTAGGTTCCCATGTCACCGGTTGGCACGAGGGCGATCGTGCGGTCGCGGCGCCGGGATACCCGATCGACCCCGGTGACTGGGATGTTGTGCCGGAGAACCGTGCACCGAGCTTCGAGGTCACGGGGACGCACACGTGGGGCGGGAATGCGGAGTACATTCGGATGCCCGCACGGTTTGTGGTCAAGGACGCAACGAATCTGCCGGCCGAAGAGGTGGCTGCGATGCCGCTGGTCTTGATGACGGCCGTTCACGCGGTGGAGACGCTGGGTGAGGTGAAGTGCGGGCAGAGCGTGCTTGTTCAAGCCGGGGCGTCGGGCAGCGGAAATGCGTGCGTACAGGTGGCGAAGGCGCTGGGTGCGCGGGTTGCGGCCACCGTCGGTTCCGAAGCGAAGGTCGAGACCGCGGCCAGCGCAGGCGCCGACCTGGTCATCAACTACAACAAGCAGTGTTTTGCGGAGAAGGTGCTGGAGTGGACCGACGGGGCCGGGGCTGACGTCGTCATCGACAACATCGGCGCCAGTATCTTCGAAGACAACCTACGGGCCTTGAGACTGGCGGGCATCTTCGTGAACTTCGGGCTGGTTGGTGGCATGAAGGCGACACTCAACATTCGTGATCTGTTCTTCAGGCAGCATCAGCTTCGCGGATCGTTCATGGGCAGCATGGACGAATTCAAACGCGGGTTGAACTGGCTCGGGGAGGGGAGTGTGAAGGCGTTCATCGATCGAAGGTATTCTATCGCGGACGTGGCTGAGGCACACCGGTATATCGAGTCGCGCGCGGTCCGGGGCAAGGTCGTGTTGATTCCGTAGCGGTGGCGGCGGTCCTCACCGCGTACTTTCACCGAAGGCATGGAGGATCGCACGGCAGGCCCGCGGTCGGACTGCGGTTCTTACCCCTGCCAGCGCACCGGGGTCGCAGGTCCGCTCCACTGTGATCAATGACGGATGCCACGACACGCGTTCGGATGACGGATCGCATCCTGGTCGTATGCGCCGCTTATGGTCGGGTTGGCTCACGCCGGAGGAGCGGCCTGAAGTGTCACTGCGAACAAGGCGTTTCTCGGCGGTTTAGGTAAGAGTCTTATCTGTTGTGTTGCGCGAGGCGGTGTCGACGCTTGTTCCGATAATTGATGCGCACGTGCGTTGCGTGATACGAGCGGCAGATGAACCGGCGGGGCGATGGGAATGCCGTCGCATTATCTGTAAGCGGTATTTCGCTTGACACTTCCAATGTTAGTGGCACTGCAAAAGATGCCGGTCGACTGTCATTCGTGTTCGTAGGGAATTTTTTCCTGGCCGGTCGAGTCAATGTCGCGCATAACTTCGCCATTGCACTCTAGGACGATCGAGCGCGCCGGTCCGGGTGCGGGACCCGGCTGCGGTGTGCCCGTGATGATTCCCCTACGGAGGAAGTAGAGATGCACATATCAGATCGATTCTTTGGACGCCTGCGATTCTGCTGATTCTGACCCGGTACTTCGATCTGCGGTCGAGGTGTCGGAGCGGATGGACGCACAGCGCGCGGAGTAGTATTGACAGTGCGGCGGCCAAGTCGTCGCCAATCGTGATCAGAAAGACGACCGAAAGGAGCTTGATGGGTCCGGTGCGGCTCTGATGTGCCGGACTTCTCGAGATGCGGGCTCGTGATCAGGCTCACCGTTGGGAATGCGGCCGCATCAGACGGCCGTGCGGTAGAACCGGCGGCGACGACCTCTTCGGGCAGCGAACGCCATGTAGCGCGAGTCTGAGGCTGTTTAGGTGCTCACTTTTGCTCTCGTTCGGTCACTTACAGCGTGCCGATAAGGGTGCGTGACCCGGGTTCGGCGCGTTGGGACAATTCGAACTTGAGAGGGACAAACGGATGGCAGTAAACACCCCAAGAAAGCGATCGCTACGCATGGGAATGGTCCCCATGGCGGTTATCATCGGTCTGGCGATCCCGGTGTCGGCGGCGACGGTGACGATCGAGACCATCGTTTCCGACGGGGACCCGGTGCCCGGACGCTCCGAGACGGATCCTCAAATCGTGTTCTTCGGCGAGTCGGCGATACGCGCACCGTCGATTAACGACGCGGGCGAGTTGGTGGTCCGGCTCAAAAGCGCGAAGTCCTTTAACGTGAACAGTGACACGATGTTGGGCATTTACCTCCATCGACCCGGAGAGCCTCTGGCGGTGGTCGTGGACACGCGGGTGGACGGATCGAACGTGGGCATTTTTCCCGTTCCGGGTCACTCGGGTGGACGTTTCAGCCTGCTCGGCACCTCGAGCACGAACAACCCGCCGCTGATCAACAACGCCGGTGACATCGTGTTTTGGGCGAGGTACTCCGCGCCGGACGTGGGGACACAGTTCGGTCTTTTCGCCACAACGGTAAGCGGCGGTCCGATCGTTAAACTGGTGGACACGACGGATGCGGTTCCCGGACAAACTGGACAGACGTTCTCGAACAGCTTCATTGACTCCGTCGTGTCCAACCTGCCCGTGGCGCTGAACGACAACGGCGAGGTCGTGTTCTGGGGGAACTTCGGCGGGACGAGCTACCACGGTATTTACGGTACGACGGTGAGTGGCGGGACGCCCGTTCTTCTGGCTGACAGCACCCAGACCGTTTCGCCCGTCGATCAGACGGACTCGTTCAGCTCGATCAGCTCCGAACTCACCATCAACGCCGACGGGCTGGTCGCCTTCAGGGGACAGCTCGGAACGGGTTCGTGCTGCACGGGGATCTTCACGGTGCCGGTCACCGGCGGTGACATCGAGACGGCAGCCCTCCAGTTTGATTCGGCGCCCGGAAGTACGGAGACATTCAGTAGTCTGTTCAAGGGGCCGGATATCAACGACGGGGGAACGGTCGTCTTTTCGAATCAGCCGGGCTCCGAATTCGGGATTTACGGTGTAGACCCGTCGGACGGTTCGGTCTCGGCTGCCGTGGACACGTTCGGGGCGTTCACTGTTCCCGGTCGAGCCGCGGGCTCGGTCTTCGACATCGTGAATTTCGCGACCATCAACAACAACGGTCGGATGGGTTTCTTCGGGCGTATCGCGAACAGCGGGATCGGCACCGACCAGGGCTTGTTCGCCACGGATGTTGAAGGCGCAGACGTGGAACTCGTGATCGGGAGAGGGGCCGTTCCACCCGGACTGAGCGCTCCGGCGGAACTGAGATTCTTCGACGGTGGGCTGAGCGCGGCGATCAACGACCAGGGACACATGGCGTTTTGGGCGACCGGTGTGGATGCAGGCGGCAGCGGGCTCATCGGGACGTATTTTTACGACGTGTGCAACTCGGAAGTGGTGCGGATTGCCGACTCGACGACGTCGGCGGTGGATCTGGGACAGAGCGGGCTGAGCAGCGTGAAGATGCACCAGTTCAACGAGGTTCGTTCGGGGCACTACCGTTCGATCAACAACAACAACGACGTCGCGTTCATCGCCCAGTCCGCGCCGCTCGCGTTCGGGGTGTACATTGCTCACGTTGAAGCCGAGGGCGGTGTACCGACGATCACGTGCCCGGATGATGTCACTTTCGAGTGCCCGAACAGCGGCGGTGTGGCTTCTGCGGGTGAGGCGACAGCCACGGGGTGTGGCACGTTCACGGTGACCAACGAAGATGCCGTGCAGGTCGCCTGTGGAGAGTCGAAGACGATCACTCGTACGTGGTTGGCGACGCCTTCGTCGGGCAGTCCGGTTTCGTGTGATCAGTTGATCACGATTGTAGACACGGTGGACCCGGCGTTGTTCCTGCCGGCGAACGTGACGCTGGAGTGCGGCGTCGACAGCGGGCCGGGCACGACGGGCTTCGCGACCGGTGTGGACGACTGCGACGCGAGCGTGGCCGTCGCCCATAGCGACAGCACGGCGGCGGGGGCATGCCCTCAGGAGTCCGTCATCACGCGAACATGGACTGCGACCGATGCATGCGGGAACAGTGCGAGCGGAGCTCAGGTGGTCACGATCGTGGACATGACCGCGCCGACGTTGGCGGGGGTCCCCTGTGACGTGACCGTCCAGTGCGATGCGGTACCCGTCGCGGCTGAACCGACCGCGACCGACGCTTGTGACGCGGCTGCAACGATCACCTTCGACGAGACGCAAACGCCGGGCGGCTGCGTCGGTAGTTACGCACTGACGCGGACGTGGACGGCATCCGACGCGTGCGGCAACGCGACCGCGCAATCGCAAGTGGTCACGGTGGTGGATGGTGAGGGGCCGGTTCTTACCGTGCCCTCGGATGCGACGGTAGAATGTGGTGGTGACACTGGTCCGGCATTTCTGGGGTTCGCCACGGCTGTCGACAACTGCGACCCGGCCGCGTCGGTGGCGTATAGCGACAGTGTCGCCGCCGGGGCATGTCCGCAGGAGTCGGTGATCACGCGTACGTGGACCGCGACCGACGCGTGCGGGAACAGCACCAGCGCCGACCAGACCATTACGGTTGTGGACACTACGGGGCCGTCGGTCATAACGCCGGCGGACGCAACGTTGGCATGCGGTTCGGACACCGACCCGGGCACGACGGGCGCCGCGACCGCGGTCGACGCTTGCGATGCGGTTCCGACGGTCAGCCATGGCGACGACGTCGCCGCCGGGACGTGTCCGCAGGAGTCGGTGATTACGCGAACGTGGACGGCGACCGATGCGTGTGGGAACAGTTCCAGCGCGGAGCAGATCCTGACCGTTCAGGATGTCGATGCGCCGACGCTGTCCGGGGTCCCCGGTGATGTGACCGTCGAATGCGACGCCGTACCGACCGCGGACACGCCGACTGCGACGGACGCGTGCGACGCCGCGCCAGGCATCACCTTTGACGAGACGCAAACCCCGGGAGACTGTGCGGGTGACTATACGTTGACACGGACGTGGACGGCGACCGACGCGTGCGGGAATTCGATCTCCCAGTCGCAACTCGTTGACGTTGTCGACACGAGCGCGCCGGACATCACCTGTCCCGCCGATGCGACGGAACTCGATTGCGCGGCCGACACGAGCGTGGCCGCACTCGGCTCGGCAAGCGCGATCGACAATTGCGGTGCCGTTAGTGTGGCATCCTCTGATGCGAGTGTGCCCGGTTGCGGATTTACGGAGACCATTACGCGTACGTGGACGGCCACGGACGATTGCGGGACATTGGCGTCGTGTGATCAGACGATCGGAACGGTGGACACGACGGCGCCGGTCATAGCCGTAGACACGACGCCGTTCAGCGTGGTCGATCTGGACTGCACGGGTGACGAAGCGGTGACGCTGCCGACCGCGACGGCGAGCGATGATTGCGATGGAACGGTAGACGTGACGAACGACGCGCCTGCGACACTTCCGGCCGGTGAGACCACAACGGTGACGTTCACCGCCGAAGACGATTGCGGGAACGCGGCCGCCGAAACGCTCGAGGTGAGCGCTGAGTATGGCGCGAACATCGAAGTCCACGCCCACACGCTTTCGTTCGGTTGGGGATGTCGTCCGGTCATCACGAAGGAGCCGCTCGCGGGTATCACGGTTCATGCGTTTGCGCGGCCGGGGCACGAGTTCTGCTCGCACCACCTCGGCTGGTGGCGCGGTTGGCACTGGTGGCGGCACGTGGTGCACGATTGCGACGAGTCGCTTCTGGTGAACTCGGCCGTGACCGACGAGAACGGGGTCGCGTTGATCAACGTTCCGCCCGGTGACTATATCGTGATCACGTTCTTCGACTTCGACGGTGACGGTGAAGACGATCACTATCTCGGCCGCTATGCGCCGAACGTCGACTGTGGAGAGACGCTGCGGCGACATTTGCGACTCCTGATTACACCGCGGGGCAAGAGACTGGCCGCGAGGCTTCGGCGGTACCTGGGTTCCGAGTTGCTGATCGCAGAACCGGACATGATGGTCTGGGACGGTGAGGAGCAGGAGTATCCGTTCGGTTTCGAGAGCATCGGTGACTGGACGGTGACCACGACGGTCGAACCTCCGGAGGGATTCGTTTCCGACGAGGAGAGCCTCACCGCCGATGTCGAAACCGAAATGGAGGGCGTGCAGTTTACGATCACCGAGGTGGGAAGCGATCTGATTCCCACGAAGACCACGTTCGAGATCTTGCACGGCGGTGGTTTGAAGACCGTTCATAGTGACGTCGGGATCGTGTTGACGCCGGAATACGCGCGTCGGCGCGGGTTCAACGAGGCGACGCTGCGGAGTCGGGGACTGATCATGGATCGCGAGCAAGTGAAACCTCGCGGGCGGTTGCGTGAACGGTAGCGTTCGGTTTGACCTTCAGAACGGGACCTTTCTCGGGTCCTCGGCGGGGCGGGGTCTCTCCTCGCCCCGCCGGCGGTTCAGGTCGACGTCGTGTCCGGTGCCAGTATTTTGTCAACAGTGCGGCAGAAGGCGTCCGGGTCTTCGAGCATCATCAGATGGCCCGTGTGTGGGATCACCGTGTCGGTGCGGGCTGCGGCCCGGGCGAACTCGGGCACGCCCCAGGATCCGGCGGACCGCTCACCGGCGATCAAATGGATCGGGACGTCGCGATCGATGACGCGTTGAACGCTCGCGAGGTAGTCGGCGCTTAACGTCTCGTCGAGGATCGCGTGGGACATGGCGTAGACCGTGGACGCCGGTTGGTGATCCAGGATCGTGGTCATCCACGCGACCGCTCGCTCGGTCGGCTCGACGCCCACGCGCTCGGTCCAGGCTCGCACGTCGCGACGCATCTTCTGGTATTCGTTCGTCCAATCCTGAAGCGACTTTCGGACGATCTTGGCTGACCAGAAGGTGTCCTTCCCGGTGAAGTTGCCTTCGACGCTGATCAAACCGCGGACCAGGTCGGGTCGTCGGTCGGCGAGGAGGACGGCAATGGCGCCGCCCATGCTGTGGCCCAGGACCCAGACGGGAGCTGCCGACCATGCTTCGATGTGTGCGGCGATGTGGTCGGTTTGGTTTCGTAGCGTGCGGTGCTCGCGCCGGGCGGTTCGTGAAGTTCCGTAGCCGAGTAGGTCGATGGTGCGGACGTCCGCGCAGGTTATTCTCTCTGCCGGGTCAAAGTAGTCGAGGGAGCCGATCAGGCCGTGGATCATCGCGATGACTGGCTGAGGTGCCATGGTTGATAGCTTTCCGGAGCCTCGGCGAGGGGCGGTTCGGCGATCGTTGCCGCTCGGGGCTGCGTCTCTGCGATTGACGGATCGTACGGTATTCTGGATGCTTCTGCACGGGGATAGGCGCACCGTCGTCTGGAGCAGTGGCGTGGCGAAGATTCAACCGGGACCGAGGAAGGGTCGAGGCAAGGTGCCCCGGGATGCCGCGGACACATGGGAGGGTCGTGTTCGCATCTGGGTGGACGTGGGGGGACGGAACGCGCTGGGGCCGGGGAAGATGCGGCTGCTGGATGCGATTTACGCGAGCCGGTCGCTTTCCGCCGCGGCGAAACAATTGAAGATGAGCTATCGACAGGCATGGAAGCACTTGAAGCTTATCGAGGAGCGCACGGGGGTCGCGGTGGTCGAGCCGAAACGGGGTGGGGCGGGCGGCGGCGGGATGGAGCTGACGAAAGAGGGGAAGGCACTTCTGGAAGCCTACCGCAGCTTCCGCGAGGACGTCGAGGCGCACGCTGACATTGTGTGTCGGAAGCATTTCGCGCGTTGGTCACCGGAGAAGACGGACGGCGGGGAGACCTGAGCGCGTCCAACCGGGAGGGGGCTGGTCGCGATGGGTGCCTTGCGTCAGTCATTTTCACAGGATTCCTCGGGCAGAAGGAGACGTCGGGCGATTCGCTCGAGCAACTCGGCGGGCGGCGGCTCTGAACCGAGGTCGGCCGACCAGACCTGCGCCGATTCCAGTGAAGGGAAGGTTTCGCGGAGCCGGTATGCCTCGGAGTTTGTGCCGTTTGTGTGACATGGTGTGTTGATCAGCAGGTCGGTTACTCGATGCAGGATGCGTTCGGTCGCGGGTTTCATCTCGCGAACGGGCGGGCGTGCCACGAGTACGACAGCCACGGGGCTCATCAGCTCGACGGCGCTGGAGCTTTCGACGACAACGGGTGTATCCGGAGAGAATCGCGTGAAGGCGTCGGCGAGACCGGGGGCGAGACCCGGTCCTCGATGGCGGAGGCGTTCGACGTGGCGGGCGCCGGCGTCGAGATAGAGCGCGGTGTCTTTGCCGGGGCGGCGCAGCCGATTCGGGGCCTCGAAGAAGTAGTCTTGCGTACCCTGGACGTGGTATTGGGGAAAGTCGGCGTGTGAGCCGTGCGCGGGGCTGATCTTCAAACAGTTTAGGCGTTTGAGACTGCGTAGCAGGTGCATGACGAAGAGCGTTTTGCCGGAGCCCGAGTGTGGGGCGATGACGGAGAGGATTCGATGGTGGGGTCCGATCGGCAGGTTTCCACGGGGCGGCTGCGCCAAGCGGTGGCACGCGTGCAGCGCGTCGTGGGTCTTACCCTCCCCCAGCCCCTCCCTGGGAGGGAGGGGAGTGATGTCACCCTCCTCCAGCCCCTCCCTGGGAGGGAGGGGAGTGATGTCACCCTCCTCCAGCCCTTTCCTGGGCGGGAGGGGCGTGTTGGAGGCGGCATCAGTCATCTTGGCTGACCACGCGGTGATAGGCGGTGTAGACGTTCATTCGTGATCCGCGGAGGAAACCGATGAGGGTGAGGCCGAAGCGGCGGGACCACTGTACGCCCATGGCTGTCGGTGCGGAGAAGGATGCCAGGATGGGGACCCCGATTCCGATGGCTTTGGCTACGATCTCGGCGGATAGTCGGCCGGAGGTCAGGGCGATCTTGTCGGTGATGTCGATGTTGCGTAGGAGTGCCATGCCTGCGACTTTGTCGAAGGCGTTGTGGCGGCCGACGTCCTCGGCGGTGAGTAAGACACCGTCGCTGTCGGCGAGACCACAAGCGTGGACGCCGCCGGTCATTTGATAGAGTCGCGTCATGCGGGCGAATTCCTTGCCCAGGGCTGTCAGGCGCGTGGCATCGACGGTCAGTCGGCTGTTGATCGGCTTGCAGTCAGCCAGGACGGAGAGGTCGCGGGCTGTTCCGCCGCCGCCGCAACCGGTGCCGAATGCCCATCGTCGGTGGATGCCCTCGACGGCGTCGACGTCGAAATCGCCGGAGCAGCGGACTTCGCCGGCGGCCGGGTCGAACTCGATATCGGGCATGCGGGCTCGGTCTCGCCAGAGGCCCTCGGAGGCCAGGAAGCCGAGCGCTAGCGCTTCGATCTCGGTAGGCAGGGCGAGCATTGCGAGTAGGTGCGTGCCGTTGACGACGAGTTCGATGCGCTGCTCGCGGACGACCAGATCGTTCAATGCGGTAACCTCGCCCAAACGGCGGTATCGGCGGATGGGCCAGCTCAGCGTCTGGTCGGCGGCCTGGTCTTCGGGACCTGGTGGCTTGTCCGAGGCGTTGGGCGTTTGGCCGCGTTGGTCAGTTTCCATACGCACTGGGTCGCTCACAGTCACACGCAAGTCGCGCGTTGGTTGGCGGAGGCGCTCATATTCGTGCGCCTGCACGTCGGTACGTGAGTGCGTTCATGGTACATCCGGCGTGTGCAGCATTCCAGGAGCCAGACGGGGAACCGGGACCGGGGATCGGGGGAGTAACTGGCGGACAAAGGCGCGAAGGAGCGGATTGGGCCGGGGGCGAAGCCACGGGAGCAGCATTTTTGGTAGCGCCAGGGCGGAAAAATGGGTTCGTTTTGTATACTAATCTTTTGTTTTTCATTTTCCTGTTCTCCCCGGCGGCGGTTCATGCGGCTCCGGGTGCGCGCGGGCCAAGCATGCGCAGCGGAGCCTGCCGCGGACGGATAGAACGTCGCGCGCGCTCGCCGGGTCTTGTAGGCGAAGCGATCAGGGGATTGGAGTTTGGCGATCGGGGTTTGGGGATTGGCGAGTCGCGGGATGGGCATTGGTGAGGGCCGGATGGCAAACGAGCACATGGCGATCGCCCATACACCGGTGCGTCGCCGTTCTTTGGTGTTGCTCACAACCAGGCGTGAGCAGCTCCTCAGTGTCCGACGATCCGTCCCCCACCGCTTGCTGCGCGAGCAATGGGGCACCCGCTGGAGGTTGCCATGCGGGCATGCGCGGCAGGGCTCATTCGACTTCGGGGAGGGATGTGGCGGTGGCAACGCCGAGCAGGCCGCAGAGGGAGAGCAGGAGGATGATTGCGGCGGGTGAGATGACCAGGGCAAGGGGCGCCAGCAGACCGGCGAGGAGGAGGATCAGGCCGATGACGGTGTTGCTGACGGCGACATAGTCGGTGCGGCGGTTTCCGCCGGCCATGTCGATGATGTAGGTCTTTCGCCCCAGGCGGATTCCGCTGTGGGCGATGCCGAGAAGGAAGAAGGCGGTTGCGTAGGTCCAGCCGGCGTGTCGCAACGGGGTTTCGGTGGTCGCGAGTGCGAAGACGGCGAGCCCTAGGAGGGCGGCGGCGGTCGACGCGCGCAAGAGCACGCGTCTGCTGGAGACGTCGGCCATGGCTCCCCAGAAAGTGGCGCTGAGGCTGGTGGCGAGGGCATTGGCGAGGATGAACCAGCCCAACGTCTTGATGTCGGCGCCGTGTTGCTGTTGTGCGAGGACCACGTAGTAGGGTCCGGAGAGGGCGGAACATAGCAGCATGGCCCTGGTGATCACGAAGCGTCGGAAGGTGCGATCGGAGCGCAGCAAGTCCAAGCGACCGAGTGCCTCGGAGAAAGCAAAGCGCCCGCCTTGGGTTTCTCCAGGATATTCGCGGACTGCGGCGTAGGTACACGCGGCGAGCAACCAGAGCAGGGTAGCTGCGACCAGTAGGGCCACGTAAACCGCGGCCGCGTTGGATTCTTCGTTCAGGGAGCCCATGTAGAGCCCCAGAAAAACGGCGGCGATCCCGGAGACGGTTGCGCCCAGGCCGGCGACTCGGCCGCGACGGGTCTTGGGGATGGTCTTTCCGACGACATCCTTGGAGGCGACCGAGCAGAGACCTCGTGACAGGGAGAAGATGACGAGGAGGGCGAGGATCAGCCAGCCTGCGAGGAGGCCACGCTGCGTCCAGGCGACCAGGCCCATCCCCAACATTGCCAGGGCCTGCAAGAGGCTGCCGGCGACCCAGACGAATTTGCGCCGCGCGAGACGGCGTACGAAGCCGGCGATAAAGAGCTGGGGGACGAGTGAGCCGGACTCGCGGATGGGGACGAGCAGTGCGACGAGTGCGGACGGTGCTCCGACAGAGCCGAGAACCCAGGCCAGAACGGTTTTGGCGTTCGCGAGGTGGTCACCGAGGTTGCTCAGCGTGTGAGACGCGGCGATGAGCAGGAAGTTGTGCGGTACGTAGCGACAGGCGTCGTCCGAAATGTCTGTGCAGACGCGTGCGTCCTCCTCGTTGACGATGGCCTGGTAGATGGCGTCGAGTCGGCTGGGCGCGTTCGGGTGCTGCATCAACAACTCCGGCTCATTGGAAGCGCGCGGTCGCGCGGGTCTATGGTGGAACTCGCATCGGGCGTTCTGCTCTTGAATGGACGGATGCGGTTCGGTCAGGTTTTGTTCATCTTCTCGATCTCTTCGGCGACCTCTTCTGCGCCCTCGGTATAGAACTTCTCTTCGTCGGGATCGAGTTCGTGCAGTAGGCGGAGAAACTCGCCGGCGTGGACGCGTTCTTCGTCTGCGATGTCGCGGAGGACCTCGATGGCGAGCGGGTGGTCGGTGGATTCGGCGAGCTGCATGTATAGCTGAATCGCCTCGTACTCGGCTGCGATCATGAAGCGTATGGCGCGGACGAGTTCCGAGTCGGTTAGCTTGCGACCTTGCGCGAGTCCGGAAAAGGGAGAGCAAAACTCCGGCATGACATTTCCTCCTTTTTGGGCGTGGCTAGGTTGGTGACTCCAGGATCGAGCGGCAGTGCCGCGACTCTGTCGCCCGGACGGCTGCCGCCGTTCGGCGAGCGTTCATGTTGTACGCTGGTTGGGTCCCCCACCCCCGACGAGTCGGGATCTGCGACCTTCGCCCCGTTGCGTGACCGACGAGCCGGGACACGAGCTGCACGGGGCGAAGGTTGGGGCACACGTTCACAGATTCAGACCTTCTACTCCAGATCGACTATGTCGAGACGACTTCGGGATAGCGCCTACAGGCAGCGCAGAAACGCTACCAGGTCCTTTTTCTCCTGTTCGGTGAGGTTAGTGCCCGTGACGAGATTGAAGAACTCGACGGTGTCTTCAAGGGTCAGCAGGCGGCGGTCGTGCATGTAGGGTGGGGAGTCCTTGATGCCGCGGAGTGGGAAGGTCTTGATGGGGCCGTCGGCGGAGGCGTAGCGGCCGTTGATCATGTGGGGCTTGAAGAAGCGCTCGGTGCGCAGGTCGTGCATGAGGTTGTCGGTGTAGTAGGGCGAGGGGTGGCACTCGGCGCATCGGCCCTTGTCGAAGAAGACTTCCTGACCACGGAGCTCGGATTCGGTGGCTTTGGCGGGGTCGAGCTTGCCGAATAGGTCGAGCTTGGGGGCGGGTGGGAACGCGAGCAGCGCTTGGAACTCGGCCATGAAGTGGACCTGGCTGCCGCGGTCGAGGATGTTGACGCCCTTTTTGGTGCCGATGACGGGGTCGCCGTCGAAGTAGGCTGCGCGCTGCTCAAACTCGGTGAAGTCCTCGACGCTTTTGAGTGCGCGCTGTGAGCCGAAGAGTCGCTGGATGTTCACGCCGCGCAGGGGCGGGGTGTCCAGGCCGTGGCGGTGTTTCTGGGGCCGGATGTCGCCGACGAGGTGGGTTGCGGCGTTGGTGTGGCCGTTGACGTGGCAGTCGAAGCAGGTGACGCCGCGATGGGGGCGGGCGGAGCGGCGATCCTCGGTCTGGTTGAACTGCTGCTGGGGGAAGGGGGTGATCAGGAGGCGGAGACCCTCGATTTGCTTGGGGTTGAGGATACCGTTGAAAAGCTCGTAGTAGTTGTCGATGGTGACGACTTTGCCCTGGGAGACGTCGCCGAGGTCTGGTCTGGTGGTGAGGTAGATGGGCGGGGGGTACTCGGGGAGGAAGTGTTCGGGTATGTCGTAGTCGAGATCGAAACGGGTGAGGTCGATGTCGGTTTGCTTCTTGATCTCGTCTATGTGGTGTTTGGGGAAGACCATTCCGCCCTCGTTGTGGTTGGGGTGGGGGAGTGGAAGGAAGCCTCTGGGGAACAGGTTTTTGTCGCGGATTTCAGCGGGTGTCATCTCGGCGAGCCTGTCCCAGGTGGTGCCCGCGGGGAGCTTGACGCGAACGCCCGCTTGAATCGGTTTTCCGGCGGACATGGTTACGCCGCGTGCGGGTCGGTCGCTGAGGTCGTAGCGTTCCGCGAGGAGTGCGATCTGGCGTGCCATGATCTCGGGTCTTGCGGCTTCCATGCGTTGCATGGTCATCTTGAAGTCTTCTTTGACGGCGACGGGCGCGTAACTGGTCATGGTCTGGGCGGAGGCCCGCGGTGGGTAGGCGGCGAGGACGACGAAAGCGACCGCGGGTGCGAGCGCGACGGCGGATTTCTGCCAAGCGTGTAGGTCTTTGTTTCGGTTCATCGTGTTTTTCTCCTTTTCTTGGTTGCGGTTGTTTTCTTCTTTCGCTTCGTTGAGCCGGCGGCTGCTTTCTTGCTGTTTCGGGCCGGCTTGGTTTTGGGTGTCGGTTTCTTCTTGCGGCAATCGGCGCAGATTCCGCAAAGTTGGACACGGAATTCACTGATCTCGAAACCGAGGCGACGGATATCGGGTAGTTTTATGGCGTCGAGGCGCTTGTCGTCGAAGTCGATGACTTTGTCGCAATGGAGGCAGATGAGGTGGTGGTGTTGACCGGTGTTGGGGTCGAAGCGGGCGGAGGCGCCGGGGTGGCAGGTTCTGGCGATGACGCCGATGCGGACGAGCGTGTCGAGCACGCGGTAGACGGTGGTGCGTGAGATGCCGGGGACGCGGTCGTGCACTTCGTCGTAGACCTGGTCGGCGGTGGGATGGTCGGTGCGGGCGATCACCGTTTCGAGGACGGCGCGCCGCTGTATGGTGAGGGGCATGCCGCGGTCGCGGAAGAGGTGTTCGAACTGTCGCCATCGTTGAAGATTGTCGCGACGTTTCGCGGTCATGGGATGGTAATATGTATCATCGGGTAAGGATTGTCAAGAGACGACGGGTTTTTTTCGGGCAGGACTGCGGGTTGCGAGGTGGACGGAGCGGAAGGGCGCGGGAGCGGTTCGGTGCCAGAAACAGGGAGGCCCCCCAGCCCGTTGGACTGGAGGGGCCAGCTAACCGGTGAGGGCGGTTGGTGGCGGTTTTTGCGATCAGTTATTAGTAATCGTTATCGCGCCGAACTGTTCCTGTAGATGGAGGTTGTCCTGGGCGTTCCAGGACTCGACGATCTTGCCGCCGGAGAGCCTGTAGATGGTGGTTCCGGAGACGGTGACGGTATTTCCGGTGGCAGGCACGCCGTTAATGTCTCCGGTGTGGGTTCCGGTGGCGGTCCACCGTGCGACGACTTTGTCGCCTTTTGCGATCAGCTCGTGGACGGTGTAGACGACGTCGGGGACGATCATCAGGGCGGCCTCGAGGCGCTGGACGGCTTGTTCGGCGGTGGGCTGGTAGTCGGCGGCGGGCGGATCGTGATGAACCGCGTTGGGATGATCGAAGAAGTTCGCGTTCGCATCCGGGTCGTGGGCGTTCCACACGTCGTCATAGAACTGCTGTATCAGCGCTTTGTTGAGCTGCTCGACGGCGTCGATGGCTGATACGAGCGGGCATCCTGCGATGACAAGTGCAAGCCCCACTACGGTCGTGCATAGGAGTAGCTGTTTCCTTGCGTTCATTTCACTGATTCCTTTCTGCGATAGGCCCATTTCGTCGCGCTTCGATACGCACGTAGCGCGCATCCGGTAGATGACTTAGAGTTTTGCTGTTGATCGACGGTCCAAACTGACAACGCGGACCGGAGACTGAGCCGATTCGATCGGTGCTGTTCACCCTCGGCCCGATCGAGGGCAACCACAAACCGAGGGATGGTAACGAACTGGGGGCACGCGGACAATCGAGCGATGGTGGATTCTAGCTTTCCATGGGCGGTCGGTTCGGTCGATGCGGGGCGGTGGGTGTTCGCGTCGACATCGGGGCGCTGCGAGCGGTGTCCAGGATGCCTGTTTTCGCGGGA
>JASFUW010000059.1:0-16365 GCA_050050135.1 Phycisphaerae bacterium
ACTTGGGCCACGAGCCCGAACACGTGTCAAGGAGACCCGGCTTTCATAGTTTCTCACGGGCGCGGCTCGGAAAGAGGCCGCTCGCTACCCGCAAAAATACCGTTGACGCAGCACCAGGCGGACCCGAGGAAACCGCACAATCCGCGAACGCAATGCCGGAGAACGGGCGCAGGCCGATCTGCTGATGGCACGGGTCTTGCAATCAAGGGCATTTCGACTGGACGCCTCGCCTCAGAGTTTGCCGGCCGTGCAAGCGCCCGCTGGAGGGACGAGAGCGGGACGTGAGGCTCGAGGAAAGCAACGCCGGATACGCAGCCACCCGCCGCAGGCCGGGTAGGCCCTTCGAGGATGACGCAAATGGCAGAACTGCTGCTCGGTGATGAGGCCGTGGGCCTCGCCGCGATTGATGCCGGAATCGCCGGGATCTACTCGTACCCGGGGACGCCGGCCACCGAAATCTTCGAGTTTGTCCAGGATCGGACCGCCTCGAACGAGCGCGTCGCGGCGCGGTGGTCGGCCAACGAGAAGGTGGCGTACGAGGAAGCGCTGGGCATGTCCTACGCGGGCAAGCGTTCCCTCGTGTCGATGAAGCACGTCGGGTTGAACGTCGCGGCGGATCCCTTCATCAACTCCGCGATCACCGGGGCACACGGGGCGCTCGTCCTCGCCGTCGCGGACGATCCGGGGATGCACTCGTCACAGAACGAGCAGGACAGCCGCTTCTATGGCGACTTCGCGCAGATTCCTGTTTTCGAACCGTGCAACCAACAGGAAGCGTACGACATGACGCGGGAGGCGTTCGAGCTGTCTGAGCGCCTGGGCTTGCCCGTCATGGTTCGGTTGGTGACGCGGCTGGCGCACAGCCGATCGCCTGTCGTTCGGAGTGAGCCTGCGACGGTATCAGCCGAGGTCCGCCCCGTTACGGAATCACGCGATTGGACTCTACTTCCCATAAACGCCCGCCGTCGTTTCCGCCACCTATTGGGGCTTCAGGAGCAGATCCGCGAGTTTGCGGCCGCCTCGGGTTTCAACGAGCTTTTTCTCCACGGCGCAAAGGGCATCATCGCGTCGGGACTTGCGTACAACTACGTTCGGGAGGTCGTCGGTCCCGACCCGACGTACTCGCTGCTAAAGATCGGCGTGTATCCGATCCCGGAAGAACTCGTCCGACAACTCGTCGACCATTGTGACGAGGTGTTGGTCGTCGAAGAGGGCTACCCGTTTATCGAAGCGAGGCTGGCCGGATTGCTCGGTATGCCGGGGCGCGCCATCGACGGCAAACGCAACGGAACGCTGCCGCCGGACGGTGAGATCACGGCCGACATCGTTCGAACGGCCCTCGGGCTGGCGCCGTTGGAGCGTCCCGAAGCTGTCGACGGACTTCCGGGCCGACCACCGGCGCTTTGCCAGGGGTGCCCACACTGTGACAGTTTCAAGGCGATCCTCGAAGCGGTTGACGCGGAAGAACAGCCGATTCTGTTCAGCGACATCGGCTGCTACACGCTTGGCGCACTGCCGCCGTACAATGCCGTGCAATCCTGCGTCGACATGGGCTCTTCGATCAGTATGGCGTTGGGGGCGGCGAAGGCGGGCGCGCACCCGGTGTTGTGTACGATCGGCGACTCGACGTTCACGCACTCGGGCATGACGCCGCTGCTGGGTGCGGCCCATGAGAACGCCAACATGACCGTGGTCATCCTCGACAATTCGACCGTCGGAATGACCGGGGGGCAGGAGGTGTTTGTTACCGGTGAGGGGTTCCTGCCACTGTTGAAGGGCCTCGGCGTCAAAGACGATCAGCTCTTCTGGATGGAGCCGCACCAGAAGAACCACGACAAGAACGTGGACATCTTCAAGCGGGCGATCCGGCACCGCGGACTGACGGTCATCGTTGCATGCCGCCCGTGCATCCACGCCAAACGACGAATGTTGGACCTCAAGGCGGAGTTGGCGCACGCGCAAACGGCTTGACTCCGCGCTGAGACCGGACGAAAACCGCCTTCCGATAACAAGAGGCAGACACGATGGAATGCAATCTCATCCTGGCGGGCGTCGGCGGACAGGGCATACTGACGATCGCCCAGGCCATCTCGATCGCCGCCACACGTCGTGGATGGTCGGTGAAGCAGTCCGAAGTGCACGGGATGGCTCAACGCGGCGGCGCGGTTCAATCGCACCTGCGATTTTCGGATCAACCGCTCTATAGCGATCTCGTACCGCTTGGTAAGGCGGATATCGTTCTCTCGGCTGAACCGCTCGAGGCGCTGCGCTACGTGCAATATCTCGGCGACGCGGGCGCGATCGTGACCAGTACGACGCCCGTGGTGAACATCCCCGACTACCCGCCCATCGAGGAGGTCCTCGGGCGGATCACGCGGTTTCCCCGGCACGTGCTCGTGGATGCCGAACGGCTGGCACGATCGGCCGGCTCTCCGCGGGCGGTCAACACGGTCATGCTTGGTGCGGCTTGTCAGCGCCTGGGGCTCGGGCTCGACGAGTTGGAGGCAGCCATCGCGGAGATGTTCGACCGTAAGGGCCCCTCCGTGGTCGAGGTCAACCAGCGGGCGTGCCGGTTCGGACGAAACGCGGCCACCGCTTACGTCGACGGGCTCGGACGGGGCGCCGATCCACAGGACGTCCGACACTGGATCAAGATGCTCCCCGCGGAGGAGCTCGACAAATACACGGGCGTGGATGCGACCTTGATGGCACTTCCGCCCGAGGAATGCGAGCTGACACGCGAGGAGAGCCACGCGGTCGCGCAGATTCTGGATCAGGTTTATGAGTCGGACCGCCGCCAGCTCTTCGAGCACGAGGTGTACGAGCTGGTCCGGCTTGTTGGTGCGATCTCCCCGCCCCACCATCATTTCGCAGCCAAAGGGGACGTCATCACTCCGGAACTCCTCGAGAAGTTCCCGGGTGATCGCGTGGTGCTGAAGATCGTGTCGCCGGACATCGTCCACAAGAGCGACGCGGGCGCGGTCGTGTTCGTGCCGAAAAACGTCGACGCGGTCAATCAGGAGATCAGGGAGCTCGTCGAGCGTCAATCGGAAATCGCCGCGGATATCCGAGGCGTGCTCGTCGTCGAGTTCGTCGAGCGATCCGAGTCGGGCTTCGGTCGGGAGCTGTTCGTCGGCATCCGCTCGACCCGCGAGTTCGGCGCGATCATCGCCGCGGGGCTGGGCGGTTTGGAAACAGAATACCTCGCCCACAAGATGAAGCCCGGGATCGCCGTCGCGAAGGCACTGGCGGTGGACACCTCGGCGGAACAGTTTCTCGAGTTGTTCAAAGCGACCGCGGCGTACGAACTCCTTGCCGGATTGGTCCGCGGAAGGCGTCGCGTCGTCTCTGACGGAGAGCTACTGCGGTGCTTCCGCGCCTTTATCGCCGTGGCCAGGCGATTCTGCACCGATCGAGGGGAGGAAGGGCCCGACGTCAGGGAGCTCGAAGTCAATCCGTTCGCCTTCGCTCGGCAACGTATGATCCCGCTTGACGGGCGGGGTCAGCTCGGACCCGCCACCAAGTTGCCGCCACCCCGTCCACTCGTGAAGATTCCGACCTTGCTCGAGCCTCGCAACATCGCTGTCATGGGTGCGTCAGCGAAGCGAGCCAACTTCGGACGAATTCTGCTGCAGAACGTCAAGGCGTGCGGGTTTCCGCAGGACCGGATGTTTGTAATCAAGGATAAGATCAAGGAGCTGGACGGTATACCGTGCGTCCCGAGCATCGAGGCGTTGCCGACGAAGATCGACCTGCTCGTGGTAGCCACGGCCTCGCAAGGCATCCCCGAGTTGATCGACGACGTCATTGAAAGTCGCAAAATCTCGTCGGTGATTCTCATCCCCGGCGGAATGGGCGAGAAAGAAGGAACGGAAGACATCGAAGCTCGCGTTCGTAATGCCGTTATCGCGTCACGCGACCGCCCTGATGGCGGCGTCATTGTTCTCGGCGGGAACTGCCTGGGCGTGCGCTCTCGACCCGGGCTTTACGATACGTTCTTTATTCCGCCCGCCAAGCTGGACGCCCGACATGACGTCACCCCACGTCGGGCAGCCATCATCTCACAGAGCGGCGCGTTCATTATCAGTCGGCTCAGCAACCTCGAACTGCTCGACCCCACGCTGGCGGTCTCGTTGGGTAATCAGCTCGATCTTACCGTTTCCGATATGCTTCGCACGATCGGCGATCGGGAAGACATCGACTGCATCGGTGTCTACATCGAAGGCTTCAACGATCTGGACGGTATCGCGTTTGTAGAGGCCGTGCAGGAGGTCAGTGCGCGCGGGAAGGTTGTCGTCTTCTACAAGGCCGGGCGGACGGCCCCGGGTCGGGCTGCAACCGCAGGGCACACCGCCTCCGTCGCGGGCGACTACGACGTATGCCAGGCCGCTGTCAGTAACGCCGGCGCCATGGTTGTCGACACCTTCAAGGAGTTCGAGCAGGTCATGGAACTCGGCACCAGCCTGCACGGCAAGGGAATCGGAGGCACGCGCATCGGCGTCATCAGCAATGCGGGGTTCGAGACCGTGGGCATGGCCGACGCCATCCAGGGAGAGCGGTATCAGCTCGACATCCCCGGTCTGTCCGACTCGACCGCCCGCCGTATCCGACAGACACTCGACGAACACAAGCTCGGCGAACTGGTGAACGTGCGCAACCCGCTCGATTTGACCCCGATGGCGAACGAAGAGGTCTACGAGGCGTGCGCCCGGGCCATGCTCGACGATGAGGAGATCGATGCCGTGGTCGTGTCAGCCGTTCCGCTGACACCGCAGTTGCTGACCACGCCACGAGAACTCAAGAAGCCGGGGTCACTGGCTGAGCGACTGCCCAAACTGCTCGACGAGTCATCGAAGCCGGTGGTCGCCGTCGTCGACTCCGGTGCCGCCTATGAGCCGCTGGTCCACGGCCTGCGCACGGGTCGCGTCCCGACTTTCCGCTCCGCCGACCAGGCCGTCCGCTCCCTGGGCCGCTACCTCTGCCATCGTACCGGCCGCACCCGCGCCGCAGTCCGCCAGGAGGAACCCGGCCTCACCGCCACCGAGCAAATCCCAACCGAGGTCCACGTCTAGTCCGCGCCCGGGCCCGATTGCGAACGGCGTCACACCATTCCGAACCGCGCCCCCGCCGCGCCGGGAAAGCGGCCCACGCGACCCCGCAATTCCGAACCGCGACCGTGAGGGAGCGGCCCTCGAGATTACAGCGAGCTACACAGCCACCGTTTACCGATGTATACTTGTATGGGGAAAGGAATGCTGCCCGACTCCAGACTCCCAAGAGAAGGCTGGACGTACATGATCGAATCTGTCAAATTCGAGAACTTCAAAGCCTTGCGGGCCACAACGCTGCCACTCAGCCGGTTCACTCTGATCGTCGGGCCAAACGGAAGCGGGAAAAGCACGGCGCTTCAGGCCCTCCGTGAATGTCATGCCCCACAAAAACGGGATTTCGAGCGTTTCATTACTGTTGGGGTCGAAGATGCACGCCCGTCTGTTTCGTTAGCGTGGTCCCCCCGAGGGGACGGATCTCATTCAACACGCTGTATTTGGATTCCTCAGGCCAACAAACGCCCCGAGCACCAGAGGAATGGTCAACATGTACGCGGAGAGGCAGCCACAATGAAACTCGACGAGCTGCTCGCGACTTTCAGAGTGTACGCCCTCGACGCTGCGGCCATCGGGTACCGCGTAGCACTTAGCCCTCAGATGACACTGGACGAGAACGGAGGCAAACTGGCCGGAGTTCTCGACAGACTTCGCGACGAGCACCCAGAGCGGTTCGAGGCACTAAATGGGGAGCTACAGGAATGGTTGCCGGAATTCGACCGAGTCCTTTTTGAGACCCCAGCTCAGGGGAGTCGGAGCATTGCCCTCCGGGTAAGCGGCATTCAAGCGAGGATCCCCGCGCAGGAACTATCTCAAGGTACCCTCTTGGCCTTGGCTATGCTGACAATCGCCTACCTGCCCGATGCACCCCCGTTCGTAGGGTTTGAGGAACCGGATCGGGGAATCCACCCGCGGCTCCTGCGAGACGTTCGCGATGCCCTCTATCGACTCGCGTATCCGGAGAACTACGGGGAACAGCGTGACCCGGTGCAGGTCGTGGCGACGACACACTCGCCGTACTTCGTCGACCTTTTCAGTGAACATCCGGAAGAGATCGTCATCGCCGAGAAGATCGGCAATGAAGCGACATTTCGTCGCCTGGTGGATTTGCCCAACTTCGAGGAAATCCTGGAGGACGCGCACCTGGGCGAGGCTTGGTACACCGGGATCCTCGGTGGAGTGCCGACCGAGCGATGAAGGTGGCCATCCTCAGCGAATCGGCTGCGGATGAAGCCGCCCTCCGAGTATTGATCGATGGAATTCTGAAGGTCAGCACCGAGCCCGTCGCACCACTCCGTCTGAGAAGTCGGGGTTGGCCGTCGGTACGTGACATCCTGCCGAGCGTCCTCAAACACCTGCACTATCAAACAGACGCCGAGGCCCTAGTCGTAGTCGTCGATTCGGACAACTCCCCGATCCACTCCGCCGAACATGACGCACCAAACGGGCAAGAAGGAGATTGTCGCCTCTGTCAAATCCGATCTCTGGTCCAAGAAACGCTGTCACGAGTGAAAGCCGTACCGAATCGGCAGCCGCTGAAAACTGCCATTGGTCTGGCAGCACCCTGCATCGAGGCGTGGTACTGCTGCGGCGATGCGGACGCGTCGGAGGCAGCCTGGGCGCGGCAGCTCGAAACCGGCACCAATCTCCGTCAACGCAGGTTGGAGTTGAAGCGCAAAGTCTACGGCACCGACCGACCCTCGGCGGAGCTAGAAACCCGTTGTGCAGTCGAACAGGCGAAACGACTTGTGCAAGACCTTCCTCAACTCGAGCGCCAATTCCCCAATGGGTTCGGCCCCCTCGCACGTGACGTCAGGGGTTGGGCGTCTGATTGATGATGTCCAACAGATCGGCGAGTTGATCGATTACGTGATGGGCGTGATCGGCGAACTCGGGTTGTGTGTCGGGATGCATGAGCAGAACCGTTCGGCAACCGGCTGCAATGCCCGTTTCGATGTCCATGCGATGATCGCCGACCATCCAGCTTTTGTGCGGGTCGAGGTGGAGTTCCTCGCAAATCGACAGCAGGGACTCCGGTGACGGTTTGATCGCCCCGTCCTCTCGCGTTCGTACGGCGTCAACGGTCAAGCGGTAACGCCGCAGGACCAGGTCGACACTGGCTCTCGCGTTGCGTGTCAGAATCCCCACCGGATACCCGCGCGATCGACAAGCGTTGACCACCTCGACCGCGCCGTCCTGAAGGCTCGCATTCTCGGCCGCTTCGCGCTCGTAACGGAGTAGAATCTCCTCCGCCCGCCGTCGATCGTCCGGTTCGAGCCTGGCAACGGCTTCCAGCACATAGCCCTCGACGCCGATTTCCGCACGGATCGCATCGAAATCGAGGTACGGTTTGGTCAACGTGCCGTCAAAATCGAAGATGATCCCCGCTCGAATCATGCCGTCGTGCATATCCCGCTCCCCGTTCATCTGTCGCTCTTTCCTTCTCTTACGCCGTCGGTGCGCGTTGTCAAGCTGCCGGCGGTCGGCGTATTCGAAGTTCGCTTCCTGCGTGACCCTCGATCTACCATTGACACTCCGCTAAGAGACCACTACGTTGCCGCCGGGTTAGACGCCGCCTGCGGAACACGGTTCCGGTTCTTCGGTCTTGTGTTCTCCGGATGGCTGGCTGCGCGTTGAAAGCGCTTTACAACATGTCCAACGTCGATGCCTCCTCACTTGCGGCCCGACCGAGAACGCGGGACCGCTTCGACATTGTCGCTGCGGCACTCATCGTGGTCGTGTACGTCGGCGCTTTCCTGATCCTGCCGCATCGCGGGTTCTGGATCAATGACAATGGTTGCAAGTTTATTCAGCTTCAGGGGCTGATCGAGAACGACTATCACCGTTTCACGATTCCCTGGCCCGGCCAGGCTGTCGACGCTTCGTTCGAGTATAACCCGCTGCCGAGCCCGTTTGGACACGTGGTGGACGGTGAGCTGTACGGTGCGTTCTCACCCGTGTTCCCGCTGTCGAGTTCGTTCCCGTTCCGCGTCTTCGGCCCGACCGGGCTGTACCTGCTTCCGGTCGTCGCCGGCTTGCTGACGTTGCCGGCCGTATGGCTGCTCGTTGGTCGCCTTTCGCTTGCATCGGAAGGTCGCGCGGTCGCCCGGTCTCTGGCGACGCTGATCGTCGCCCTCGGAACCCCGATGTGGTTCTACAGTCTCACCTTCTGGGAACACACGCCCGCGGCGTGTCTGGTTGCGTGGGCCGTATTGTGCTACGTGCGTTATCATGAGACGGGTGCGATCCGGTCGCTGGCGGTCAGCGCGCTGCTCGCGGGGTTGGCCGTTTACTTCCGTGATGAGCTGTACCTGTTCGGCGCGGTCCTGTTGGGCGTCACCCTCATCCGAGGGCGAGACCGCGTTCGTGGCGTCGTCGCGTTTGCATCCATCTTCGTATTGGTTCTCGGTCCCTTGTGGTGGTTCCAATGGTCGGCGATTGGGCATCCACTGGGGCACCACTTCCGCATCGGATCCGTGTTCGACATCGGCTTGTCGGCGCACCTCGCGACGCGACTTCGCGTCGCCAACCTGTTACTGGTGAACGTCGACCCTGCAACGTGGCTGTCCATCATGCTCGCTGCCCCCTACCTTGCATTTCTTCTTGTCAACCCGACGTTCCGGAACCGTTCGTTCGCCAGGGTGATTCCGGTCTGCGCTAGCATCGCCTGCCTCACGGGTGCCATCGTGCTGGCCCGACACTTGACAGCCGACCGGCCGATCCGGTGGCTGCTTCACGCAAATGGCCTGTTCGCAGCGTCACCGTTTCTGCTGCTTGCGTTTGTCGGAGTCCGGAGACCGCTCCAAGGTTCAGGCAACGGGCCACGGGAACGCGCCAGTTTTCGGCCCGCACGCGTGGTGTGGATGATCATCCTGCTGCATACTGTCCTCTATGTGGCACTGGCACCCGAGGGACGCTCGCACGGCATCCATTGGGGCTGCCGTTATCTGCTCCCGGTATACCCCCTGATCGGGGCGCTCACGGCTGTCACGGTGAGTCGCTGGTGGACTGCGCCGAAGTTAGGCTCCGGCATCGCGCGAGTGACGGTCGTTCTGGCGCTCGCGCTCAGTATTTCAATGCAGGTCTACTCGCTGACACTCCTCAATCGTCGTAAGGCGTTTTCCGCGGAGCTGAACCGGGCCGTGGCTGAGCGTCCGGAAGAGGTCATCGTCGCGTCGGGGTGGTACGTCCCGCAAGAGCTTGCCTTTTCGTTCTTTGATAAGCAGATCTTCCTCATAGAGACGCAGGAGGCAGCCGACCGCCTCATCGGGACGCTCAAACGGAACGGAACGCGAGAGGTCCTGTTCGCCGTCTCGCCGCCGACGCGAGACGCAGGATCAGGATCGAGCATCGTGGTCGGGGATGGATCGCTCAAGTTCATCTCGGTAGAACTCCAGCCAGTACGATTGACGGAGTAGCAGACTTTCAGCCGACCGCGCATGAACGGGCAATTACGTGTGACGGCCGGCCGGGACACTGTATGTCGTTTCGCACATCGGATAAGCTGAAGGAGATCGGTGGGCGTGTCGCGGTGAGTACGTCGGCCGGTCTGAAGAGACGCCAATGGCCACGGTGTTGGGAATAGAGACTTCGTGCGACGAAACGTCGGCGGCTGTCGTCATCGACGGGCGGGAGGTCCTCAGCAACGTGGTCGCGTCGCAGGTGGACCTTCACAGAAAGTACGGAGGTGTCGTCCCCGAGATCGCTTCGCGGGCCCACATCGAGCAACTGGACGCCGTCATCGAGGAGGCACTCGCAACGGCAGGATGCGGCGAGAAGGAGATTGACGTTATCGCGGTGACCAACCGTCCGGGGCTGGTGGGCGCGCTTCTGATCGGCGTGACCGCGGCCAAGACGTTGAGCTGGGCCTGGGACAAGCCGCTGGTCGCGGTGGACCACATTCGAGCCCATGCCTACAGCGCGGCCATCGGGCTCGATACGCCGCCCTGGCCGGCGACCGCGTTGATCGCATCCGGCGGACACACGTCGCTGTTTACGATCGAAACACCGACGGCCATTGAACGGATGGGCGCCACGACCGACGATGCCGCTGGCGAGGCGTTCGACAAGGTGGCCGCGATCCTCGGGCTCGGTTATCCCGGCGGTCCGGAGATCGAGCAAGCGGCTGCGGACGGAGACCCCGAAGCGATCAACTTCCCTCGGACGATGCTGGCTCACGATTCGCTCGACTTCTCGTTCTCCGGAATCAAGACGGCGGTCCTCTACCATGTTCACGGGCACGGCAAGACGAGCGGAGGGCTGGAACGGCAGTCCGCGGAGGATATCGCCGATATCGCAGCCAGTTTCCAGCGGGCTGTGGTTGACGTACTCGTGCGCAAGACGATGCTGGCAGTCGGCAGGTGCCAGGCGCCGAACGTGGTGCTGGGCGGTGGTGTGGCTGCAAACCGCGCTCTGCGTGTTGCGCTTGCCGCCGCCTGCGACGAGAGACGGCTGACCTTTCGTGCGGCGGACATGGCGTACTGCACGGACAACGCGGCGATGATAGCGGGCCTGGGGTACCACTTGTATGTTGCGGGTGAGATCGCCGACCTCGAGCTGGACGCACACGCGACGGGGTCGCTGCTTGATTCTTGAAGCGACTGGCCGGTCACCCGTGATGCCGTCGTTGTGACACCGGAACCTGAGCCGCGAACGGAGTAAGGAGCCGTACGACGAACAACACCGACCCACTGTTGAGCGTCCGTGACTTGCGAACGCACTTTTCCGTTCGCTCACAGCGGCTTGGCCGACCGGCGGGCACCGTTCGCGCGGTCGACGGGGTGAGTTTCGAAGTTGCCCGAGGTACGACACTCGGGCTGGTCGGCGAGAGCGGCTGCGGGAAGACGACACTGGGCAGAAGCTTGTTGAGGCTGGTGCCGGCGACGGGTGGTCGTGTTTCGTTAGACGGGGTTGACGTTCTGTCAGCGCCGCCCTCAATGTTGCGGCGCTTGCGCCGGGACATGCAGATCGTCTTTCAAGACGTCTCCGGTAGTCTGAACCCTCGTCTTCCGATCGGGCGAAGTGTGGCGGAGCCGCTGACGATTCAGGGAATCGGGTCCGCACGTGAGCGACGCGGCCGTGTCGCTCAGTTGCTGGAACGCGTCGGACTCCGCCCGGACGACGCAGACGCCTATCCCCACGAATTCTCCGGCGGACAGCGACAGCGGATCGGCATCGCCCGCGCCATCGCGGCTGAGCCGAAGCTTATCATTTGTGACGAGCCCGTCAGCGCCCTGGACGTCTCGATCCAAGCGCAGATCCTCGGACTGCTGGCGGGTCTTCAGCGTGACCTCGGCCTGACATACCTTTTCATTGCCCACAATCTGGCGGTCGTAAGGCAGATCAGCCATCGCGTGGCGGTCATGTACCTCGGGAAGATCGTCGAGATCGCCGACGCGAAGGAACTCTACGCGAGACCCGCACACCCGTATACGATCTCGCTGCTCTCTGCACATCTGGAACCGGAACCGGTGCGCGATCGTCGTCGTGGGGTCCCGCCCGGCGACCCGGCCAGTCCCATCAACCCGCCGGCGGGGTGTGCGTATCACCCCCGCTGTCCGTCTGTGAGCGAGAAGTGTCGGGAGATGACACCAACGCTGGGCCGTGCCCCCGGGCGCAATGAAGGGCATCTCGTTTCGTGTCATCATGTTGACGCTACCTTGAAACCAGAGACTGGACATTAGAAACCAGACGAATCGATCTGCGAAGCGTGGTGCCGTCTCGGCCATGCCCGCGCCCGTCTCCGCCGGACTTGGGCATGGCACATCTTACCGGACTTGGGCAGTGCAGATCTAAACGGGCTTGGGGAGCGCACATCTGAACGGTCCAGGGCTCCCGCGGGCTTTATCCCAGCCCGGTGGCGGTCCAGGGAATGGGGTCGCCGACCTCGGCCACGACGAGACGCTCCTGAAGTTTGGGGCTCAGGGCGCTCTTGAACTTGTCGGCGGACTGGTCGAGCACCGGGAACGTCCTGTAGTGGATCGGGATGATGGCTGCGGGGTCGAGCATGTCGGCAGCCAAGGCGGCGCCCTTCGCGCCCATGGTGAAGTAGTCGCCGATGGGCAGGATGCAGACCTTGGGCTCGAAGAGCCGGGCAATGAGCTTCATGTCGCCGAAGACGTCGGTGTCGCCGGCATGGTATACCGGTGCGAGGCCGTTCACACGGATCACGGCGCCGTTGGGCATGCCGGCGTAGATTACGGTGTCGTCGGTATGGAACCCCGACGAGTGAAACGCTTGTGTCAAGGTGATGTGGACGTCGTCGACGACCTGTGTGCCGCCGGTGTTCATGCCGCTGTAGCGACCTTTGCCGAGCTGCTTTTCGAGGACGGTGGCGAGGTCGAAGTTGGTCACGATGATGGGGTCGAAGGCGTCGATCACGTCGCCCATGTCGCTGACGTGGTCGCCGTGGCCGTGCGTCAGCACGACGATGTCACAACGCGAGAGCTTCTTGAGGGAGTCGGGGCAGGCCGGGTTCCCGGCGAGCCAGGGGTCGATCATGAGAACCCGCTCGTCCGGGAGCACAAGCCTCACCGTTGCATGTCCGAACCATGTAATCGTCGATTTCATCGTCTTAGCCTCCAAGGTTGTGTAACCAGTGTAATGTACGCGATGCGGTTCACGCGGCAAAGCGGAGGGCGAGGGGACCGGGAAGCGGACCCCGGAGAACGCGTCGGGCTGGGCGGTCGCTCCGACCCGCGCCCGATCGTTCGGCTTGAATGGGGCACTCAGTGCAGGGATTGGCGATTGGGGATTCGGGATCGTGTGCGAGAAGATGGAGGAGAACGGGAAGGCGCAAGGGAACGGACCGAGGGGCGGAGACGCCTTGATCCGTTCAGGGTCGGTGCGGTTGGAGGAGGCCGTGCCGGGGGAGCCGTCCCGGTGGGCCAGGCCGTACGCCCGCCCGCCAGATGACCGGCCTCAACCTTGTGTCCTCACCGAGCGGCCGTACGCGACCGCGTGTCTGGTTCTCGGCGGCGCCGGCTGACGACATTGACGCTGACGGGCGCCGGGATCAAGGCGCCTGGCTGCCACCCGTGGAAGGCGAGCAGCTCGAATCCGTTGATCGGAAGACAGGGTTGACCTGCCTGCAACATGCGTTCAACCTGTTATGGTCAGGTTGTTTCGGGTTTATGGGATCCTCTGGCGGGAGGCAAATGAAGGGAGACCGACGGATGGTTGGGCACGCGAAAGGCTGCGCGCGAGGAAGGTTGGCCCGTAGAGCACGACGACTGCAAACAGGCTGGAATATACGGGCGGTAGCGATCACCTGGCTCGCTCTGTTGGGTTGGGTATCAGCCTGCCGAACGGAGTCGCCGACCGAGAGGCCCAACCGCCCGGGGCAAAGGGAAACAACCGCTGCGCCACAAGCTGTGACCGAGGCGGGGGCTGCAACTCGGGCGCGACCTGCCACGAAACCGGAGGTTGTGGGGGACCCGGGGCCGGCGGCCTCGGCGGAAGCGCCGAGGGTCGAAGGCGGCGCGAACCCGCCGACGGCAAGGGCGTCGCAGCCCACAGCGGTTACGTCGGGGTCGGTCGCGGAAGCGGTGCCGACGTATCGAGCTGTTGTAGGCTTCGTCCCCCCCGAGAAGAGCAGCGGCGACAACTTTCTGCTGAACCCGTCGTTCGAGGAGGGGGTCGCGCCGTGGTTCGTGATTGAGAGTCCGAACTGGCGTCCGTTCCATCTGGGTGACAAGCCCGTCCACACGGGTTCGCGGGCGGCTTGCGTCGAGCTTCGTCCGGTGGAGGGCCGCCGTGTTTGTATCCGCGGGCTCGTTCAGGACCTCGAGCCGACCGAGTTTCCGAGGAGGCTGGGGCTCGAGTACTTCGTGAAGGACTGGAACCAGGGCTGGCCCAAGCAATATGTGCAGGTGGCGGTGGTGGTGCATCCCAACCGAGGACAACGTCGGGGGCTTCCCGAGGAGCTCAAGTCGATGCCGAGCCTGCAAATGCGGTACATCCTCGCCGGGGCGGACCGGGCGCCCATTTCGGTGGCTAACGCGCGCTTCGTCGTGGTCGGTGAGACGAAGCCGCAAACGGGTGAATGGATACACATGGAGCGCGATCTGATCAAAGACTTCGAGACCCACTGGGGATTCACGCCGAGCACGCCGAACCGAATTCGAGTTCTGTGCGAGGTACGGTACGACCTTGTCGCGGACTTCAGCCTCCCGATCGTAGGCGATGTGTGTTTCGACGATGTCTACCTAGGGCGATGAGGTGACCGTCGGTGGCGGGCGACTCGCGAGGCATCGGAGCCGGGCGGACGGTGGTCGGTAAGGCGACCTGCACGCCGTGCACGGGATGACGGCGCAGGCGGCCAAGTTGGGCCTGCGCGAAGCGGCTCGGACCTACAGGGGCATCGTCTTCTCGACGCACTTGATGTCGAGGGTGGCCAGTTCGTCCAGGACGGGGTTGTATATCTCCGGGATGACCGGGATGTGCACGCCCGGAAGCATGACCTTGCCCTGGAGAATCAGATTCGCTCCGATGGCCGCGGGAAGGCTCACGGTGCGGGCCATCGAGGAGTCGCCGTTGGGGATTCCGTAATCGATCATGGTCGAGGTGATGCGCTCGCTCGATGCACCGGGGAAGTCCGCAATGAAGTAGTGGCAGAGCACGATCATGTCCTTCTCGCCCGGTTTGTAGGGCATCTTCTCGAGCATGCGCTCGCTGAGCACGTCGAGTGGTGTGGTCTGGTTGTCGGTGATGGCGATTTCGTCGTCCGCGAACAGGCCGAGCCAGTCGAGGCGGTCGAGCACCGGGGATGCGGGGTCGAGATTCAACTGTGCGGCCAGGTCTTTGCGGAGATCGCCGGTCGGTCGGGCTTTCAGGAATCCGGCGGTGAACTTCGCGTAGGTGGTTCCCTTGGGATAGGTCGTGGGGGTTTCCTCGAGCAGGCCGAGGTCGACGATGGCCTTTAGGGTCTCGCACCATCCAACGTAACGAAAGGTCCCACGGAACATGGTTGCGATACCCTGCAACCCGTAGACTTCGATGTAGCCGAGGGAATCGCGGTTGGGGTACGCTTCGAGTTCTCCGACGCCGTCGACCTGCATTCGGTGGTTGCAGGCAAAGAGTTCCGGTCCGGGGACGTCGACCTGTTTTCCGTCTTCCAGGAATCTGCCGGGGTTCTTACCGGCGGTGCAGACGGCGCGGGGGCTCCAGGAGAACTTGTAGCCGAAGGGGTTGTCGTTGTTATCGGGTGCGGGCAGCCCGCCGCAGTAGGACTTGAAGCTGACGACCTTTCCACCGCGATTTCGTACGTCGTCGATGATGCGCATGGCGGACATGTGGTCGATTCCGGGATCGACGCCGATCTCGTTGAGGATCATGACGCCGGCGTCCTTCGCCCGCCGGTCAAGGGCTTTCATCTGCGGGCTGACGTAGGAGGTCGTGACCATATGCTTGCGGTGCTTGATGCACAGCTCGGCGACGACGGGATGAAGGGGTGCGGGGAGGAGGCTGACGGAAAGATCGTGCTCGCTGATGAGCTTTTCGAGCTTGTCGGTGTCGTCGGCAAGCAGGGTCATGGTGGTTCCGTGGGGGTGGCCGTCGACCAGGGCATCCGCCTTGCTCACGGTTCGGCTGGCGACCGTCACGTGGAGATCGGGCTGATCGAGCAGGTATCGAACCAGTGGACGAGTGACCAGGCCGGCGCCAAGTACCAGGACCTTCTTCATCGGGGAACCTCCTGCATGGTTATTTGTTGTTTCTGCTTACGCTGCTGCGTCTTCCCGGTGTAAAGGCGAGTCGAGCGTCTAAAACGACCCAGCACAATGCGTTCCATCGGGGCTGCGGAGCGTGAGCCCGGTGCGTGGTGCGTCAGGCGTCGAGAAACTCCTCGAGATAGCGGAACCGCTCCGTCAGAGCGCCCTGATAGACGATCGTGGCGCGTGCGAGTTCGTCCGGGAGGCCGCTCTGAGCCAGGGGGCGGGTGAAATCCGTCTCGCAGAGCCCCGGGATGAGGGGGCGCAAGGACCGGCTGAAGTGGACGGAGGCATCGACGGGAAGCTCGCACGGGAGGTGGTCGACGGCGAGGATGATGGGGCCGTCGCCGACTATGCCGCTGGGCGTTTTTCCGGTCTTCGGCTCGTAAACGTAGACCGGGTCGTCTGACTCGGTCGCCCGGACGGTGCACTCGACGGAACCCTCGATATCACATGAGATATCGCCGATGACGCGGAGTCTGGGTCGTTCGCCACGGCTGTAGAGGTCCCGAAGCAACTCGCAAGTAACCAGCCGCGGGTATTTCGATTCC
>JASFUW010000060.1:0-16259 GCA_050050135.1 Phycisphaerae bacterium
CTATCGGTACGACCCCAACATGAGCCCCGAGATGCTCGAGACGGTCGATCTTCGGGCGTGGGTCGACGCGACTGGCCCGGAGTGGTGGGACGAACAACAGGTAAAGCGCGTGCCTTCGAAGATGCAGGTGGGGTGGGCGAGCGGCAAGCTGGGCTATGGTCGCCATGAGGTTCCGATGGAGGGCGATACGGTGATGCACATGGCGATGTCGATGCACAGCCGGAAGCGGGTCGCGATCCTTTCGGCGAAGCGCAAACGGACCACGAGCGAGGACCTGAAGAATCGAACGCAACCCGGGGTGAAGGACTTCTACCACCAGGCCTACGACATCGAGGCGCTCGAGCCCGTGGGCGTGCCCGTACCGCTGCCGTTTACGTCGGGCGACGCGCCGATCGGGGTGTGGGTCGGTCCCGACAGCTACGTGGTCTACGCGGACGCGGAGCGGCGGCGGGTGTGCATCGTACACATGTATCGAATGCCGCCCCCCGAAGCGGGGTAGTCAGGGGTCTGAGGGTTAGAAGCGTGGCAGTTCAAGCTCAGTCGGCGGGTCTGAACTCGCGCTGGAAAAGGGCTGCGTCGTCAGCGTCGACGTCGAAGTCATGGTCGGTGTCGAACCCCTTGCACGGCGCGTCGAGCGCCTGTTGAACGGGGCCGGTCATGCAGTCCGCAAATCGATCGTGGTCGAGCAGATCGACGTCGCCGTCGTTGTCGGCGTCGCCGCGCAGCGCGGGCGGGAACACGAGAAGCTGCACGGGCTCGCTCTGGCTTCCGAACCAAAACGACGGGAAGTTCGACGCAAACGCGTAGGACAGGTGTGGGTAGACGAATTCGTCCGCACCGTCCGCCCCTTCCGGGTGTGAGGTATACACCGTGCCGTCGGCGGCGGTGTGGGTCCACTCCCACGAGATGAGTGGAGATGCGTCGTGCAGGTCCTCCAACGCCGAGCGTGTGAGGAGGACCTGTTCCTTGTAGCCGTAGGTGTTGCCGGTGTGCTGCATCCGCCGCTGGTATATGCGGATGTCACGCATGCGCACGGGGGCGGTGGCGGGGACGCCGACGAAGTCGAGGTCTCGTGAGGCGGACTCGATCATGACGACGGCGCCGTCCTCGAAGATGTAGGGGAGCGTTTTGTAGCCTGTAAAGGCGGCGGGCCAGGAGTCGGACCCCGGGGTGTGCTCGAAGCGGTAGCCGCGCCCGCAGCCGATGCCTTCGAAATCCGCGGGGTAGGTCCCGAAGTAGGGAGGCGCGTGGTCGATGTCGTCGAGCCAGGTCGTGAGGTAACCGGTTTCCGTAAGCGTCATGCCGAGGGCGAGTTCCGGTTTCTGATTGACCGGGGTCATCGAGAGTGAGAACGGGTTTTGGCCCGGGGTGAAAGAACCGGTCGGCGGACCTTCTGTGACGGTTGCGCTGGCGACGTTGTCCATGAGCCACAGGGCGATCGGCAGGTTCTCTTCGTTGTTGGGCAGTATCTGTTCTTCGGGGAGCAGGAACCCGCCGAGTTGTGACGAGGCGGGTCGCAGCTCGGGTGTGTAGGCGAGGATGCCCAACGCGCCGTAAGCGTAGTCGGTCAGGTCGCCGTTGATGGGGTAGATCGCGTAATTCGTGGGGCCCGGTACGTAGGTCATGCCGTGGACGGACTTGACCGTCGAGGCGTAGCGGTCCGCGATGGCGCGAAGGGAGGTGTAGGCCTTGGCGTTGACCGCGTCCGTGTATCCCCAGGGGTACAAGACGAGTTGGCTGTAGGTGTGGTAGCTCAGGGCGATGGCGGGCCGCTCGGATTCGAGCAGCGACTGCATGGCCTGCGTCTCGGGTTCGGAGGCGGGGGCGGGGCCGCGGTAGGAGCTGTCCCATCGGGTGGAGCTGGAGCCGATGCTGTCGAAGCCCCACATGTAATCGTAGTTGCGGTTGATGTCGACGCCGTAGCTTCCGCTGCCGTTGTCGCGGCGGTTCTTTCGCCACATGCGATCGTCGGTCCAGGAATACTCGAAGCCGTCGGGATTGACGGCGAGGACGATCCAGACGACGGCGTTGTCGACGATGTGTTGGATGCGCATGTCGGTGTCATAGCGTGTCAGCAGATGCTCGGCGAGGTAGAGCACGAACTCGTGGGTGGCCCACTCGCGAGCGTGGTGGAGGGCGCAGAAAAGGATTCGCTCCTCTTGAGGCTCGACCGTCTGGGGGTCGTCGGTGATCTTCAGCGCCCAGATGTCGCGACCCTCAACGCTGGTGCCGATGGAGTGCAGCTCGGCGTTTTCGGGGAAGGCTTGGGCGAGGTTGGCGAAGAAGTCGATGCCCTCGGCCGGCGTGTGGTATCGGTCGTAGGACAAGTGGATCGTTCCGGGGGGGAGCCCGGCCGTCGCGCTTTTTTCCACGGGTTCGCCCAGCGCCTTGGCAACAGAGGGGAGGCCGACGGCGTGTATCGTTTTTGCGGGTCGGAATTGGCGGAGGTGGTCTGCGAGTGGGCCGAGGCGCTCGAAAGGGACATCGAGCGTTCGAGTTTCTGATTCGGTCAGGAACAGAACGGCGCCTTCAGGATCGAACGAGCAGGGGTCGAGCCAGCCGTGCGGCGCGTGGTCCAGATGTTCGTGGGCGATCCTGATGACCTGACGATCGCGGGCGGGTGGGGTCTCGGTGGGGGTGTCGGCCAGCGTGGCTCTGGCTGTTATCGCGGTGAGGATCAAAAGCGGGACCAGCCATGCTGTGGGGCACCGCGCCGCGTTCGGACATTCGGTGTCGGCGGGTTGACGCATGGAGGCAGCTCCGATCCCCGAGGCGGATATCACCATGGGAGCATATCAGCAGCGTCGGGGGTCTTCAACGAGGCGTCGGCGGCACGACGGCGGGCGCTGAGGACGACACATTATTGGACGCTCGGCGGTGAGCGGCGCATCGGCTGTGGTTTCCCGTACGTCAATGAGCGCCAGAGCCACTCCATGGGGCCGAAGCGGAAATAACGCAGCCAGAACGGTGAGACCACGAGTTGGAGAACCCAGACGGCGAACACGATCAGGATTTGCCCGGCACGCTCGACCTTCCCGTAAAGTGCGAAACCGTGGCCGTAGAAGATGGCGGTACAGATAACGGTCTGCATCAGGTAGTTGGTGAACGCCATCTGGCCGGCGGCGGCGAGGGCTCGGCGGACTGGGGGGAGGATGTCGTGCTTGCAGGCGAGCATGATCATTCCGATCCACCCGAGGCTGACCAGGAGGCTGCCCCAGTAGTTGAATTGGATGCCGAAGTAGAAGCAGGTCCGGCCATCCCAGTCGGCGGCGAAGTTCCGGTAGACGCCAAACAGCACGACGGGGATGCCGACGAACAAACCGAGGGCGACGAGAACCCCATACGTCCGCGAGGAGAGCGACGCACCGAACACGCCGACTTTGTGCAGGGCCATACCGACGAGCATGACGCCGCCGGCACGCCAGACGAACTCGAAGAGAAACAAGAAGGTCTGGAAGAAGAAGGTCGTCGGCGCTCGGTAGGCGAGCTGTCCGAGCCAGGGTCCGCGGTAGATTTCGAGGTCCGTGGCCATCGCCTCCGCCGACGGTTGCCAGAACGCGAGGACGCCGTCGACGGCTTCGTCCGGCCAGAACTGCATGGACCAACCGAAGAAGACGGAGATCGCCGAGCCGATCGCGATCGCGCTTGTGCCGACGATCAGTAGTGTCATTGGCTGGCACTTTCTGAACAGGTAGATCAGGAAGCCGCACATGGCGTAGGTGTAGAGGATGTCGCCGTACCAGAGCAGATAACCGTGGATCAGGGCGACGACGAGCAGGACACCCATCCGTCGGTAGTGGGGACCGGCTGATCCTTGCCCGGCTTGCTCGCGGCGGGAGGTCATGAGGATGATCCCGGCGCCGAACAACATGCTGAAGATGGTCATGAATTTCGCGTCGCAGAGGGCGTGGCTTACGAGCCAGACGGCGAGGTTTAGGCCGGTCAGATCGCCGTAGGAGGTCGGATTGACGTAGGCGGAGCCGGGCATGGCGAAGGACTGGATGTTCATCACCAGGATGCCGAGGACGGCGAAGCCGCGGAGGACGTCGATCGAGACGATCCGCTCGGATTGGGTGACGGGGCCGCGATCAGCGTGGGGGGCGGGTGAAGGTTCCAACGGTCGATCTTCGAGGTTCTTCATTTGAGCGAGACCTTTCGAGACAGCGAACGTCAATCCTGAGACTGGCGTAGGTCTATCCGCTTCCGGATGCGTTGTCCAACCAGGTCCATGGTGCGTCTGCAGCGCACCCTCCGCGCTGGGACTATGCATGTTGCTGGACAACCACGGCCTGGCTGCGTCAGCGCGTGAGACCGTGATGCCATCCTGGTCTCGCGGTGACTTTCTGGAATCGGCGCTAGGATCGGCTGGCGATGGCGGCGGCGAGCGGGTTGACCAGGTTGGGGACGACTTTTTCCCTGGCGAGGTCGTTGGCGAGTTCGAGCAGTCGGCTCAGGGCGTCCCCCAGTGACGCAGGGTTGTCAACGCCCCAGTATTTTCGGATGGTCAGGAAGACGCTGATGGGTTCGTGGTCGAAGTTGTCGTTGCGGACCTCGAAGGTGGTGGTTCGCGATTTGGTTTCGACGTAGGCCTGCAGATCGCACTCGGGCGAGAGGGCGATTCCGAAGTAGGGCTGGGCGTCGATCACGTGGGCGGTCTCGTCGCCGAAGAGGAAGCTGGTGGCGACGTGCTCGGTGAGCAGCGTTTCGGCGACGAGCTGATCGTGGTTGCCGCGATACTCGAGGTCGAAGCCGTAGATGGTTTCGAGGTGGTCGTAGTCGATCTCGCTGAAGGAGAGGTGGTAGGGGGCCTGATCGAGGACGAACCGACCGAAGCGGCGTACCTCGTCGATGGAGGGCGGGGCGTAATGACCGAAACGGAGGCTGGTGCGATCCAGACGAATCCAGCGGCGGGAGCCGCGGTCGTCGGGGTCCTCTTCGAGCACGAGGCAGCCGTCGTCCCGGCGACGCAAGCGGCCCAGCCCGGGGTATTCACGCCGGGCCCGGTCGAAGAAATGGAGGACGGTTTCGCGCTCGAGGGTCATCTCGAGCTTGAGGAAGAGCCGACTCGTGACATAGAACTCGTCGCAAAGCGCACCAAAGTCGCCGCTCATGGCAAACCTCTCACAAGTTCTGGCGGGTCGGGGGAGTCAATGGGAAGCATTATCGGGCAGTTTCCGTACAATTTCAACCGATCAACCGTTGTAGCAGATGCCCGGGCGGCGAACGGCCTTGAGGGTGCGATCGTGAGACGCCTCCCGACGCCTCGAGGGGCGTCGCGGGGTGGTCGGATGGCGTTTGGCGGCAACGCGGGGCGGACGGAATCGAGGAGCCGGAGGCTATGGAACCGATCATTTCGAGAACGACCACCGAGCGGATTCTGCGGACGACGCTGGTGACCGTGCTGGTGTGCGTAGGTGGAATCTGGTTTCTGTGGGATGGATACGTCGGTTATGAGCGCGATAACGCGCGGCAGCTCCTCCGAACGCTGGGGCTCGATCCGGATCAGGCGGTGCGTGTGGATGGCGAGCTTACCCGCGAGAACGCCGAGGCGCTTGTGGAGCGGTTTCGCAAAGGAGCATCCTATGGCGATCTCGAGTCGTCGTGCGGGGCGCCGTCCATCAAGAAAGCCGACCAGGCGTTCTATCTGGGTCCCGGCGGGCATCTGGTGGTCTCGATCGACGGCGGTCAGGTCGGGGCGATAGAGTGGGTCGAGGGCGTGCACTCGGAGGCCAGCCAGGCGCTGCAGCGGTTGCTCGGGTATGTGCTGGGTGTCGTCGGTGTGTTCATGCTGGTTCGCTTCGTCGATGTGGTGACAACGCGCGTCACGGTTACCGACGCCGGGTTGACCATTCGCGGTCACCCGACGATTCCATTCTCGGACATGAAGGCACTACGGGCAGACGCGTCGGGCAAGGTCGGTCTGGTTGATCTCGAGTACGATCGCGAGGGGAAGAAGAGCGTGGCTCGGCTGGACGACTACGTCATTCAGGAATACGAGGCGGTTTTGAGTTCGATCTGCGAACACAGTGGTTTGCCTGACCCGCGGAAAAGGCGAGATGACGATTGACCTAGGTGATCGACCCGGATGCTCGGCACTTCTGCGGGGCGGGGGATGGGAGGCGTCGCCGGGCGTTCAATCGACGGGTAGCATGTCAGCGATCGCCTGTGCAATCTGGGCGGGTTGGCGGCCGGTCGTATCGATGGTCAGATCGGCTGCCTGTTCGTACAGCGCCGCCCGCTGCGCGTGCAGTTGCCTCATTTCGGCGCTTCCACTCTTTTCATCGGTGAGCGGAGGTCGCGTTCGGGCTGTCGTCGGGTCAGCCGAGACGCGCTGCCAGAGTGCGTCGACCGGCGCGGTCAGCCACACGACGGTTGCGACGGCTTTGAGGCGTTGGACGTTGCGTTGATCGAGCACGGCGCCGCCACCGACGCTGACGACCGTGGGTGGGATGGTGACGATGTCCGCAATGACCTCACTTTCGAGGTCGCGGAATGCGGTCTCGCCTTCTTCGGTGAAGATGCGGGCGATGGATTTTCCGGCGCGGGCGGCGATGAGTTCATCCGTTTCGACAAGGTCCCCTCCGAGTAGGGCTGCCAGCTCGCGACCTACGACGGATTTTCCGCTGCCGCGGAGTCCGATAAGAGCGACGGTTCGCTGCTTGCGCTGGCGTTCTTCACTCGTCATGGGCGTTCCCCGGCCCGCGTTTGGAGGGTATTGAAGGCCAAGTCGCGGGCTGTCCGGACGTCAGGCGTTATTCCGGTCCAGATTTCGAACTGTCGGACGGCTTGACGTATGAACATGTCGAGGCCGCTGAGCGTCGAACAGCCGACCGCCGCGGCGTCGGCGAGGAGCTTCGTTTGTGGCGGGCTGTAGATGGTGTCAAAGACGAGGCGGTAACGCGCCAGCGCGTCTTTCGGCATGGGGGAATCGTCGACGGCGGGCCACATGCCGACGTTGGTGCAGTTGACGAGCAGTTCGCCGGCACCGCCGATGCGGTCGTCCCACGCGGCGGCTCGTGCCCCGTATTTGCTGGCGACGGTTCGCGTCTTTTCGTGCGATCGACCGAACAGCGTGATCTCACAACCGAGTTCGTACAACCCGTGTACGACGGCACGGGCGACGCCGCCGGCGCCCAACACACAGACGGGCATCCCGCCACAATCGGGCGGTGAGCAGCCGAGCGCCGCGAGCACGGACGACACGGCTGCGGGACAGTCGGTGTTGTGTCCGTGAACGGCGTCAGGCCAGAAGGCGATCGTGTTGACCGCGCCGATCCATTGTGCCATCGATCCGGCACCTTCGGCGACCCACTGTTGCGCCGCCGACTTATGGGGGATGGTGACACTGAACCCGCCGACGTCGAGCCAGGGTCTCTGTACACAATCGTTCAGAAACGCGGCCAGCATTCCGTCACCCCGGCGGACGCGGAGCGGCAGGTAGACGGCATTGATTCCGGCGTCGGCGAACCAGCGGTTGAACAACAACGGGCTCATCGAATGGGCGACCGGGTCGCCAAGCACGCCGAATACGCGTGTGGACGGGTCGATTTTGGCCCGGCGATAGAGGTTCACCATGTCTGCGAGCGTGACTTGTCCCGGAGCGGTCGCGTCGTCTGCCTCCAGGGCGCAATAGGTTGCGAAACCGCCGAGCTTTCCGGCGAGCACCCTCGTCCAGAGTCCGTCCTCGCCCATGGCGATCACGACGGCTCGTCCGCCATGGCGACGGGTCAGGTCTAGTGCCGGGAAAGTGTCATTGATATGTGCGGCGTGGCAGGCGGCCTTGACGACGGGGCGATCGGGGACCGCGAGCATTTCGTCGATCTTGGCGTCCAGGTCCGGCGGGAAGCGTCTAAAATCGTGGGTGGATAGAATCAGCCGCCGACGCTCTCCGTCTGGGGTCGTCGAGGCCAGGGTGACCTTCTGGCGGATGTTGCTCGATCGCCGCCAATCGGCGAACTCGAAGTCGACGTACGCGTCGGTTCCGCGGGAAACGGCGAGAAGCAGGGAGACGCGGTCTTTGGTGTCGCCCCGGAAATAGCCTCCCTCCTCGGCGGAGCGGCAGGTGACGATCCAGGTGCGGGCGATGCTCGACTGAAGGTACGACGCGAGGCGGGCGGGGTCGTCATCGAAGGTGTCGATGCGCAGCTCTACGGCGTCTGCGCCCGCGGCCCATGCTCGCTCGGCGGAGGTTTTGATCTCCTCAGCCGTGTCTGCGGCGATCGAAGCAACGAATAGCGTCATCGGCGGCTCCACGGCCTAAACGGCAGGAAGTAGCCTACATTTGGGAGTCTCGGCCGTAAACAGGCGGCAGACCGCAGGTGGACGGGTCCGGCGGTGACACAAACCGACATTCAAGATTCGTCGGAATCGACGGAAGGACGACGCCCGCGCCGTGCCCCGACGCCGATGATGAAATAGACTGTAGGAGGGCACGAATCGTCGGCGAGGTGATGGGTATGCGGAACGTCTTCGCCATAAACAGGTTTCGGTGGTACTACCGGCTGCCGATCAAGTGGGCGATCTTCGGGCTCACGGTGCTGGTGGTTTGCTTTCCTTATCCGACGCGGCTGGTGAGTCACATCAGACACTGGCAGGACCCGAGCGCGCTGATCGATCCGAACGCGACGGTCGTCGAAAGTCTGGTAGCGGAGCTTCGTCCGCAACTTAGCGGGGAGGCGACCGCGCGCGAGGTGCTGGATCAGGTCGAGCGCTTCGTTTGCCGGAAGGTTCCCTACGATTGGGATTGGAACACCTGGGGGACGGCTGACTACCTGCCGACGGTTGAAGAGGTGTTCGAGTCGGGCAGGGAGGACTGCGACGGTCGGGCTGTCGTCGCGGCCTCGATCTTGAAGAACCTCGGATACGAGGCGCAACTCGTGAGCGACTTTATGCACGTGTGGGTCAAGACCGATCGTGGCGAGACGATGGGTCCGGGGAAACAGAAGGCGCTGACCGCGACGGACGAGGGCTTGAAGTTGAACGTTCTCGCGCTGACAAGCGTGCCGCGTTCGTTGGCGTTCGGAATTGCGGTGTTCCCGCTTACGCGGGAGTTGATCGTGGCGGCGGTGCTGTGGCTTTTGATGCGGCGGCCGGGGACGCGCGCGATGACGGGGTGGTTCAGCCTCTTACTGTTGCTGGGCGGGTTGCTGCTGATCCGAGTGGGGAGTCATGATCATCGCAACGCGCAGCTTATGGTGCAGCTCATTGGTCTGCTCGGGTGGGTGGCGGCGGTGTTGGTGCTCGTGTTCCGCGGCAGACATTCGAAGACAAACCGCGGCAGGAGGGTGACAGCCGAGACGACGAGTGACGGAGCGGGCAGGAGCCTGTAAGGAGTTGTCGAACGGGTGGTACGCGGGTTCCACGCGGTCGATCCGAAAGATACGATAGATTGTGCAGGTGAGGTGTGTCTATCGGTAGGAGGATGTATTCCATGAAACGGCAATGTGTGTTGACGGTCGTCGCCTTGCTGGCGACGATGACTGCCGCGCCGATGGCACCGGCGCAGAATCCACTCGACGCGATTCGGAACTTCGGCAAGAGCAAGCCGGCGGAACCGGCCAGAGAGATCGCGTATTTCAAGATCAAGGGGGCGCTGACGGAGACGCCGGTGGAGGTTCCTCCGCTGTTCGGGAGCAAACCCCCGCTGTCGTTGAAGTCGCTGCTCGAGCGGCTGAAAGAGGCGAGGCGGGACCCGGACATCGTCGCCGTCGTCATTGACGTGCAGGAGGCGGCGATGGGGATGGCGCAGTTGCAGGAGATTCACGCGGAGGTGCGCAAATTCGCCGCGGTGGACAAGGAGGTTTTCATCCACTCGGACGCGCTCACCACGGGGACGTACGCGGCTGCGACTTCCGGGTCGCACATCAGCATGGTGCCGACGGGGACGCTTTGGCTCGTCGGGGTGTACGGGGAGTCACCGTATCTGCGGGGCACGTTGGACAAGCTGGGGTGCGTCCCGGACTTTGAACAATGCGGTGATTACAAGTCTGCGGGAGAGATGTTCACGCGAACGGGTCCGTCCGATGAGGCGGCCGCGATGCTCAAGTGGCTGCTCGACGGGCTCTATGAAGACCTGGTCAAGCTGATTGCGGACAGCCGCGGGATGTCGACGGACAAAGTCAAGGCGCTGATCGACCAGGGACCGTACACGGCGGAGGAGGCGCTCGAGGCAGGGCTGATCGACTCGGTCCAACATCGGCAGGACTTCATCGCCGATTTGAAGAGTCGATACGGGAAGTCGGTCAAGGTGGTGACCGACTACGGCGAGGAGGACCCGTGGGACGTGCCGGAAGATCCGTTCGCGATGTTCGCGTGGATGATGAAGATGTTCAACCCGACACCGAAGACGTTCACCGAGCCGAGCGTGGCGATCGTGTACGTCGAAGGGGTCATTCTGCCCGGTGCCGCGGAGCCGTCGCCGTTCGGTCCGACGGAAGGTGCGTACAGCACGACGATCCGCAAGGCGCTGGACAAGGCGGCGGAGGACGACTCGGTCAAAGCCGTGGTGCTGCGGGTGGATTCGCCGGGCGGTTCGGCGCTGGCGTCGGAGATCATCCTGGACGCGAGTCGACGTGTGGCAGCCAAGAAGCCGCTGGTCGTGTCGATGGGAAACGTGGCGGGCAGCGGCGGCTACTACGTGACCTGTGCCGCGGACACCATTTTCGCGGACAGCAGCACGATCACGGCGTCGATCGGGGTCATCTCGGGCAAGATCGTGACCACGGGGATGTGGGACAAGGTGGGCGTGAGCTGGCACCCGCAGCAGCGCGGCGAGATGGCGGCGATTCTCAGCTCGGCGAAACGCTTCTCCGACGCCGAGCGTGCCAAGCTGCGTCACTACATGGAAACGGTGTACGACATCTTCAAGGGCCACGTCACCAAGGCGCGGGGCGATCGGCTGGCGATGCCGATCGATGAACTCGCGGGGGGGCGGGTCTTTACCGGCGCCCAGGCGTTGGACCTCGGTCTGGTGGACAAGATCGGCGGGCTTCATGACGCGATCAAGTTCGCGGCGAACAGGGCGGGGATCGGCGAGTACGAGATCCGCATCATCCCCGAGCCAGCGAACATCTTCGACATGTTGATGGGCAGCGTGAAGGAAGAAGGGTTTACCCGGATGTCCGCCGGTAAGACGTTGGACTTGACGGTCCACCCCCTCTTCAGTGCCATGCTACCGACGCTGGCGAAGACCGACCCGCAGCGGTTTCGAGCGATCATGCATGCACTGACGCGGCTTCAGCTCGTTCACGACGAGGGCGTCGTGATGATGATGCCGGTGGATTACGTGATCCGGTAAGCTCGCCGCGACGCGCGCCGACAGTCTGCAAGCTCCGTGCGCACGGAACTCCGCGCGGCGGACCACGGGGTGCTGTGTGTCGCGCGGCGCTTGGATCGCGATGCTACATCAGACCGGGCGTGTTGCCGAGGGCCTCGATCATCTTGAGCGCTGCGGGACCCGCCAGCACCACGAGAATCGCAGGGAAGATGAACAGGATCAGCGGTGCCATCAGTTTGACGGTGGTCTTCTGAGCTTTCTCTTCCGCGGCCTGGCGCCGCTTCACGCGCAGGGCGTCGGACTGGTTGCGGAGGGCGCGGGCGATGCTGGTTCCGAAGCGCTCGGCCTGGTTGACGACGGCGACCAAGGACCGGACCTCGTCGAGGCCGGTGCGGGTCGTCAGGTTGGTCAATGCCTCCGAGCGGGGGATACCCATCTGTGATTCGAGGGTGACGAGTCGGAGCTCCTCGGCAAGAATGGGGTGCACCTGCTTCATTTCGTCGCCGACGCGCTGGAAACCGGCGTCGAGCCCGAGACCTGCCTCGACGGAGATGACGAGCATGTCGAGCGTATCGGGGAGTCCGCGGCGAATCTGCTCTTTGCGCTTGCCCGCGGCGGAACTCAGCCAGAGGTCGGGCGCCAAGAAGCCCAGCCCGGCTGCCACGGTCAGGACGCCGATGATGTTCGGAGCCGAGTATCCCTTGGCAAGGGCAAAGGCCAAACCGGCGACGCCGAGACAGACCGCGACGACACTCTTGCTGGCGAGGAAGGTGGTCGGCGCGTTTTCGCCCCTGAAGCCCGCGTTGGCCAATTTCATGCGGAGGCGGGACATCTCCTCCGCGTTCTGCTTCATGGCGGGGTGAACGGCGATCGGCGCGACGGTTTTCATCACCCGCTTCGCGACGGACTCCTTGGCTTTCTGGCGTGTGCCCTCGAGATCGGGGCCTCTTTGCTTGCGCCCGGCCATTCGGCGCTTGATGGTGTCTTCCTCATCGCCGCCTTTTGGCCAGAGTCCGTACACGATCAGCCCGATGCTGAGGACAAGCATGAGACCGAGGAAGTAAGCAGTCATCACTCAAACCCTCTGAAAGCAAAAGCGAACAACGAAACCCGACACCGCCCGCTGACCCGCGAGCACGCCCTTGCGGGAAACGCCCGGCGCCCGCAGGGCTCGATCCCCGCGCGCCCACGCTACACCTTGATGTTGACGATCCAACGGATCATGGCGATTCCCATTAGCTGCATCCCGCCGGCGATCATCAACATGATCTTTCCGCGCGGGTCTTCGAGAAGAACCTGGGCGTACTGCGGGTTCAGATACATCGAGGCGAGGAACACGAGTGCGGGCAAGGCGAACAAGACCCACCCGGAAAGTCGGCCCTCGGCCGTCAGCCCGCGCACCAGACCGGCGAGCTCGATGCGCTCTCGAATGACCCCGCCGATGTTGTCGAGGACCTCGGCGAGGTCGCCGCCGGTCTGCCGCTGAATCATGACGGCGGTCACGAAGAACTTGACGTCGAGCGAATCCACGCGCTGGGCCATGGATTGCAGGGCGTCCTCGATTTTCACGCCCAGGTTCTGCTCGTGATAGACCTGGGCGAACTCGGTGGCGATGGGCGGCGGCATCTGCTCGTAGACCAACTGGATGGCGCCTGCGAGCGAGTGTCCGGCGCGAAGGGCCTGGCCCATCATGTCGAAGACGTCGGGGAGCTGCCCTGCGAGTTTGCTCATCCGCCTTCTACGTTTGAAGCTCAACCACAGCAGCGGGATGACGATGATCGCCAGGCCGCATCCGATCCCCGCAAACACGGAGAACTTCAGGACGATCATCCCGACCGAGGTCAGCAGGGCCAGGCCGCAGAGGTTCAGCAGCGTCTGCGAGGCGGACCAGTCGAGGTCGGCCTGGTCCAGCATGGTCTGCAGTCTGGGGATGAAGGTGAGCTTCCCGACGATGGCATCGGCGAGCGGTCTGGCCTGGCCCATCGCACCGCGGCGGAGAATGTTCGCCGCGACCTTTTCCTGGCGCCGCTCGCCGCGAAGTCGCTCGGTCATCTTCTTGCGGGTGGAGGTCTTGCTTTCCGTCATCACCTGGTAAACGCCCCAGAAGAGGAGCGTCGACCCGATAACGGGCAATATGTAGACCCACAGTCCGGTCCCTTCGCCAAGCAATGCCATACTCTCTATCACGGACATAGGAGAATCCAGTGTAATTAGTGGTCGGTAATCACGAATTCGTGATTACTCGGCGTTATCCTCCATGAGCACTCGACGCGTGAACAGGTCCGCGTCCATCTCGCAACCGGATGATTTCAGGCGCTCGAGGAACGACGGGCGGATGCCGGTGGCGACGAACTGCCCGTACGCCCGGCCGGCCTGGTTCACGCCAGCCTGTTCGAACGCGAAGATGTCCTGCATGGTGATGATCTCACCCTCCATGCCGGTCACCTCGGCGACGCTGATGACCTTCCTCGCCCCGCCGGTCAGGCGTTGTGCCTGGACGATGACATTGATCGCGGAGGCGAACTGCTGGCGAATGGCGCGGACGGGCAGCTCGAATCCGGCCATCATGACCATGGTCTCGACACGGGCGACGGCGTCGCGGGCGCTGTTGGCGTGGATGGTGGTCAATGATCCGTCGTGCCCGGTGTTCATCGCCTGGAGCATGTCGAGGGTTTCCGGTCCTCGACACTCACCGACGACGATGCGGTCGGGACGCATACGCAGGCTGTTGATGAGCAGATCGCGGATGGTGATCCGCCCCTTACCCTCGATGTTGGCCGGTCGGGTCTCGAGGCGGACAATGTGCGGCTGGCGAAGCTGAAGCTCGGCGGCGTCCTCGATGGTGACGATTCGCTCGCTCGAGGGGATGAAGCTGGACAGGTTGTTGAGCAAGGTCGTCTTACCGGAGCCGGTTCCGCCGACGACCAAGACGTTCAGGCGGGATTGCACGCAGGACGTCAGAAAGTCACGGATCTCGGGCGTGACGGACTTGAACTCGACGTAGTCTTCCCAGGTCAGGGGGTCTGTCCCGAATCGACGAATGGACATGCTGGGCCCGTCGATGGCGAGCGGCGGAATGACCGCGTTGACACGACTGCCGTCGGCCAGACGGGCGTCGACCAGAGGACAGGTCTCGTCACAGCGACGTCCCACGGCACTGACGATCTTGTCGATGACGTGCATGAGGTGGGCGTTGTCGCGGAACTCGACCTCGGTCAATTCCAGCTTCCCACGGCGTTCTATGTAAACTTGCTTCGGGCCGTTCACGAGGATGTCACTGATCGACGGATCGGTCAGGATGACCTCGAGCGGGCCGAGCCCGAAGGTCTCGTCGAGCACCTCGCTGATGAGCCGCTGGCGCTCGTTGAAGTTCAGGAGGGTGTTTTCCTGGTCGGCGAGCTGGGAGACGACCTCCTTGACCTGCTCGCGCAGGCTCTCGTCGTCCCCGGTCATTCTGGCGAGATCGAGCTGGTCGATGAGCTTTCGGTGCAGGCGCATCTTGAGCGCGTTGAACTGCTCGATCTTGTCCTTGTTGGCCTTGGGCTTTCTTCCGGTGAACGGTGCGGAGCTCGGTGGCGCCACCGGCGGCGCGCCCGGAGGAGGGGCGGCCTTCGGAGGTCGCGGCGGCGTCACGACGTTGCCCGGCATCTTCTTTCCGAACATCCTCACACTCCTATCTGCACCATGCGGCTAAACCGAATGAACTCACTCTTATGGATACCAGGCCCCGTTCACCCTACCGTCTGGTCTGTGATCTTCGGATACCAGACCCCCGGCGCGACGCCCCGGATTAGCTTCCGGCAAACAGTCGGTCGAGCAGGCCGTGCGCGCGCGCATCCTTATCATCGGTCCCGGAATCGGGGGCGTGCAGCCGCTCGGCGATTTCCTGGAGGGTTAGGCGCAGCTTGCTTTTCGGACCGAACGACAGCAGCGGTTCGCCCAGGTTTATCGCCCCGCTGGCGGTCTCCCATTCGTCCGGAAGAGACGCATAGTTTTCCAGACCGAGCGTCTCGGTCACGTCACTGACGGAGAGATAGCCTTTGCCGCGTCCGGTACGGTTGCAGATCAGCTTTGCGCGATCCAGGTTGTATCCCGTTTCGCGCATGCTATCGATGATTCGCTGGGCGTTGCGCACGCAGGGGACCAGCGGTTGAACGACAAGGAGCGTAATGTCCGCTAACGCGAGGACGGACTTGCCGGACACGTCGAATCGCCCCGGGCCGTCCGCGACGACGTACTCGTTGAGCTGGATGAGATTCGAGAAGACACCCATACAGGCGGCCGCGGTGATGGTGTCCGCCTCCGCCAGATGGTTGGGCCGACACAACACACGCACGCCGCTGGCGTGCTGAGCCAGCGCCCGTCCGATCACCTGGGGGTCGAGCGCTTCGGGCGAACCGCAGAGATCGGAAAGGGTGTAGCGCGGGTCGACGTCCAGGAAGGTCGCCACCTGTCCGAAGCGGTAGTCCAGGTCGACTACAGTCACGTCGCCGGTGGCGAGTGCCGCAAGCTCGACAGCGAGGTTCGTCGCGATCATGGTGGCGCCGACGCCGCCGGAGGTCCCCACGACGGTGATGAGCTTGCCCTGCGCCGACGTTTCGAGCCTTGCGACGGCGACGCGGTCCACGGCTTCGACCAGCGAGGATTCGTCGATGGGCTTGGGGAGGAACTCGCGGATTCCCATCCGCATGGCCTTGATGACGAGCTGCCCGTCGGTGGACTCGGAGGTCACGAAGACAGCCAGCTCTCGATGCGACGCAGCCACGTCCCCGACAATGGGCAGAATCGCTTCGGGGGACGGATCGAGGTTCACCAACAGAACGTCGGCGGGGAATTGCTCGGTTGCCTGGGCCAGCATCGCGGGCTCTTCGATCTCGGCGACGATCTTCGCCCCTTTCAGGTTCAGCAGTATGGCGCGCAGACCGTCCCCGAAGTGTTCGTCGCCGTTGACGATGATGAATCTGGCGTTTTGCCCCATCGGCGG
>JASFUW010000061.1:0-16181 GCA_050050135.1 Phycisphaerae bacterium
CCGCGGTCTGCTTGCGCTTTTGAGGTCCTCTCCCCAGGGACGGAGGTTGACGGCCAGGTTGTCGTGCGGACACGCCTGTAGGCACTCGGCGCACTGGATGCAGTAGGTGTTGGTGCTCATGGTGCCCGGGTTTTCGAACGTGGGGCAGCCGTAGGCCTTCTCGCTGCCCTTGTAGCAGTCGTGCGTGCGGCAGCGGAGGCAGGTGTTCGCATCGCGATGGCGTATTTCGACCGCAGAGAAGAGGGCGTAGAGACCGCTTACGCGGCCAACGAGGCAACCGTACCGACAGAAGCTCTTGCGATCGAACAGGAACGCGGAGACGATCGCCATCAACAGCATGGCGATGGCAATGTAGGCGGTCGCGGACGGACTCATGGTCACGCCGAAGCCCAGCTCGACCCAGGTGAGCCCGACGAACATGATCGTCGCGATGGTGATGTTGCGGATGATGCGGGGCCATTTGAGACTGAGGCCGGCGCCTTCTTCGGTCTTCCACCAGAGTGCGAAGCGCTCCATCCAACCGGCGACCGCGTCCCACGGGCACATGTAGCACCAAGCCTTGCCGGCGAACATGATCAACACGACAAGACCCGCCCACCAGATCGTCCAGGTGAGGATGGGGGCGATATTCAGGCCGGGATTCTGGTTGCCGAACAACCCGGCGGCGATGATCAGCAGGAACAACGCAACGACGAACAGTTGAACGGCAAACCGGAAGGGTCGTGAGCGCAACAACGTCCGTACGACCCAGAGCTGCATGAGATCGATCCGATCGGAGGATCGGTGCAATGCGGAATCGGGGTGGGCGGTTCGCGCGCTGATCGGCTGACCGGCGCCGCCGAGGATCGGGAGGGACAGGACACCGGCTGCGGCGGGCGGGCCGGTAGCCACCGCTGCGATGGGCACGCGTGTCGACAGCGAACCATGCTTTGCGCGGTCGTGCGGAGTCGTCGTTGTGTGCGAACGGGATGCCATTTCGGTCGCGGTCTGGCTCTGACGTGTCGATCGACGCAGCAGGGTGCTCCCTTCGAACATCAAGAACGAAACGACAAGGACCAGCCCGATGGAGATGTAGTACAGCCAGTCGGGGATTCCCCACATGCGGTGCATGAAGAAGCCGGCCGGGTCTGCCTTGAACTCGTCTCGATGGGCCGCGGAGCACAGGTAATATGTATTGTCGAGGTAGGTGGCCGGGAAGCGGTTGTCCGCCTCCAGTGCCTGCTTGCAGACCAGACAGCGGGCGGTAAGGAAGCTCTCGGGGGCGGCGGCAAACTCCTCTACGCAACGGCGGGCGCAGAAATAGTAGACCTCTCCCTCGTGCTCATGGGTGAAGCCCCAGGCGGGGTTGACATCCATTTGACATACCGGATCGATCCATCTCTTTGTTTTCGTTGACTGCGGCGTGTCGTCTCCGGCGGCGGTGTCGCGGCCGAGGCGATAGTGGGCGTCTGCATGGCTGGCGCGAACATTGGACCAGTAGACGCCAAGCCCCATGAGCAAGAAGAGGAGGTAAGGGAACGAAAGTTTCAGCATGCCTGACCGTGACATCGCTCCGTCCTCGCCTTAACCCGGCACCGCGGAAGCCGCGGCAAGCGTACGCATGTTACGCCGACGTCTTTGTTTGATCTTGATTGCCCGAACGACAACGAGGAACGCGAGCAAGCCGCCCGAGATCGCAAGAAGCACCGAGACGGTCGCGGTCGGTTCTCCCGAGATCATCAGGAACGGGATGAGCTCGGTGGCGCCCTCGACCTCCATCATGAGCTCCAACACGTACTCGCCCTCTTCGGGGAACGTGGCGGTCAGTTTATGGGGGACTTCATAGGGAGGGACTTTTGTGGCGGGAAGTACTTCGCGGTTCCGGCCGAACGTGTAGGTCTGTAGGAGGCGGACCGTGATCGGGCGGTCGAACGGCTTGCCGCTCGTGCGGTCCTTGATGTAGATCGCGAGGTTTGCGGGCTCGCCGGGGACGGGTCGGCCGGGGTAGCTGGTGAGGAGGACGTCGTAGGGGCCGGTTGTTGCGGGATATTCCAACGTAGGTGCTTGCGGATAGTTGTCCTTGTATGAGTAGTGGGGCAGGCCGAGGATGTGATGAGCGTGCACCGGCGTGGCGAATAGCAGAACGAATGCCAGGAGCATCAACCGCGGTGCGCCACCGCGCGACTTCGGACTTTTGCTCTCCGTGCGCTCCGCGGGGTGCCCAATCGAGTCGACGGTCAGAGGCACAACCGCAGGCGATGGGCGTTTGATCCATCGCGGTGGTGCAACGTAATAGGAGAGAGCCTGATCCGGGCAACGACGGACACAGACACCGCAGTTGTCGCATTCGAGCCCCTCGGACTGAGACACGGGGTCGATGCCCGGCTCGCAAACCGGGGCGCAGGCGCCGCACGAGGTACAGCGCAAGTGGTCAAGACGGACGCGCAGGACACGTGTCCATCCGATCAAGGCGTAGAGCGCGCCGCCGGGACACATCGTGCGGCACCACCAACGCGGCGAGACGGCCATCTCGAAGACGATGATCAGTGAAAGAAGCAATACCATTCCGGTCAATGCCGTGCCGAACACCCAGGCGTGAACGATCCGGCTCACGACGACCGGCGGGTAGACGAGTGCAAAGAGGGGCAGGCCTATGAAGCCCGTAACCAGCAGGCCTGCCACCAAGAAGACATACTTGTTGCGAAGGGAAAACCTGACCGCCGCCGGCGGGACCTCGAGGAAGGCCAACAGCCTGCGGAGCTTGCCGGTCACTTCGAACAACAGCCCGGCGGGGCAAATCCAACTGCAAAAGACGCGGCCGAGGAGGGCGGTGACGACGACCGGAACGAGAATGGAGAGTAGAAGCGGAAGATAGACCGTCTTCGCCGTCGCGGTCATCTCGACGGCTGCGAGGGGATCGGTCAGATCGAAGCCGGCAAGCCGCATCGACCAGAGCGTGCCCTTGTTATTGTCCAAGAAGGCCTGCGGGTCGTTCATTCCGTCGACCCGGTTGTCGATGAAGGTCAGCAGGCGTGCCCTGTGGGTGTCCTCGGTGCGGAGGTCGTTTACTGCGCGGGCGGCGCGGTAATGGGCGTAGAGGCTCAACCAGACCAGAGCGAACAGGAGCACGATCACGGCTGTCTGAGTCGTCCGCCGTGCGGTTTGAATCAGCAGATGTTTGAGGCTGTGGCCGGTCATCGTCGCTACGTTCTTCTTATCTCAGGTCCACTCGCGAAAGGGGACAACGCGAATCGCGGGCTCGCCGCGCACCATGACACGACAAATCTCTTCGCACATTCCACATCCGATGCACTCGTCCGGGTAGACGAGCGGGGCGAGGAACGCACCGGGCTCGAGCTTGATGGCGTGCTCGCGCACGGGGCAAAACATGTAGCACTCGCCGCAGGGTCCTCGTCGCTCGACGGGCGCGTCGGATTCGGTCGGGGGTCGTCCGAGTTCGAGCATCATAGCCTGCTCGTCACGAATCCTCTTGGCCTTGTGCGAAAGACATAGATCCTCGCGCAGCTCGACCGTAGCCATACGCACCTCGCGGCGCTGTCGGGCTGTCAGCGGTGATAAGGCGGTTGTCGGACAAAGCTGCGTGCACTTCATGCAAGGCTCGCAGGCCTTGATCGCAGGATCGACGTAGGGCGAGTGGTAGTGTTTGCCCGCCGCTTCGGTGAAGAACTGGATTGCACCGGGCGCACACGCGTCCTGACAGCGGTAGCAGCGGATGCACGCGGCGAGAAACGCGTCGTCATCTTCGAGTGCCCCCGGTGGGCGGATCAAGCGAAGGGCGTCACGACGCGGTCCGGCTGATTTCCGACCGTCCGCCGAACCGGATCGAGCCTGTAGTGGATAGCGGGTCGCACGTCGTTGAAGTAGTTTCTGAGTCAACAGCGCCAGGGCGCCCAGGCCGATAAACCGGACCGCGGTCTGCGTCGCCGACGAGAGTGCCTGTCGCCTGGTGCCGGTCACGCGTCAGCCCCCCTTGGTGACACGCGGATGGCTTGCGGATAGCGGATGCAGGCCCGTTCACACCCCCCACAGCCGATGCAGGCGTCCGAGACGACCTCGGGCCGCTCCCACATGCCGAGCGTCATGGCGACACCGGGAAGCGGACAAGCGCGGTAGCAGGCACCGCAACTCCAGTTGTTGTAGGAATAGCAGAGGGCTTCGTCGATCTTGGCCACGCCCATGGCCACCTTGCTGCGGACGTCGTCCACGTCCTTTCGGACCGTTCGCAGGGCGCCGCTCGGGCAGGCTTCGGTACACTTCAGATAGTCGCCCGGAATCCTGTTGCACAACATGCAGGCCTGCCGGCGGGGCTGCACGTGGGGTGTGAACCGGCTTTTCGAGCCGAATGCGCCGTCGAGCGGGATGATGGCGTTGTTGGGGCACGCATCGGCACAGCGCTGACACCGGATGCACCGTGCCAGGAACTCGGCTTCGGGGAGTGCGCCGGGCGGGCGCAACGGGAACGGTCGGTTCAGGCCGAGTGCCACGTTTTCGTCACCCGCCAATCCGGAGACGATCGACGCGCCGAGCTCGGTCAGGCCGACGGTGGCAAGGCCGGTGATCGCTGCGTTCTTGACAAAGTCCCGTCTGTTCACGGCCTGGCTCACTAAATCCTCTCGATGCGGGCGGCGGATTTCTTGTAGTCCACCTGCCCGCTGACTGGGTCCCAGGCGCGGTGGCTTACCGAGTTCACCAGCCATTTGTTCTTGCGGGGGTCTGCGCTATCGGCGACCGAGAGGTTCCAGGGGCTGAACAGCATCCCCGGGGGCACTTCCGTTCGCGCGGGACGGATCATACTTCCCGTACCGACGGAAACGCGAGCCTCATAGCTTCCGCGGCGCGTTACGAGCCGGACGTTGTCGCCGTCGCTCAAGCCGAAGCGCTCGGCGTCCTTTTCGTTGACCTCGACATACTGTTCGGGAACCAGCTTCAGGGTTGTCGCACCGCGGACCGTCTTGGCGGTGTGGAAGTGCTCGTAAACGATGCCGAGTGCCAGGTAGAACGGATAGACGTCTGCGCTTTTGTGGTCATCGAGCGTCTTGGATGTGTCGTCGTAGACGTCGAGGTCGGCCAGTTCGGGGAGGAGGCCGGCGTCGCGTGCCTGGACCAGCAAGTTCTTTCGACCTTCGCGCTTGGCGGCGTCGAGCTCGTCCATCAGATAAGGTCCGGCGCCCGGTCGGTCGCGGTGGCCGTATTCCATCAACTTGCCGCAAATCTCCTTGAGCTTGGTGTAGTCCTGCTCGCACAGCTTCATCTTGGCCTTGCCGTCGGCGTGTCTGAATGAGCCGTACGGTTTGCCGGCCCAGCCCTCTTGTCCGAGGTAACGCCTGGGGGTTCCGCCTTTGCGGGCGATGTCTGCCGTCGGGGCCGGCCACTGGATGCCGCGCAGTCTCCGGAGCTGGTCGTATAAACCGATCCCGTCGGTTTTCTCGACCTCCAACATTCCGGTCAGGTCCGCGTCCGAGCCCGCGCTGGCGGCGATGATCGTTCTGAACACGTCCTCGGGGTCGTAGGCCATCAGCCCGTTGCCCATCTCGATCGTTTTTTCGTAGGGGAAGATGCGATCGGCGTTTGGCAAGCCGAGCTTTTTGGCGAGGGCCTTGCCCTTGTCAATGGCCATGTCCATGTCGGGGATGCAGTTTTTGGGCGGGTTGCCGGTGCCGTCGCAGATGTAGAGTCGTCGCTCCGACTGGATGTAGGTGCCGCCGGTCCATTCGCCCCAGGTGGCTGCGGGGAAGATGACGTCGCCGTAGAGGTTGTTGGGGGCGTGGCGGTAGATGTCCTGTACAACGACGAACATGCGGGTCAAGGCGGGGCGAACCAGGGTGTCGAGGTCAGCCATGTGCACGTGCGTGGTGTACATCCAAAACATGGCGAGAAGATCGCCCTTCAAGGCGCGCTCCATCATACCGACGACCATTCCGTCGTTCGGCAGGGCGCTGGTCTGCTTGAGGCGGTCGTGATCGATGCCCCAGGTGTCGGCGATATGATCGCGCCATGCTCCGTTTTTGAGGGGTTGGTTGAAGGGCAGGCGTCCGGTGAGCCCGCCCATCAACCGTTCGCTCATGGCGTTGGGTTGACCGGTTTGAGAATGGCTGCCGCAGCCTCGCCGGCCGAGATTGCCCGTCAGCAGGTGGAGGTTGATGAGCCCGATGGTGTTGTGTTGCCCGTGCAGGTGCTGGTTGTAGCCGATGCCCCAGAAGGTCAGCACGCCGCCCTTGCCGCGCTGTCGCCCTTTGATGCTGGCGGTGGCCCAGTCTCGGGCGATGGTCTCGATGAGGTCGACGGTGACGCGGCCTTTGTCCAATATTCTGAGTCGGTCCACGACTTGCTGTGGGGAATAGCGAGCTTTTACGCCTTCGACGTAGTCCTTCCAGCCGTTGACGTTCTGCTCGAGCCATGACTCGGGCATGCACGCCTGTGGGTACTTTGTGAGAAGCACATGCGCGATGGCGTTGTGGTAGCTGATATCTCCGTTGAAAGTCTGGAGGTGGTAGCTGTTGCGGGGGTTGATGGCTTCGAGCCCGAAGACGGTGCCGGTCGCGCGGGGGTCGGACACCATGGTCGGTATGTCCTTCCGTTTTTTGTGGTCCGCGACGCGCCAGAAGAGGACGGGGTGGGCCTCGCGAGCGTTGTGTCCCCAGAAGGTGACCATGTCCGACTCTTCGATGTCCTCGTAACTGGTGGGCGGTGCATCCGAGCCGTAGGAATGGAAGTAGCCTGTGACGGCGGAGGTCATGCACATGCGGGCGTTGGCCTCGATGGAGTTGCTGCCGATCACGCCCTTCATGAGCTGGTTTTCGATCCACTGGGCCTCCATGGTGAGCTGGCCGGAACCGTTCAGCCCGACCTTGTTGCCGCCCTCCTGTTTGATAATCTCGGCGATCTTTTCGGCGACGAGTTCCTCGGCTTCTTCGTAGGGCATTTCCTCGAAGACGTCGTCATCGAAGCGGCCTTTTGTCGCCGAGACGTGACCGCGCAACGGGTCACTCATGTCTTTGCGGACCAGGACCTTTTCCAGGCGATCGACGTAGATGGGTTCGTGGGCGTTTAATCCTTTGATGCATTGGATGCCCCTGTTGGTCGGGTGCTTTTTGTCGGGGACCATGCCGACGACCTTGCCGTCCTGTTCCTTGATCAGCGTGCCGCATCCGACACCGCAGTAAGGGCAGGCGGACTGGAGCAGGCGGACGCCGGCGCGTCCTTGCGTCGGGGCAGCGTTGGCGGCCTCGATAAACTCCTCGGGCAAAAGGGAAGTTGCCGTACACATGACGCCGGTACCGGCGGCCATCTTCATGAACTCTCGCCGATCGAAGTAGACTCGCCCTCGCTGACGCTTCATCGGTCAATCTCCTTCCTTCAGGTTGAGTGCAACACCGACGGCATTTGACGAGCGCGGTGGTGCATGAACGTCGCCGGCCGATGTTTCGTGGCGACGAGCGGTTTCGTGTTGTTTCGGGACCTCGGTCGTCGAGTCGGTGGTGGTCTCGATTTCCGCGGGGATGGTGATGGGAAGGCCGGGCTCAGCGGACCAACGCCGTATGTAGGCGACCAGATCGTCGATGTCGTCGGAGGTGAGATCGACGAGTCCCTGAGCGCCGTGCCCGAAGGGTCGCATGGCGGTGCCGCTCCGGCCGCGGACGATTGTGGCCTGGAGGAATCCGTCGGTTGCAGCCGCGAGGAACCCCTTGTTGTTGAGGTTCGGTGCCCAGGCTGACAGTTGTCCGGGTTCTTCGATCTCCCCTTTGCCGTCAATGCCGTGACACCCGGCACAGTGTGACTCGTAGAGGATTCGACCGCGAGCGAGGTCCCACGGGACGACATAGCGATGGACGACGCCTTGCTGGGGCGGGTTGTATTCCCAGGAGCGTAGATAAGCGACCACGTCGTTTACCTGGTCGCTGGTGAGCGACAGGATGGACTGGGCGCTCTTTTTGACGGGTCGCATTTCCGTTCCGTCGCGTCCCATGGCCATCGTGGCCATGAGGAATCCGTCGGAAGCCGCGCCGAGGAAACGGCGGTTGGCCAACGCGGGGCCGCTTGCGCCTTCGCCCCGCTCGCCGTGACAGGACGCGCAGCTCACGGCGTACCAGAGCCTTCCCAACTCGGGGCGCCCGCTCGGGCGCTTGGCGATCGAAACTCGCCGATCGCGCTCCAACGAGCGGAGGTAGGCGACGAGATCGTCGATCTGACGTGGAAGGAGCTCGACGGTTCCTTGCCCGCCCTTCAGGAACGCCCGCATCGGCGTTCCGGTTTTTCCGTAGGCGATCCACCGGCGAAGCATGGCGTCGCTGGCCGTCCGCAAGAACACGGGGTTGCTCAACTGCGGGCCTACCCCACCCTCCGCGTCGTTGCCGTGGCACCCGGCGCATGTACCCTCGAAGAGAAACCGGCCGGTGTCCCAGTCGCCAACGACGGGTGTCGTCGGGAGCGTTCGTGCAGTATGGGACTGCCAGGTGCGGATGAACAGAATCAACGAGGCGACGTCCTCGCTGGACAGGTGTCGCCATGCCGGCATTCCGGTGCCGGGTCGGCCGGACGCGAGCGTTTCGTACAGGTATTCGTCGCTGATAACGGTGAGGAACTCCTGCGTCGAGAGCGACGGCCCGAGGTCACCCTCACCATCGGGTCCATGGCAGGTCACACAGTTGGCTTTGTAGAGCGTCTCACCGACGTCGGCGGAGACGCGGGCGGCACGCCGTTCGTCGGGGGTTGACGAGGTCAGTCCCAGGACGGTTTGCAGGTCGTTTTGCCTCGGCTGCCAGGTTCGCAGGTAGGCCAACAGGTCGCTGACCTGCTGAGTATCGAACTGACGCCAGCCTGGCATGGCGGTATCCGGCCGACCTTCCGCGATGGTGGTTGCAAGGAACCTGTCCGAGGCGACACCCAAGAACGTCGGCGAGTTGAGCGAAACACCGATTCCACCCTCCCCACGCTGTCCGTGACAGGCCGCACAATTCTGTTGGAAGATGGCGCGTCCGTGACGGGAGTTTCCTCGACTTGCGGACACGGCGCCGAGGTCGGGACCGGGGCGTGTCCAGGAGCGTATGTAGTCGACAATGCCGTCGATCTCCTCGTCGCGCAGTCCTCCATCGGCTGTGAGTCCCCAACCGAGCATGTTCGTGTTTTCGCGCCCGAACGCGACGATGGACCGCAGGTAGGCGTCGCTGGCGACCGCGAGGGTGTCGGGATGGTTCAAGGAGGGCACCATCAACTCCGGCGGAGCGTCGACTGCAAGCACGGCATTCCGTTGCTCACGGACGGTGCTGCCTTGGCCGTCACTCCCGTGGCACCCGCTACAGAACATGGCGTATAGCTGGCCGCCCGTCGCCGGTGCACCCTTATCTCGTGGCGGGACGGGGGTGTACGCGGCGGGCATCGACTTTTCGTGTGTACTCAACAGGTAGAGTGTGAGATCGGCGATCTGCGCATCGTCGAAGCCGAAGTCGGGCATGACGGAACCGGGCGACACATCGGCGGGATGGGCGAAATGCTCCCGCAGCCATTGGTCGAGCGTGTGCTCGCCGACGATGTGTGTGAAATCGAAATCATGGACGGTCTTGTCTCCGACGTAGGAGATGTCGGGGCCCAGGATTCCGCCTCGCCCCCGGTATTTGTGGCATCCGAGGCACCCGGTTTCGAGCAGTAGTTCCTTGCCGCGGGCGATCGAGTCGCTGTGGGGCCCGGACGAACCGGGGACGGCGGACGCAAGTTCCGATTGGCGCAGAGGTCTCGGGGCGCGCCCGCGGGTATAGAGGTCCTCTTCGGCGCCGAAGAGGTCGGTTTCGTAATGGCAACGCGGACAGTTCGTGTAGACGCGCTCGCCGGTCAGCAGCGGATGGGTCCAATGGGCGACCTCTCCGTGGGCGTTCGCCTGGTTCACGGCTCGTCCCTGGCCGTCATGACAGACGGTGCAGCCGAACTTCTCGAGGGGGTGGTGTTCGAAGACGGACCCGCTGTGTGTCCGAAGCGGAAGGTCGGCATCGACCATTCTCGGATCGTCGATTCCGACATGGCAGGTGGTGCATCGATCGATGCGGTCCAGGTCCGGGAGGAAGACCTGGCGCAGTTCGACGCGCATGGACTCCGCGGCCGCGCGGACCGACTCGCTGCCCGCGCGCTGAATCGCGAGCCGGCGATAGGCCGATTGGTGGCCGCGCCAGGTTCCGGCGAAGTGTTCCTCATAGGCCGAAAGAAACAAGAAGACCAGACACGCCAGTGACGAGACGAGCAGAATCAGCTTGAGACGTTTGATTTCTACACTGTCCATAATCGCCTCAATGCGCGGGCCACTGGGTAGGCCACCAGTAGAAATCCCAGTTGGGCCCGCGATGCACGGTTGCGAAGTAGGTCAGGATTACGAACGAAACCAGAAAACAGGTGAACAGAGCGATTGCGCCCTGCCGCGTCGAATTCGTCGCGATCACGGTGCCTAGCGACCAGATGGCGAACAGCGCCACGAGGACCGTGCCGGGGTTGAGCAGGATGATGACCCACTGCGGGATCGTAGGATACCATTCACGGAGCCACTCGAAGTTCACGGTGAAGATCAACATGCCTATGGTGACGAGCGTGGTGAAGACCAGGGACGCCATCGCGACTCGACGTCCCCGCGTTCCACTGAACCAGATACCGAGCTGCTCGTTCTCACGATCCAGGTAGGGAATCAGTGCCAGACCGATGACGGCGATGCCCGGGATGGCGACGCCGCCCATGAACGCGGAGTAGCCCACGAGTTCCTGCAACCCGAGGAAGTACCAGGGGGCTTTGGCGGGATTCTCGGGCACGGTGGGATTGGCGATTTCGGTGAGGGGGGCGTCCGCGACATAACTCAAAAGCAGCATGGCTGCGGTCGTCAGCATCGCCAGGGCCGCGACCGCGTACAACATTCCGGGATAGGCCGGAACCGTATTGGCCAGCTCCTTATCGACCTGCGGTGTCTTGCCGCGCATGAGGCCCATCAAGCCCCAGGTCTTCGTCGTGCCGTCGGCGTTTGTCCCTTGCGGTGTTTCGGGGACGACCTCGGCCGGGCGGGCGAGGCCGCCGTCCTTGCGGATGCGCCAGAAGTGGACTCCGATGATGACCGTCAGAAGTAGTGGCAGGACCATTACATGAAGGACATAGAAACGGATGAGGGCTTCCTGCCCGACGTAGTGTGCTCCGAGCATGACTTCCTTGGTGAACCCGCCGGGGTCGAACTGCTGGGTGATTCCGAGTACGTCCGTGACTTCCTGCGGCGACTGGGCGATGTTGGAACCGACGGTGATGGCCCAAAACGCCAACTGATCCCACGGCAGGAGGTAGCCGGTGAAGCTGAGCAGCAGCGTGAGTACGAACAGCCCCATGCCCAAGACCCAGTTGAACTCGCGCATCTGCTTATATGCCGAGGTATAAAAGACGCGGGCCATGTGCAGAATCACGCACGCCACCATCGCGTGGGCGGACCATCGGTGGAGGTTGCGCATGAATCTGCCCGTGGGAACAACGAAGACGATGTCCTTCATCGATTGATAGGCCTGGTCGACTGACGGCTTGTAATAGACCATCAGGAGAATGCCGGTAATCGTGAGCAGGAAGAACAAGACGAGCGTCATCACGCCGAGTCCGACCGTTGTCATGAAGCGCAATGAATGACGGTGCGTGCGCACGGATGCGAGGTGCAGAAAGAAATTGCTGTTTACCGCCTGTGAGCGAACGCGGTCGGAGTCCGGCGTACCATGTCTGACAATCGAGTCACGAACGATTCGCGGGAGACGCCGCAGGTTTCGAAAGTATGCGCCGATGGCACTGGCGTTGTCGGCGGTCCCGGCTGTGCCTTTCGGCATCGGAGTTTGTATCGACGTGTCGGACATTGCCTACTCCTGCAACCTTACGCTACGCCTCGAATCTCGTACCTGCTTCGACTGTGCTGACCTTGTCCACGACGAGCTGCCCATCCGCGGCCACGCTCAGGGCGAGCCAGTTCAGTCCTTTCGGGGCCGGACCGCCGAGCACGGCGCCGTCGGCCGCAAAGGCTGATCCGTGGCACGGGCAACTGAAGCTCCCATCTTCCGCGCGTGCGGCGATACAACCGAGGTGGGTGCAGACGGTCGAAATAGCGTAGAGCCCTCCTCGATCCCGAAAGAGCCAGAGCTGTAGATCGGGCCGATGGACCGGAACACCGGGTTTGAAGCGATCGGGTGTGCCGAGTTTCACCTTGGAGTTAGACTCGGGGAAAACGGCCGGCATCGGAAGCCGGATGGCCCCGACCACGGCGGCAGCGAATGCGGCGACAGCGCTCCACGTGGCTGCAAGGCCCAGGAAGTCGCGGCGCCTCGCCGGGGGGGCAAAGCGTGGGCTCGCGCCCAGTGCGTCGTGCCCTGCGGGCATCTGTTGGTGCTTCTCGTCTTTGGGACTCACGCTGAAATCTCCGCCCATGAGTTCTCGAAGGTCATGCGTTCCATGGTGATTGCGTCTACGGGACATCGCTCGGCGCACAGCCCGCATCGAATGCAGTTGGATTCATCCTTGAGGATCGCGGACGCTTCCTCGAGGTGCTCGCCGGGATATCGGGCGTTGATAAGCGACGCGAGTTGCTCGTCGTGATGAAGTGCGGACACCGAGACCAGGCGCAAGCACAGCTCGGGACAGATGTCTGCACAGCCGCCGCAGAGGATGCACTTGTCCGAGTCGAAGATGGTGTTGATGCCACAATCGAGGCAGCGGCTCGCTTCCAGGCATGCCGTCGGCGGCGTGTAGCCGGTTTCGACGATCGCGTCCTGCGACGTACGCCGTCTGGCGGCCTCGAGCGTTGGAACCGGCTGTCTCGGGTGCTTCTCGTAATCAGCTTCACGCCGGTAGTCGTGAAGTGCAGAATGCAGCATCGTCTCGTCTGCCTCGATCGACCGCCCGGTGAGGTATTGATGCACGGCGCGGGCCGCACGCTTTCCGCTGGCGACGGCGTGGATGAGAAGGCTCGGGCCGGTCGCGATGTCGCCGGCCACGAAAACGTCCGAGGCGGTCGTCGTTGTCGCTTCGGCGTCGCACTCGATCAGGCCGCGTTTATCGAGTCGAATGTCGCCGTTTTGCGGGATGAACGACAGGTCGGGACGCTGGCCGATGGCCCAGAGCACGGTGTCTGCGTCGATGGTGACGGTGTCGTGTTCGTCGAACTCGGGCGCGAATCGTCCGGACTCGTCGAAGACCCGGAGCGCCCGTTGGAACACCACAGCGCGGACGGTACCGTCCGCGTTCCGGAGTATCTCCTTGGGGCCGAGCCTGTGATGTCGCCTTACGCCCTCTTGTTCGCCCTCAATGATCTCGACGTCATCGGCGGGCATCTCCTCGAGGCTTTCGAGTGACACCATGTTGACCTCGCGCACGCCGGCCTGTCGGAGTGCGGTTCGGGATACGTCCATCTCCGCCTGACGGATCACGGACCGGGCGACGTCGTACGCGACGTTTCCGCCGCCGATGACCACCACCCGTTCGCCGAGTGGCACCGCCGTGCCGAGGGCGACATTGCGCAGGACCTCGACGCCGCCGAGGACGCCTGGCCCGTCCCCTCCAGGGACCGGCAGACGGCGCGAGTATTTTGCGCCTACTGCGATGATCGTCGCGGCGTGGTCCGTGCGTAGCTCCTGCAGCGTGGTATCTTTTCCGACCTGCACACCGCATCTGAACTCGACGCCGAGCGAACGGATCACGTCGATCTCTGCGGCAATGAGGTCGCGCGGCAGTCGGTAGGCAGGAATCCCTACGGCTAGCATCCCCGCGGGCACCGGCTCCATCTCGAATACCACGGGGCGAAGCCCGAACAGCGCGAGGTCGTGCGCCGCCGCCAACCCGGCGGGGCCGGACCCGATGATCGCCACGCGGGGGGCCCCCTCTTGGGCGTTCGTCCGCCCCACGATCCGATCCATCCCGGACAGCTCTTCCACCCCGCGGCATCTGCGACGAGCCGCTTCACCCTTGATACGGTCGAGCACGTGCTCATCCGGACCCCGGCGCGACTCGGGTCCGAAGCGTTCGGTCACGAACCGTTTGAGTGCACGGATGGAAATGGCTTCGTCAATGTCGCGCCGACGGCACGCCGCCTCGCAGGGGGCTCCGCAGACGCGACCGCATATGCTTGCCAGCGGATTTGGACCACGAGCGATGAGATAGGCGCGCTCGAAGTCGCCCTCCGCGATCGCCCGAACGTAACCGCGGGCATCGGTGTTGACGGGACAGGCGTACTGACACTTGACCTGTCGTCGCCAGTATTCGGCGGTGGGCACTTCAACTTGAATCAGAGCGTTCCCCATCGCGCCCTCTTTCACGAACTCTTCGTGGTCGGCGAAACCAGGTCCGCCAACGTCGTCGTCTCGAGGAACGACTTGTAGCCTTCGACCACAAATCGCCAGCGTCTGCGAACGGCGGCCCCCGGCCCTCGGGCACGGACGAGGTCCTCGAGGGGCCAGCGAGACCAGTGGTCTACGTCTTCGAACGGGGCGACCACGTCCAGAAGCCGCACACTGATCGCGGGCCTGCCCAAACGGAACCCTCCTCCGACGCCTCGTGTGCTGGAAAGGACGTTGTTGCGGACCAACTCGGTGAGCAGTTTTTGCAGGTAGCGGTGAGGGATTCGGGCGTGTGTGGCGATGTCCTGCGCAAGGACCGCGCGATCGGCGCCATGTTGTGTAATGTATGTTACGGCTCTCAATGCATACTCACCGGTCTGCGAGAACACCTTAACCCGCTCCGCGCACGGCGGCATCAAACGGTTGACGTGACAGTCTGGCCATTGGTGCCATCCGAGCGTCCTTGTTGAACGCGACCGCCGGACCCGAAGCGATGTCCGGGTCGCCACTTCCTCGTATAGTTGTTGATCGACTTGTCTACAATCGGGATGTTGCCTAGGGATTTGCCCTACCTGCTTGGCCGGTCCGGCCGTTGCACCGCCCGAGCTGAGGGCTATAGTGCACGCTGCCGGGCGGCGCGGCGGCTGGATCGGAGGCGTGTGTTCCCGTGCGTTCGTGCAGCCGAGGCTAAAACGGTGAAGAATTGGACCGGTTGTTGACGATTGGAGTGAATCAAGGCGTAAGCCATCGAGCGCGGGGAGGCGTTCGGATCGGGACCGCGTGCGGTCTGCGCGCGGGTGAGGTTCCTGCCGACCTGCGCTTCGGGTTCGATCGATACGGCTGGATGCCTTGACCATTCTTGCGTTCGTCGCGCGCGCCGAACCACTGGCGTAAGGTGGCCGCGTCTTCGGAGAGAATCATGACGAGGATTAAGCGAGGTCGAGCGTGGATCGGCGGAATGTGTTTGGTGTTGTCGAGTGGGCTTGCTTATGCCCAACAGGAAGGGCAAGCGAAGGAAGCCGGCACGCAGCCCGCCCACGCAACCCGTGGTTCGGCTACCACGGACGCGGAGAAGCCCCTCCCGGGACCGCGATACCTCAATCTTCGCTACGATGAAGACTTCAGCTACCTCGCCAGCGGTGCGGGATCATATCAGGAGACGCTCTTTGATCCGATCAAACACATCGATCTGGGCCGCGAGTGGTCACTTAGCCTCGGAGGCGAACTCCGGTTCCGTCTCGAGGCGGAAACGAACAAGGCGTTTGGTGCGAACGCTCGAACGCAGGACACGTTCCAGCTCTATCGCTACCTGCTCCATGCGGACGTGAAGTATGGTGACGTGTTCCGCGCGTTTGTTCAAGGCATCGGCGCATTTGACGAGGATCGGGACCTGGCGCTGCGCGGCATCGACGAGAACCGGTGGGACCTGCAACAGCTATTCTTCGATCTGAAGATACTCGGATCTGGCGACTCGCTGACACTCCGTGTCGGAAGACAGGAGCTTCAGTATGGCAATCAACAGTTCATGTCTCCGCTCGACTGGGGCAACACGCGACGGCGGTTCGATGCGGTCAAGCTGTTTGCACACGGAGAGACCTGGGACGTCGATCTGTTCTATGCGAAGCCGGTGGTCGTCAACCGAAAGGAGCGAGACCGCTTCAACGAGGAGTATGACGTCTATGGCGTTTACGTGACGTACAAGCGCAGCGCAAGCCTCAACATCGACGGATTCGGCTTCGCTCAGGACCGCTCGGCGGACCGCGTAAACCAGAATGGGAACCGCGGCGACGAATCGCGCTACACGCTCGGCACGCGCGTTTGGGGCAAGACGTCAGGGTTCGACTATGAAGGTATGGTCGCCGG
>JASFUW010000062.1:0-15899 GCA_050050135.1 Phycisphaerae bacterium
TCCTCCGCCACTCCATCGCCATACCCATGGGCGATCGATCAACTCGCGGGCGCCATGTGGTTCGCCGCACTCGGTTACCTTCTGGCAGTAGCCGCGATCGAGCAGCGCCTGCATCGCGGCAGCGTCAGCGCGTTACCCGATCAGGATCAAGTGGACGCGGCTCATCGTCGCAACCACCGCAGGCTCGGTGATCCGGGAGCACTCCCGAACGAGAAGGCGTCGCACACTCGTGCCTTCGCTTTCGTGGCTTCGTGCGCACAAGGGTTAACGCTCGCGGTCGTCATCGAGTGCTTGCAGCTTTTCACACGCTCACACGTGTTCGACTTGCTCGCATTGACCACCCGAGCAGTCGCCGTCGGACTCGCAGCCTGGTACGCCGCATTCGTGACCGGACGCGACTGGAAAGCAGGTCACCACACGAACCTCCGCCGTCTGATCCCCACGCGCGGACTGGCTGCCATCGCCATCCTCCACACGATCGCCCTCGTGGTTCTCGCCGTGCTCCCGCACAACCAGATGACCGCCGACTTCGATTGGGCGAAGATCTACTGGCTGCCGTTCAAGGCACATTGGCTTTGCCCGTTTCCCCAAATGTTGAGTGACGTGCTCGGCACGCTTGTGAACTACGCGATACTGGGGGCCGTTGTCGGAATCACGCTGACACGCCTCGGCATCGACCGGGCCTGGGTAAAGACAGGTTCTTTCGTGTTGCTTCTCGCGACCCTGATCGAGACCGTGCAGGTCCAATCCACATCCCATACCGCGGACGTCACGGACCCGATCCTCGCTCTGGTCGCCGTCATCGCGATATCACGACTGTACGTACGGATGAGACTGAGCCCGCCGCTTCACTTCTCCCCCGCAACCTGATCCACGCTTCCGATTCCACTCGGAAAACTCGACCCGGGCAATTCCGACCTTACCCCTCCTCACCGGTTGAACCCACCAGCGATTTCCCGTCCATGTCGGCTTTGGCGATCAGGGCTTGCATGATCTGCTGCGACACTTCGTTCATACCGGCCGGCGTGTAGGGAACCATAATGATCGAGGCTTTGCTGTGTGCACCGACCGCCGTCACCGTGTCATAGTGCTGCGTGAGGAGCACCATCTTCGTCGCCTCTTCGGGCGAGATGCCGGCCTCGGCGCACGCTTCGACCGATTCCTTCAGGCCGTTGGCGATCGCCAATCGCTGCCGGGCAATGCCCACGCCCTGCAGTTCCTTCGCCCGAGCTTCGGCCTCCGCCTCGGCGATGGTCCGAATCTTCTGGGCCTCGGCCTCGTTCTTCGCGGCCTCTTTCATTCGGGCACTGGCGTTGACCTTGTTCATGGCCTCTTTGACCGTGTGGTCCGGCTGAATGTCGTTCACCAGCGACTGGAGGATCGTGTACCCGAACTGCTCCATGATGTCCGACAGTCGCTCCTTGACCGCAGCCGCGATTTTGTCCTTCTCCGAGAACACGTGGTCCACCGGCATCTCGGGCACGAGGGCTCGTACCGTGTCGAACACGTACGAGGAAAGCTGCTGCTCGGGGTTCGAAAGTCTGTAGTACGCTGCCCGAGCGGCACTATCTTCCTCCCGAACGAAAAACTGCACCGCGATGAGCAGGTCCACGAACACGTCGTCTTTGGTCTTGGACTCGACCTTGATCTCCAGCTCCCGCACGCGGTGGGTGATGCGCGCAGCCACCGAATCGATGATCGGAATCTTGAAGTTCAGCCCCGGACCGGCAATCCGCATGAACCGACCGAACCGCTCGATGATCGCCCGCGTCTGTTGCTGAACGGTAAACAGCCCCGACAGCACAAAGAACAGCCCGATCACGAAACCGATAATGAGGACAACGAGCAGGGGTTCCATGGCTTCTCCTTTCGTCGTATCAGCACGCCAATCGCTACGGCGTCGGCGCGAACTCGGCACGTGACAAGGAAACGCGCACGCGGTGCACGGGTCGTGGCACTTCGTAGGACGGCACCTCGACAGTTACCTCTTGTGCCCTCGGAACCGACCCGACCGGGCTTTCAACCGCAAACACCTCCCGGCCTTGGTTGTCTTCACCGCGAAGCAACAGCTCGACTTCGACGAGCGAGTGGCCGCCGTTAAAGACGATGACCGCAACGCTTTCCGTCCCCGAGAGCATCGCACCGCCCCAGGCTGATTCCCACCGATGGTGCAGGTTGACGGCCCCGTCGCATGGCTCGAACCCGTCGGGCGCCTCCAACGGCTCGGGGTGTGGCACCTCGCCCGGCGCCAACGTCTCGCCGTCGGCACCTGTCAGCACGAGCCCGCACTGGGCGCAGAACCGTGCAACAGGCCGATTCCGCTCACGACACCTTGGACAGACAAGTTCCTTCACAATAGAAGCGTACCTGATTTCCGAGAAGCCGCAATTATAACCGAACATGAAGATTCAAATAGCATTACAGCCCCGCGCGGGTGTGCTCGGGCACGGGACGGGCGGCCTCGGCCGCCGCGAGACATAGCCTCCGTGGGTCAAGCCTGTGCCCGGGCATTGAAATTGGAAGAAATAACGGTCAAGCAAGCCGTTCGGGCCCGCGCTCTCCTCCGTTCCAATCTGGAAGCTGGAAAGCGGTTGCCGCTACGGCTTACCGTCGCCTGTTCTACGGTTGACGCGAGGGTTGGATCAGGAACGGCCGCCCACGCGGAACACACTTGTCGCGCTGTTCGTTGCAGCGACGGGGACACGGGTATTTCCCGGGCATACACACCCCGTCCTGGCAGGTCTCCTCGCCGTTGCAGAAAAGCCCGTCGTCGCAGTCGCTGTCTGCCGTGCAGCCACATTCGTCGGGTACACCGTCGTGGTTTTCGTCCAGGCTGGTTCCGCACGGCGGGTCGCACTCGGCACCTGGCCCGCACATGATGTCACGAATGTCGGCGATACCGTTCTCATTACAGTCAACATAGGCGATTAGGCACCCATCTTCACATACCGTTCCGACGCATTGAGGGACGCCATGTTGGGCAATGCAAAGGTCGCGTGGATAGTCGCCTATACAGGCCTCAAACCAGCAACACCACCCCACTGGCCCACATTGACACGAAACAGGTGTGCAGGAACAACGGTCAAACCAGTCATAGACACCGTCGCCATCGGTGTCGTCGAACGTGTCGCAGTCATCGGGGATGCCGTCCCCGTCGCAGTCGGGCTCACACCCGTCCGGGATCGTGTTGGCGTTACAGTCGGCGCACCAGAGTTCTCCCGGCGGACAGTCGGCGATGTCGCAGGCATCCGCCACACCGTTCTGGTTGCAGTCGGGTTCGCACTCGTCGGGAACGAGATTGCCATTGCAGTCCGAGCTTCCGCCACATGGTTGAACGCAACCTGGGAAATCGCAGTCAGTATCGCACCGATCGTCGATCCCGTTGGTATTGCAGTCAAACTCCTCCCACCACGGCCCAGTGGTATCCGCCGTCACCGTGGCGGGCTGACCGGGTCTGAACAGACACAGGGTCGCCGTCGTCGTCCCCGGACCAACGCTCGTCTCGAAGTAGAATCTGTACACGGTATCAAACCGCAAGGCGTTGGCATCCGGGTCCACGCTGTAGGCATCGGTCGACCAGGTGATCGAGTCGGCCCCCACGGTCACTTCCCAGTCGGTGCCGCCGTACACTTCTCCGCTGTGATAGGCGACGCCGTGAAACTCGGGGTCTTGTACGACAGCTCCCTCAGGAAGCGGAACGGAGAAGGACTGACCGCTGCGATCAGAGTTGAGGTTCTGGACCGCATAGGAATACCCCCACATCCCGCCACCAAGATCCGTCGCCTTGGCGGCCACGACGAACAGACCCTCGCCCGGGACCTGCACGTCCGTCTCGACGACCGAAGGGTCGACGTCCCGCCAGGCGCGAATCGCCGGCTGCTCGCGCTGCGTCTCTCCTGTAAGCTCCAGTTGAAAGAGGTTCTCCTCATCCGGGTCCTCGCTGACGATAACCTGCCGATAGGACGCGTTGTTGTTCCCGTTGCCTGCGGCAGCCTCGTCCGGCGCGATGTAAAGTCCCTGAACGAAGTACAAGGCGCCGTCGTTCAAATCGGGATCAAGATCGGCGTCGTGTACCTGTAACCGTTTATCGATCAATGTCTGCGGGCCCGGGGCTTCCCACGGGTAGGGAAAGTAACCTGTGTGGGCGTCAAGGTCGGAGCGCAGGCTCATGTTGCCCTGTACACCGTTGATAAAGGCTGAATTCGGTGCCGAGCACCCCACACCCAGTTCGTCACCGTGCGTAAGGTCGTCACACGGGCCGCATAGGTTGCCGTTAACGGCATAGAACTCGTGCCCCAACCAGCTCATTCCGATCTGCTCGAACCGGTCGTCTCTCAGACGATACATACCCTGTCCGACCACTGGGTGCTGGTTTGTGTACGATACATAGTCAACGCGTTGGTCGCCGACGTTGCAGACGTTGGTACCGACCGCGTAAGCGGTGATGTCGTCCACGCGACCGAACCGCAGAACCGCGTACAGGTCGCCAACGATCATGTCCGGGCCGATGGCGCCACCCGCCTCGGCTGCTCGCGCCGCGGACCAACCTGCAAGTGTCACCCCTGCCACGATCAATAAGTATGTGAGCGTTTTGCGCACTCTCATGCTATGTCCCCTGATTCCAGAACGATGATCCATCCATTGAAGATGCCCCTGATTGCTACATGCCCCCAAGCTCGGATTGTACCTCGCTACGAGCATCTGCTGCAAGGGGAAAGGGGCCGACTCACCAACCGCGGGTTCGCACCAGGAATCGCGCTGTAACGCCGAAAACTTAAGCCTGAACGGAACAATCGACGTGATTAATTCCCTGAACCGCTGTGGGAGGGGCTCGCTACCGCAGTTGTCGGGGAGGTCCGCGCGTCGGCACGGGCTCGATGCCCTTCGTGACCGCAGGAGGGGTCGACTCTCAGATCGTCACTTGCGCTCCCAGCTCCACCACACGATTGGGGGGAATCCCGAAGAACTTCACCGCGTCCTGCGCGTTTCGTGACATGACCGCGAACAGGTATCGCTGCCAGCGCCACATGTTCGTCCCCGACTTGCCCGTCGCGATCACCGTTTCCTTGCCCAGAAAAAACGACGTGCCCATCGCTCTGTACTCGACGACGGATGAATCGATCTCGCGCAGGGCAGCCGGAACGTTGGGGTCCTGGCTGAACCCGTAGTGCAGCACGACCCGGACGATCCCTTCGCCAAGCTCTTCCACCTTCAACCGCTCCGCCCGAGGCACACGCGGGACCTCCTCCGTTTCCACCGTCAGCAGAACGACGCGCTCATGCAGCACCTTGTTGTGTTTGTAGTTGTGCATCAACGCGGGTGGGACACCGTGCTGATATCCCGTCATGAAGACCGCAAGTCCCGGCACCCGCACGGGCTTGGTCTTCTCGACGTCGGCGATGAACGACGCGACCGACATCGTATGCCGCCTGAGCCTGCGCACCAGAAACCCTCGACCGCGCTTCCACGTCGCAAACAGACCGAAAATGACGCCGGCCACGAGCAACGGTATCCATCCGCCCGAGAAGACCTTCACGATGTTCGCTCCGAAGAACGCAACGTCGATCACGAGGAAACCGCAGGTGATCGGCAACACCCACGCAACACGCCAGCTCCACACCGTGCGCGCCGCGGAGTACATCAGAATCGTTGTGATCAGCATCGTGGTCGTCACCGCCACCCCGTACGCGTGGGCCAGCCTGCCTGATGCTCCAAAACCGAAGACAAGACCGAGCGTACCCGCCAGCAAAAGCCAGTTGATCAGCGGCACGTACACCTGCCCGAAAGCCTCCTCGGACGTGTGCACGATCGTGAGCCTGGGAAGATAACCGAGCTGCACCGCTTGCTGGGTCAGGGAGAACGTGCCCGAAATCACCGCTTGCGACGCGATAACCGTCGCCGCGGCCGCAAGCAAGACCAGCGGGCACACCGCCCATCCGGGAACCAAATTGTAGAACAGATGCGACACGCTTTCCGGCGAGCGAATCAACAAGGCTCCCTGCCCCAGGTAATTGATCACGAGCGCCGGCAACACCAACACGAACCACCCGATCCGAATGGGAAGCTTCCCCAAGTGCCCCATGTCCGCATACAAGGCTTCGCCGCCCGTCACAACGAGAAACACCGTACCCAAGACCGCGAACCCGCGCAAACCGTTCGCCGCGAAGAACTCGACCGCGTATCGCGGGTCGAACGCCCACAGAACACCCGGTTCGTGCACGATCGAGATGACGCCGATCGTCGCCAGAACGCCGAACCAGATCAGCACGATAGGTCCGAATGCCTTGCCGACCCTCGACGTCCCCCGAGACTGAAAGCAAAACAGCCCCACCAGGATCACCACAGCGATCGGAACGACGAACGGTTCGAGCTTCGCCGTCGCCACCTTCAGCCCCTCGACCGCGCTGAGGACCGAGATCGCCGGCGTGATCAGACTGTCACCGTACAACAGCGCGGCGCCGAACAAACCGAGCGACACCAGGATGACACGGCGCCGGCTCCCCGCCTTCTCACCCTTCACCACAAGCGCAAGCAACGCAAGCACCCCGCCCTCACCCTGGTTGTCCGCCTTCAACACGAAGCACTGATATTTCAACGAAATGACCAGGATCAGCGCCCAGATAATCAGGGACAACACACCGAGCACGTTCTCGGTGGTCACCGCGGGCCCGTGCCGCCCGAGGAAACACTCACGCATCGCATAGAGCGGACTCGTCCCGATATCGCCGAACACGATGCCGAGCGCGATAAGGACGAACCGCGGGAGGCGCCGACCCTCCTCCGTGAAGATGGGTTCGGCATGGCCGGTCGCTTGGGGCATCCGGTCAATTTATCCCGGAACGTTGCAGGAGGGAAGGAAACCGCCGGCGGACAGTCGCGCTGCCCGTGTGAGCAACCGACACGGGGGCCGAAGCAAGGTCGACTCCACGGGGCGGCGAAGACGAGCGACCGGACCGATGGTCACGGTTGCGCAGCGGCGTCGGCACGGCGGACGGCCTCGAACGCGCGTTGCAGGTCCTGCCCGCGACGCGCTTTCAGATCGTCCGGAAGCTCGGACTGGCGAACCAGCCACCGAAACGCGGTTCCGTCATCCAACGGAATATCGATGACCGCCACGTACGGATCAGCCGCCGCCCCCCGGTCCGACGGCTCGCCGGAAGGGTTCGCATGTTCGGCGTCGTAAAACAGCACGCCGTCCGGCTCGATGAGATAACCCAACCCGGTGTAGCCCGCGATCGCGTCCAAGACCTCCTCGCCCGGCTTGTCGTAGACCGTCAGCGAAAAGCCCTGTTGCACGTGGTCGGGAAGCGAGGCGAGCACACCCGGGTCGGTATAGATGTCCACGTGGACCCGCTTCGCGAGCATCTGCAACACTTCACGCAGCGGTCGATCGGAAACACGCAACGATACCGGCTGCCGCAGCCGACGGCGGATCTCCTCGTCGAACGACAACACCACGATCCGCTCGTCGCTCAGCGTCCACGTCCAACCCAGCTCCGCACACGCCAGTGTCAAAACTTCGTCACCCGGTCCCGCACCGACCGCCCGGACCGCTTTCGCTAGTGCCGCCCACGCGTCAGAGCGATCCACCTGAAACTGCATCTTCGACTCGAGGCTCGCAAGCGCCGCCGCGTCTGTCCCCGGTTCGATCCCGCCCAGCGTCGTCAACGTCTCCAGTTCCGTCCAGGTCGGCGTACGACCCAGGTTATACAGCGCCGTCTTCGGTACGATCTCGACGTGATCCTCGCGCACCACGAACGTCATTCCCAACCGTGAGAAGATCGCGGTCAACCCGTCACGTACCGTCATATGGGGAATGTCCACCTTCCGGACAGGCGTGTCCGGACCGTTCGGCGTCAGGCTCATCACCTCCCGAGGCATGACAATCTCGACCCCGGTCTGCTCGGTGAGCAGCTCGATCGCCGCACCCAGTGTGGTGTTCTCCAACGTGATCGGCGCCGGCTCGTTCAGGGCTTGCTCGATCAAGGTCCGCACGTCGAGGGGTTGCTGGGCCCACGCCGCCGCACCCCCCAGCAAAACAGCGACAATCCAGCCGTTAAAAAACCGACGCTTCATGGTCTGCCGACTCCACTGCATCTGTTACCACCCCTTGATGACCACGCGAATGACCTCCCGGGTTCAACGCGCTCGTCTCGATCTACAGTCAGACACGTCCTTCACCCGACAACCGCTTCATGGCCACCGTCACGGCGGCACCACGGCCGCGCCGACCCGGACCCGGCTCGACCCGATCGCCAGAAACGACACCCCCGACGACCTCGGCCTGGACGACGGCCTTGCAACCTCGCGCGAGTCCGGATCCTCACCGAGCACGATCACCGCTCCGCCGCCCCCAACCTCCGAGTCCGACGGCGTAACGGCCGCCAACGCCGGACCGATCAGAATCGTCGTCCGCGTCTCCTGCCCCCGCCCGAACCTCAGCGTACCCGTCACCGCGAGCACGACCGCAGCAGCAGCCGCAAGCGGCACGCCCAGCCTGAAGACCACACCGTGCCACGATCGCGTCCTTCGTTCTTTGTGCACGCCAGCCATGACAGCCGCCGTGAACGACGCTTCATCGATGGACACATCCCGGTTCGCCCACCGTTCGAGCAAACCGTCGACCTCCTCGAGTTGCTCGGCGTCTGCATCGCTCTCCACCCGTGACCGCGTCAGCGCGGCATGGTGCTTCCAGTCCAACTCGACCGGATACTCACCCCACCGCTTCAACCAACCGTCCAGACGGCGCAGCCGATCGGCCTGGCCACGAAGCGAGGCCGACGACCCCATCGCCTGATCGAGCCGCGCCCGCTCCGCGGCGGACAGTTCTTCGTCCAGGCTGCGGCTGAGCAGAAACGCGGGATCGTCCGGGTTGTAGGGTGTCTCGCTCATGGCTCTTGATCTACTGCCGACCATTCGGCATCAGCGTCGGCAAACCCTCGGTCACGCTAGAGAAAGGACGAAAGCATCTCCTTGAGCTTCTGTCGAGCCTGGAACACGTTCCACTTGACGAGCTCGACGCTGCATTGGAGAATCTCGGCCACTTCCTTCTGTGGCACGCCCTCGACACTGAACAAAATGAGCGCCAGTCGCTGCTTGTCCGGAAGGCGCTCCATCGCATCGTTGATCGCGCGCTGCAACTCGTCGGGCAGCGCCCCGCTTTCCTCGACCAATCCGACGGTGACCGGTCGACCCGTCCTGGGATTCCGTCCCGTGGCAACGCCGTCCGACGCATCATCCAGCGGCGATGTCGAGCGGATCGCACGCGACCGCCGGTAATTGAGCGACAGGTTGCTGACCACCCGCATGAGCCACGCCCCGAATCGCTCCGGCTGCTCCAACTGTGACAGGTTCCGGTACGCACGGACAAACGCCTCCTGGCTCACGTCGCTCGCGTCCTCCGCGTTGCCCAGCAACCGGTACGCAAGCGACACCGCACGACGCTGATACTTCCGGACCAGATCGGCGAACGCCTCGGTTTCGCCCTCCTGGGCCCGGTTCACCAGGGCTACTTCGCCTCGATCCACCATCAACGCCTCGGCTTCGACGTCTCGTTGTCTCATGGGGTTAGACACGGGTCACCAAGCACCGGTTAGGGACGCCATCAAGCCGGTTCGTCCGTTTCGCCGGCTCAGCGGCCGTCGACCCGGATGGCCACAATCGAGCGCACGACTAACACGCCCCACCGGCATGGACACGGGTTTCCAGCTCCCAATGACTCTGGGAACGGCACAACGCTCGGCATTTTGCATTATGGGGCTCGATCCGTACAGTTAGCCCGAAATACCTTGTCACCCGAACGCCGCGCGCAGACGTCGTTCATATAGGGCGTCGAGCCGTCCTCCCGGCCCGCCGGGACTCGCGGCAAAAAACGGAGCGAACAGGCTGCATGCGCGTTGAAACCGAGATACCACCCGCCCGGGACACCATCCGCATAGCACAACGCAGCGGCAAGTTGGTCGGACTGGTCCCGACAATGGGTGCCCTCCACGACGGACACCTTTCGCTCATCCGCATGGCAAGGGAGCGGACGTCGTTCGTCGCGGTGACGATTTTCGTAAACCCCACGCAGTTCAGCCCCGGCGAGGACTTCGAGAAATACCCGAGGCCGATCGAAACCGACTTGGCCGCTTGTGAGAACCTCGGCGTCGACCTGGTCTTCGCACCCGACGTCGACACGATGTATCCGCCCGACGCCAGGACGACCGTCCACGTAAGCGAACTCACCGAGGGCTTGTGCGGCGCGGCCCGACCCGGGCACTTCGACGGCGTTGCCACCGTTGTCGCCAAGCTGTTCAGCATCATACCCGCTGATCTGGCGTTCTTCGGCGAAAAGGACTACCAGCAACTGGTCATGCTCCGGAGGATGGCCCGCGATCTGGACATGCCCGTCGAAATCGTCCCCTGCCCCACGGTCCGAGAGTCGGACGGGCTGGCGATGTCCAGCCGGAATGCCTATCTGTCGGCCGACCAGCGGATACAGGCCGCTTCCCTGAGCCGAGCACTGTTCAACGCCAGAGAGCAGATCGCCTCCGGAGAGCGGGACGCCTCGGGCATCATCGAACAGATACGCAGCGAGATACAGACAGCCGGTCCCGCCGAGATTCAATACGTTGAGGTCGTCGACCCCGACACGCTCGTGCCCCTGCCCAGGGTTGACGCCCCGGCACGAATCTGCTTGGCTGTCCGTATCGGGACTTGCCGACTCATCGACAACATCGCCGTTGGTGAAGGAGCCACGAAGGAAACGGGGAGCAGGGAACTGGGAACTGGGAACACGGAAACGGCACCCGTTCCCCGATCCCCGATCCCTGGTCCCTTCCCGGAAGGCGGCGCAACGTAGCGCCGACGAACCGTTGTTTGACCCTTAGGACCCACTATGCATCCGGAACTGTTCACCCTCCCCGTGGTCGGCCTCACGGTCAAGACCTATGGCTTTTGCTTGATGGTCGGGTTCTTGAGTGCAGTCTGGCTCGCGATGCGCCGCGCGGAGCGGGTCAAAGCCAGCGCCGACACCGTCCTCGATCTCTCGTTCTTCGCACTGATCTTCGGCGTAGGCGGCGCCCGCGCGTTCTACGTGATCCACTACTGGCAGTGGCGGTTCGCCGACGCCTCCAACAAGCTCCTGGCGATCGTCGACATCACCGAGGGGGGGCTCGAGTTTCTGGGCGGTCTCCTCGGGGCCACCGTCGCCGTCCTCGCCTACACCGTTTGGACCAAACGGTCCATTCGTTTGTATTTGGACATCTTGGCGCCGAGTGCCATGTGGGGGCTCGCCATCGGACGGTTGGGCTGTTTCTTTAACGGCTGCTGTTTCGGCGGGATGTGTGTCGCGGGTGCAACCGGGCAGCCCGCCCTCCCCTGGGCCGTCGAGTTCCCATTCGCCAGCCCCGCCCACTATCGGCAGTGGGAGGAACGCGAGGTCACCGTCCCCGCCGAGCTGATTGGCACGGGCAAAACCGCACTCCAACCGTGGCTCGTGCCCGGAACCATGCTCTCCATGTCCGTCGAGCGCCGCGAGAGACCTCGACGCGAATATGAGGAAGCCCAGGAGGCCTACCAGAAAGCCAGCACCGAAGCACCCGACAGCGAACGAACCGCCCGGCTGAAACAGAAGCTCGAAGCCGCCGAGCGCACACTGAAAAGACACGAAAACAAGATCGCCGCGCTCAGGATGGTTCAGCGCTATCCGTCACGACAAAGACCGACCCGGGCGACCGCCGTCTCGGAGTTGGAGCACATCGCCGCCTCCTGCCACTCGCGCCCCGTCCATCCCACGCAGCTTTACTCATCGATCAACGCCCTGCTGCTGTCCGGCGTGTTGGCGGGCATATTCTATATTCGAAAGCGACACGGTGTTGTCATTGCAGCCCTCTTTTTGCTCTACCCCATACCGCGAACCATCCTCGAACTCATCCGCGTGGACAATCCCCACGACGTCGGCACGCTGACCGCGTCGCAGGCGGTCAGCCTGGGCATGTTCATCGTCGGGCTCGTCTCGCTGTTCATCCTGTACAAGTGGTTGCCCGAACGATCACCCGCCCTCGCCAGGGAACAGAGCGAAGCAAAAAAGGAGCACTAACGGCGCCCCTCGCGCTTGAGCTCTACTCTTCGTCCTCGCCGGGCGGGACGAGCGACGGGGCTTCCTCCGGCACCTCGAGTTCCGGCAGCGGTCCCAGCTCGGTGTTCCGCGCCAGTCGCACGATCGCCGTGAACTCCTCGTCCTCGCGCTCGAGTCGCAACTCGACCTCGTCACCCGCCGGAATCATGTAGAGCGCTTTCACAAGCTGTTGGAACTGTCTAACCTCTCGACCGTTCACAGACAGGATGCGGTCGCCCGGCAACACGCCCGCCTCCCGCATCGGAGACGGGTCTGCGATGTTTCGAATCACCACGCCCGCAGCCATCGGGTTGAGATTGATCCCCAACCAGCCGCGATGCAGCGACTTTCCCGTTCTCAGCACGCTCACGATCTCCTCCAGCCGATCCTTCGGAATCGCGAACCCCACCCCCGAGTCGTACAGTTCGACGCCTGCCAGCTCACCCGGGCGTTGCCCCATCGGAACCGTCAGCCCGATCACGCGACCGCGCACGTTGCACAGCGGGCCCCCGTAGTTCGCCGGACTCAGCTTCGCATCCGTCTGGACCGCGTTTCCGTTCATCCGCCCGACCGCCCCCACGATCCCCGCCGTCACCGACGGTGCATCACCGCCGAAACCCATACCCAGCGCTACGGCCCACTGTCCGACCTCGACGGCTCGCGGGTCGCTCCATTCCGGGACCGCCAGATCCGTGGCATCCACCTTCAGCAAAGCGACCTTCCGAACCTGGTCCCTCGCAACCAGATTCGCCTCCAGACGACGACCATCTGAGAGTGTCACCGAGATCAGCAGCGGCTCACGCACGAAGTTGAAGCTGCTCGTCACAATGTACCCGTCCGACGAGTAGATTAAGCCGGTCGTCGGACCGTCGGCGATCTCGAAACTCGAGCCCGGCAGCTCCCGGAACGGGTTGGGCGGACGCGGCGGCCCTTCCGATTCCTCCCCGTCGTCGCTGGTGATGACCCGATTCGGCGGCTGCGAACCGCCCACCGTGTCAATCCGCACGAGATACCGGCGCATGTCCGACGCCACCGAGCGGAACACTTCCTGCGTCGCCTTCAAAAGCTCGTAACCGCCCTCCGTCCGCGACGCGGCGGCTGCCTCTTGCGACCTCGCTGGCGCCGGCCAGAATGCCATAAAGATCGCACCCACTACGAGAGATTCGACGAGTCGGGAAGGGCGCATCACGGCTGCTCCGGTTCAATATGAATCACGACGTACTTCCGATCCCTTCGAACCACCAGGTCCAGCGCATCTTCGGGCTCGAGCAGGCTCAACCGATGCTGACAAGCCTCCACATCGTCCACACTTCGCCCGTTCACCGACACGATCAGATCATCCTTCCGCAGCCCCGCCGTCTCGGCCGGCGACCCCGCCCGGACCCGGTCCACGAACGGAAGCACGCGCCGGTAACCGACCTGGCTCAGCCGAATCCCCAGGTCGACGGCCGCCTCTGCCGTCGCCTTCCGTCCGAATCGCTCACGGAAACGCCGCACCCCGTCGTCACCAGACCCCTCCGTTGCCCCTGTCGCTTCTAGATAGAACGCGTGCAACACGTCACGCGGGATGGCGTAGTTGAAGTTCGTGTGCGTCAGGTTCGAGACCACCACCCGCCCCACCATCCCCACCAACGCCCCGTCCAGGTTGACCAGGGCGCTTCCCGGCGCACCCGGATTGCTCGTGATCGCATCGACCGCCAGCACGTCCCCATGATAGGGAAAGTCACGCTTCCGACGCCGGGCGTCAAGGCGCGTCCGCGCGGAGAACACCCCGTGCGCGATCGAAACCGGCTCCGCCCCGTCGGCCACCTTAAACGCGTTTCCCGCTGCCACCACCCAGTCACCCGGCGCCAGCGGGGTCTGAACCGAAAGATCGAAGTGGGGAAAAGGCCCCACCCCCTCCGTCGCCCCCCCTCCCTCCGTGCTCGAAAACGGCCCGAGCGCCAGCAGCGCCAACTGACGCTCCGAATCCCGATGCACCACGTCAGCCCCGTATAGCGACCCGTCCGACGTGACCGCACGTATCTGCCGGGCGTCGATCAACAGCGAAGACACCGTGACGATCTGCCCGTCCTCCGACACGAGCACCCCCGTCCCGTAACCCACCTGCATCCCGGCACGCAAACCATACAGCTTCACTACCCGCGACGACGCACGCTCGATCGCTCGGTCAAACGCCCCACCCGGGTCACCCGAGACCCCAGCCGTCGCGAACGGCAGCATCAATGTCAGATAAATGGCAGAAAACGACCTCACGGCCCGGACTCCCACGAGGACAGCGAATCCTCATAGGCAAACCCCTCACCCTCCACCCGGATCGTGCAAGGCCAAACCAGATCGCCGACCTGACACGGATTCGACAACGTCATCCGGACCGTCGCGCCGGTCACCGCGTCTTCGATCGCAATCGCGGTGATCGCGTATGTTTCACCGTCAAACGCGAAGAACGCCGTCAGGTCCGCCGCCAGCGGCCAGCGGATCAGCTCCTGCAGTCGCGGCTTTGAGCTCCGCCCACCACCGCCAGGAACGGGTGTCGGGACAGCCTGCAAATGCCCGCCTCCCATCGACGCAAGCCCGACCCCTCCCCCATCGTGGGTCACCCCGCGCACGCCCAACCCCTCATAATCGCCAAGCATGTCCTGCTGCATGATGTACAACGCCGATAGAGCCATGGCCTCGTCCCGCGGCAGGTCATAAAACTCCGTCTCCGAAAACGTCCGCTGCCGCGCACCGTTAGCGTCATACTCGATGACTCGCGTGACGGTGCCATCATCGAGACGCTCGGCCAGGCGCGCAGGTCCGTCGCGCGCGATCGTACCCTCGTAAAACTCCGTCGGTCTGGCCACGCCGTCCACGTCCGCGTCAAAGGTGCGGGCAACCGCCCAACGCCGCGTCGTCGGAATCTCATCGCTTCCCCCCTTGACGTATTCCTTGAACCCACGCAGCACTCGCCTCGCTTCACGCTGGTTGATCTCGGCGTCAACCACATACGGATGGTGAAGCTTCGGCTCCACCGGATCCAGCCGAACAATCACGCCGGTCTCAACGCCGTCGCGCTCGACCTCCACCCGAACGGGCCAATGCGCCGGATAGGTCCCCAGCAGGCTCGCCACTTGATTCGCCGACGCCGCCGGCACACCGTCGCACGACAAAAGCCTGTCACCCACCCGCAAACCCGCGGCATACGCAGACCCCGACCGAGCCATCTCGCTGAACACCACGCCCGTCGGCGTATCCTTCACCCGAGCCTGCCACGTACCGTGCCGACCCAGAAGACCCGCCCGCAGCGTCGGCAGGAAACGCTTGATCTGGTTCGACGAGATCGCATAACCGAACCCCACGTTGAACCGCCCCCGCGTATTCACGGAGATGCGACCGTTGATCCCGATCACCTCACCCGCACCGTTGAAAAGAGGACCGCCCGAGTTCCCGGGATTGATCGACGCGTCCGTCTGAAGACAGTCCGTGTATACCAGATTCCCGCGAGAGCCCTCCTGATACCGATGAATCCCCGTGATGATCCCTTGAGTGACCGTCGGCGTGTAGTCTTCGCTCAGTGAAAAAGGGTTACCCACCGCGAACACCGTATCACCGATCCGCACCTCGTCCGAATCACCCAACCTCGCATAGGGAAACCGGTACTTACGCCCGGCCGTGTCAGCAGCTTCCCCATCCGCCCGCCCGCGCCACCGCTCCGGTGGCAGAAGACGGAACATCGCGACATCTCCCGTGACGTCCACGCCGAGCACCTCGAGCTCGTACAAGACGCCGTCCCCCAGCCCGCCCCACCCCTTTCGCT
>JASFUW010000063.1:0-15840 GCA_050050135.1 Phycisphaerae bacterium
ATGGCGCCCACGCACCCCTCCACGTCCCCTTTGCCAGTGCCTTCCCGCACAAGCGACCGACAGGCCTTGCCCGACCAACAGCGACCGGTGAGCCCGCCGCTCGGTCGCCGGGACCGGGCGTCACTCAGCGTGCGTCGATCGTATCAAGGCAGTCGCTTGCTCGAGGTGCCGACAAGAAGCTCGTTAGTGATCGTGATCACCTCGACCTCGAGCCCGTCTTCACGATCCGGAAGCGGCACCCGGTTCTGCGACACGGAAACTTGCCGCCCGTTTATTCGCGCTACCGTGGTGACCACCCGCTGTCCCGCGTGGGCACGCACCCGATAGCCCATGCCACCAGCGCCCGGCCGGTCGAGAGATACAGTAGGTCGGCGTATGACCAGTTGTTCATAGGTAAGGGGTTGCTGGGAGACGACCTTTGCGTCGATGGCCCGTGCTATCGACATGCTCTCACTTGCAAGAGCACCTTCGGCGCGGACGCCCACATAGACATTGTTGCGCACAAGGTGGAGCCGCTCATCACTGCCGTCTCGGAACGTGAGGTGATAAGCGACATCGCCGAGCCCGACAGGTTTCTCTGCGCCCTCGTAAGTAGCCAACAGACCGTCGATCGGGAGCATATTCTCAGCCAGTCTCGCGAGCAGGTATTCCTGTGCAGCCGCCGCGCCGGGACTCAGGACCACGACGACGGAAATGTTGCCCAGCACTTGGGCTCGGTCTTTTTCTCGCCCCCTCCGCACTTGCCTCCAGCTCCAGTCGCAACGGCCCCATAGACCGTCGTCAAAAGCGACGGTTGTACATGCCTGGCTCGAATCGGTTACGAGATCCGGCTGCGCTAGCACCGTTCGGTCTATCGCCGGCGCAACAAAGCGGGCCTCGGGGCGCGGCCAGGTTGCGAACGCTAGGGCATCCGCCAACGCACGGAGGCGGGCTTCATCGTGTCCCACCGGGTGTAGGGAACTCATGCGGAAGGGTTCATCCTGGGCCGACGCACACCATGGCGCGAGGATCAGAGCAAGAACGACAACAAGCGGCCTGAACGCAACACGTTTTCTGTTCATCATATGGCCCTCACCTCGAGGGGAGCATCTTTGGTTCGCGAAACCGTCATATCTCAATAGACGCCGAATGTGTAGTCTGTGGGTGTCCCGGGCGTGGACACTGGATTATCGTCAATGACCCGGTCTCTGTAGCTGGCGGTCCAGCTATCGTTCCCGTCCAAGTCGTAGGGTGTATGAGGTGGCCCGAAGTCCGCGTCGGTGTCATTGTCTACCTGGCCACCGGAACCATCGAAAATCTGTCCGCCCAGTCGCGTAAACCCGTGGTTGCCGAAACCGCACCGGCCCTGTGAAGATCCCCAATCACCATCTACGATGGGGTTCGTGTCACATACACCGCTGTCGTAAAACGGATTGTTGGTCCACCCTCGACCGATCGGTTTGATCGCGTTCAGGAAGCCAAACGGACCCACGTAGGTATAAACCGCGTTCGCTCCCAGCGCGTTGGCAAAGACCAGCACGGCCTTCCCCATGTCGTAGCAATTCACGGTCCCGATGCCGCCGCTATTGTAGTTGCTCAGCCACATCGTGAGATTGAAGTCCATCGTCGTCGAGCCCGTATAGCGAGGCGCTCCGCTCACCGTGTCATACTGTCCACCGGCGCTAAGGTAGAAGTCGGACCAGATCGCCCGGGTGGCATCGGCGGTCGTCGTCGTTCCGTTGGCCACAACGGTGGCGATCTCTAGAGTACCCACCCAAGGTTGAGACTGAGGCGCCTGCGGGGCGGACACGACGGTGTACACGAGGTGCTCACCGGTCTCACCCATTGATTGGGCGGGCGTGGAACCGCCGTTGACGTTCTTGTAATGCCAGTCCCAACTGAAGGTAGTCCGCGCGACAGAGGTTGGAGGGGCGGTTACGGAAAAGGTCGCTTGGCCCGCGCCGCCGCTGAAGCTCACCGGCACCGGACTGGCAGAGCTGGCAAGACCCCCTAGACCCGTTTCCGCCCAGACCTGCGCACTGTTCACCGTCGAGGCCGCTCGAAAACTCACCTCAACCGCGTGCGTTCCACCTTTCACCCAGGCAGCCGGCTTGACGACGTTTCCGCCCGACACGAATTCCGGCGCGCTGACCGTCGTACCGGCGGTCTCGTCGTACAACGAAACGGCGCCAGCCCCCGCGTAGTTGAACGAGATGGTATCGACCCGCAGCTCCGAAACCCTGAAACCAACCGGGTCGAGCCCGTCAATGAGGTCCACACCGTTGTCGTATTGACCGTTCTGGTTGAAGTCCAGGACTACATCATAGTCCCCCACCGTCAGCGGTGCTGCCCACGCCAGAACGTTCCAGCAGTTGCCGCAGATTCCAGACACCGTCAGTGTTTCCACGGTTCCGGTTATGTCCGGATTAGGCAACGACGGACTTCCCGTCCACTGCGCCTCGGTCTTGTGCGGCACGATGTAAACGTCGGCGGTAGACCCGATGAACGAGGGTTGAACCGCCGGATCAACCCCCACATAGACATTCTCGTCCGTCAGAAAGGTGCTGCGGAACGTGAACGGACTCTGGACGCTACCCGCGATGTCCATCTCCAACGGCTCGGCGGCCCCGGGTCGGCGCTGGATGACGAACCCGCTCGAGGGGATGCTGGCGACTGTTTGCCTCGTGGTCGCCTCACCCTCAGCCCGGTAGTCCCCGACCGGATAGTGGACCCATTCGGCCACGATGTCATAGCTACCCATGTGGCCCAACAATCGGGGCCACAGCAGGCGATGGAAGCTCGTCGCACCCGCGCGCAGCTCGAACACCGGCGGTGGTTCACCATCGTACCGACCCGTGCGATCCTCGAACGGGTCGCCGTCGCTCCAGTCGCCCTGAGCAGGAAGCGCCCAAAGCCTGACAATGCTCCCCGCTGGAAAGTTCTTGCCCCGCACCCATACGTCTTCCTCGCCGATGAGGAAACCGGACTTCGGGCATCCCCTCGCATCGGCCGCATAAATCGTCGGGCGCAACGGGGCGGCCACCACACTGAAATCGAGTACACGTTCCACTTGCCCTCCTCGACGCAGGATCATCTGGTAATCGTGGTCGGCCATCGAGAGGTCTAACGGCTCCGGTATCAGACGAGCGGCACGGCGTGTCGCGGCAACCTCATCAGGACAACCTTGGCTCCCGATCCCGAACCACACCGGCGCGGCAAAGATGCGCCCTTCGCCATCCGTTGACAGGCGGTTCGCGACGACTTCCATCCCATCCTCTCTGACCACGACGACTTCGTAACCGGTTCTCGGCTCGAGGTTGATCGCGTCGAGCACCACCGTCTCGAGTAGCTGAAACTCAGCCGTCGGGACGCCTGACGAATTTGTAAGCAACGTGGGCTGGCGCTTGTCGTGGCAGCACTTCCATGGTCGACAATGGCAAGGATGACACGCGCAACTTGCCAGCACCACTGCCCCCAGAATGCACAACGTTATGAATCTCACTCCGGGTCTCCTTCGCCGAGTTCGTACAAACTTGACCACTCCCGCTCGAAATGAAATGAGGCGAACCGCTCGGAAACGTGGTAAAGCAATGCCTCACCGACTCACCAACGGCGAGAATCTAATCCTCACATGCTATAAAGTCAAACTGACTGACGAAAAAAACGTCGTCCGGATGGCGCGCCCCAACTCGTAAGAACCGCTCTATGACGCCCAGATTCCAGAAGAGACACTTCCCAAACCGCCTATAATTCCCGGATTCCACAAGCGAGACGTCGTGACCGCTTTGGGAGCAGAGAAGCGCGCACTTCCCCACGGCCGGATGCTCTCCGGACTTGCGAACCGCAGCGCAACTCGATCGTGGACCGGGCCGCCCGGGCGTCTTCCCGACCGTCGTGTACCGTGACCGCCTGGCCCTATGGTGCTCTCCGCACGAGTCGCGACGCAGTCGGACGCCCGCGCACGTGCCGATGCGCTCTCGCAGCTTCTTGACGAACAAGCGGTTCGTGATCTCCGCTAGCGCCCCAACTCCCGGCTTCTGTTGCACGCCGCCTCGACCGCCTGGCAGATATGCTCGAAAACCTTCGTCTCAGCCAGGGACTCCATCGCCGCCTGCGTCGTTCCACCCGGTGACGTCACCTTCTCGCGGAGCACCGTCGGCGTGTCGCCCGACTCCAGCATCATCCGCGCCGCCCCGAAACACGCCTGCTTCGCCAGAATGTCGGCCTGTTGACGCGGCAGCCCGATCCGAACGCCCGCCTCGGTCAGAACCTCGACGAAGTAGTAGAAATACGCCGGCCCCGTCCCTGACAGCGCAGTGACAGCGTCCATCTTCGACTCGTCGTCGATCACCACGCACCGGCCCCCCGCCTCGAAGATGCGCTGGGCGCGCAGCAGGTCCACATCCTGCGCGTGCTGCCCCTTGCACACCCCGGCCATCCCCGCACCGACGTGGCTCGGAAGGTTCGGCATCGCCCGGATAACCCGCGCCTTGATCCGCGGAAACATCCGCTCGATCGACACGCTCGAAACGCCCGCCATGATCGACACCACCAGATGCGCCTCCCGCATGTCCGAAGCGATCGCGCGACACACTTCGGCGTATTGCTGGGGTTTGACCGCAAGGATCAGAATATCGCTGCTTTGCACCAGGTGGTGATTGTCGTCGGTCACGTCGATGTTGAACCGCTCCGCGAACAGCGACCGCCGCGCTTCGAGCGGATCGGACGCGATGATCCGGTCCGCAAACAGAATCGTGTTCCGCAGGATGCCGTGTACGATCCCCTCCGCTGCGTTCCCCGCCCCGATCACTCCGATTTCGTATTGCGTGGTCATGCGTACAATATCGACATGCTGGACATCAGCAGTGAGGATAACGCCGTTCTCGTCCGGGTCAAAGTCGTCCCAGGCGCTTCCCGTACACGCTATCTGGGCGAGCTCGACGGCCAAGCCAAGATCGCCGTGGCGTCACCCGCTCAGAAGGGCCGAGCCAACAAGGCCGTAATCGCCTTCCTGGCTGACCTGCTCGACGTCCACCGACGCGACGTCGACATCATCTCCGGTCGAACGTCGCCCCAAAAGAAAATCAGGATCAGACACGTGACAGTCGACGCCCTCCGCGACGCCCTGGCAGATGCCCGATCCTGAAATGTCGGCGCTGTTTTATTCGATCCGGCGACGGACGCGCCGCCCTTCGAGTCTATCGATCATACGCGAACGGACCGCCGATCTTCTCGTGCACCTCGATCGGCGCGTTTACGATCAGCGACCGGTTGAAGACCCGGATCACGTTCTGTCCACCGCCCTGACCGCCGGTGCTTCCCGCCTGAGACCATGTCCCCGGCGCAATGACGTCGCGGATCATGGTGGCGAGCTCTTCCAGCCGCTCCTTCAGCTCCTGCTCCGCCTGCTCACCACCTGTCTGCTCTTCCTGACCGCCCGAGCTGCCCGAGAAGACCGATTGTCCGGAACCGCCGCCGCCCTGACCACCCGCGTTCTGCAAGTCGATCACCGGTGCCCCACGACCGAAGTCGGGGATCCGCAGCATGATGTCGGTGGCGTCATACACCCGGATCAGACGCTTGCGCTCGAAATCCGCTCGTGTCGAAATACGCAGCGTGTTGCCCCACGCACGGAACCTCAGCTCGCCATCCTCCGACAGCGTCTCGAGCAACTCGCTGAGCACCCGCCCCACGGTCGTGTTGTTCAATTGGAGTGTCACAAGTGTGTCACGATCGATGCTCTCGACTCCGAGCGGAACCCACCGCGGCACGATGTTCACCGCTTCGCCGCCCTCCGCCTTCAGCCAGGTGATCACTTCCTCGAACGGCGTGTCCTCCCACTCGACGCTCTCCACGCGCTTCGACAGGAGCATCACCGCCGAATCGCGCATCGCGGTAAGCGAAGTGGCCGCCGACACACCCGAGCCGAGCTGCGATAGCGCCGTCGAATCCGACCGCGGGTCCTGCCCGAACACCGACAAAGAAAGCACAAACACGCAAACCATACCGCCCGTCCAAACTCGTCTCGTCATCGGTGGTCACCTCCGTTGGAAGGACAAAACCCGGAAGGCACAAACTCGCCCGGGCTTTTTATGTCGGTCGCATTCGGAGCGTCAGCGCAGACCGAAAACACCAAGCCGTTCAAAGTTTACCCCGGATCAACCACCGGGGCCAACATCCGGCCCGAAATTTTTACTCCGGCGAAGCCCGTCAGCCCATGTCCCGCCGGCTCGAACGGCCGTGTCCCCGCCGCCGCCTCCGTGCGGAAGGCACACACGCCGCAGACAACGTGCCGAGAACCCCGCTCCCGCACCCCTACGGCACGAGCACCGCGGTCTTCGCCAGAAACGGGTTCACACCGCTTCCGACACCGAAGGCAGACGCCGTCGCACCGCTCACCAGCCCGCCGATGTCCATAAGCACCGATTCAGGCAGGTCCGAACACACCAGGTACGTCTCGTCTCCCTCGTGCCACGCAACCACGCATACCTGATCGTCATCTCTCGACACGAAGTACCCGCGCCGGTTCGGATGCTCCGGATCGCGGTCGTCCATCCCCTCCCAACGACCCACCGTGAAGACCGAAAGCGTCTTCCCCGTGGCAGCCGACTTATAGACCACATGGGCCCCCGGCCTGCCTTTTACCCCGCAGGAGTCCGCCCCGACCAGTTCCAACCCCATCGCGGAGAGATCGGGAGCGATCACCTTCATGTGCAATCGCGCGCTAAGCCGCTCGGCCACGATCTTCAGATCGTGCGGAAGGGAGTCGTCGTTGTGCGCTCCACCGCGCTGCCCGATGCAATACCGGTGTTGCGACCGTACGTCCGACGCCACCTGTCCCGGAAGCGCCAGACGGACATCCGTCCGCAGTTCCCGGGCAGGCCAGAGCTTCCAGAACACGACGACACACGTAAGCGCCGCCGCCATGCCCAACGGGATCATCACCCGGCTTTTGAACGAGCGCCCACGCGAAAAACCCGCACCGACCGGGCTCTCGAGTTCAACACCGTCCACCTCCGCGTCCAGCGCCGCCAACACACGCCGCCGCAGCCGCTCCGGCGCACGAGCATCCCCGTACGCTCGCTTCATCGCCGTCTTCAAAGAGCCGACCGCGTTGACCCGCGCCGAGCACGGAGGACACATGTTGAGGTGTTCCAGCGCCTCCAGGTTTGGTTCCACCTCGAGCTCGCCATCGGCGAAGGCGCCGATGTATTTTCGAAATGCTTTGCAGTCCATTAGCTGAATCTCTGCGTGTCGATCTTGCGCTCACGGGCGTAATCACGCAGCTTCCGACCGAGAAGCTGACGAGCACGGTACAACCGGCTCATCACAGTCCCCAACGCACAATCGCACACCGCCGCGATCTCTTTATAACTCAGACCCTCTATCGACCAGAGCAGCAGGACAGCCCGATACTCCGGTTGTAATTGTGCTACGGCTGCTTTCAACTCTTCGTCGAAGTGATCCCAGTTGATGGAATCCGCAGCCGCCGGGTCCACATCCGGATCCAGCAGCTCGTCTGCAAAATGGTCGAAGTCCACGTCGTCGAGCAGCGTGGGCTCACGACGCTCGCGCCCCTTGCGCGTATAGAAGACGTTCCGCAAAATCCGCAGTAGCCATGGACGGGCCCCGTACTCCCGTAGCTCGAATCCGCCAAACGCACGCAGGGCACGCGTAAACGTCTCTTGGACCAGATCGTCCGCCTCGGCTTCGTCGGAACCGAGAACACGCGCTGTCCGATATACCGCGTCGAGGTGCGGCAACGCCACTTCCTCGAATCGCGCCCTGAGTGCCTCGTCAACACCCAGCGGTTCGAGCTTCTTGGCTGAGTCGGCCGACTCGCTCATCATCCTCAACACCTGAGCCTTGCCCGTGTATTCCCGTCAGTTCCGATTAACCGAATCGGACCAAAAGTCCGGAAACGCGCCGCGTCCCGCGCGAGCGCGCCCACGGCTCCTCGCACACCGATTGTAGTGAATTCGCAACACCCCCGCACGTTTTCGGCAGGGAATCGCCGAACTCCGGCGACACGCGAGTCCCCCTCCATCCATCCGGCTTGGACCTTCAATCTGCTTCGGCTAAACTATGTTACTAGGGTCAGCTTGAGCCGGCCGCGGTCCATCGACCGCCACCGGCAACACAGTATAGCACCCGAATCGGGCGAGTTCGAAGCTTCAGCGCCGGGCACCTGCAAGATCATGACATAACAAGCCCGGGCGCCGGGCGAACCGATCCGGCTCGGGTTCTGCGAGAGGAATGCCTGCCATGGGATGGAAGTCAAGGGGTTTCACGACAGCACGTTCGCGGCAAACCGGAATACCAAGGTACGGAACGCAGCCGATCTGGATGCGCCGGTGGGTGATCGGCTCGACCCTGCTCAGCGGCCTCTTCGCGCTCCTGTGGTTGGTCCTTCGCAGCGGCACAAAGCCCAGCCGCCTCGCCTACCCCTGCCAACAGGCCGCCTTCGCGACCGCCGCAGCCTCCTTCGGCGTCCCGCTCGTCGCGGGTCTTCTCGCCCTGCGCACGCGCCTCATCGGCGGGCTGGCGACCACCCGCGGAAAAGTCGCGACCGGAAGCTGCCTCGCCCTCGCCTTCGTCGTTCTCGCCTTCGCGACGTCACAACCCGGCCGCCTGACCGACCCCCTCGCGCCCCCCGCCGACTACCACCCCGATGTCTTCGTCGTCAACAACGCCCGCGGCATCGAGCCCGGACGCTACGCCGGCGTCGACGACCTGACCACCCTCATGGGCGTCAGCGGTTTCAAATGGTACGCTTCGGCTGACACGACCGTGACATCAGGACCGGACGGCATGATCGACGCCGGCGACGTCGTCCTCATCAAGGTCAACGCCCAGTGGGCCGAGCGCGGCGGCACCAACACCGACGTCATCCGCGGCATCATCCGCCGCGTCGTCGAGCATCCGGACGGATTCGTCGGTGAGGTCGTCGTCGCCGACAACGGCCAGAACTCCGGCAACCTCAACCGCATCGAGAGCAACGCCGAGGAACACACCCAATCCGTCCAGGACGTCGTCAATGACTTCGCCGACGAGGGCTGGACCGTCTCCACCTTCCTCTGGGACACGATCAGAACCCTCGGCGTCGACGAATACGCCGACGCGGACATGAGCAGCGGCTACGTCGTCTCCGCCGACTACGACCCCGAGACCGACGTCAAGATTTCCTACCCCAAGTTCCAGACCGCACCGGGCACGCTCATTAGCTACAAGTACGGCGTCTGGTCTCCGGCCTCGCAGACCTACGACCCCGACCGGCTCGTCGTCATCAACGTGCCCGTCCTGAAGACGCACTCGATCTACGGCATCACCGCAGCCGTCAAAAACCACATGGGCCTGATCACCACCGCCATGAGCACCGACTGCCACCATGGCGTCGCTCGCGGCGGGCTGGGGTCGGTGTTGGCCGAGGTCCGCCTGCCCGATCTCACCATCCTCGACGCCATCTACGTGTTGGCCCGCCCCGGATACGGACCGGCCGCATACTACGAACACGTCAACCGTCGCGATCAGCTCCTCGCAAGCACCGATCCGATCGCCCTTGATATGTGGGCCGTCAAGAACGTCATCATCCCCCAGATCATCGACAACGGCTACGACTACGCCTCCTACCACAACACCCAGGACCCCGACAACCTCGACAGCACCTTCCGTCTGTACCTCGATCGTTCCATGAACGAGCTGCTGCTCGCCGGGATTGACACCACCAACGACCTCGACGCCATCAACCTCCATGCCTGGTACGGCGATGTCGATCGCGACGGCGACGTCGACACGTTGGACTACGCCGACCTCGCTTGGTGCCTCACCGGCCCCGACGATCTCACCGACCCCACCTGCACCGCCTCCGACCACCAGCAGGACAACCACGTCGACCTCGCCGACGCCGCCGCCTTCCAACAAATGTTCACCGGCTCATTCGACTAGAGCAAGTAACGGTCAGGCGTAGCGGCAACCCCCTTTTCATCCCCCCTTTGTAAGGAGGGGGGAGAGAGGGGGGGGGGTTGAGCGATCCACTTGAGCGTTACCCGCTCTAGCCCATCCTCCGACTACGTCGTCCGCTCCGCCCCCTGAGCCGCGGGCTTCAGCCCGCGCGGACGTCCCTCGCACACCAAGCACCCCGACCCCAAATCCCCAATCGCCAATCTCCAATAGGCGTAGGATGCGTTCCCTCAACCCAAAAGGGTGGTCCCGGCGTGCCGGGACAGCCCGAGGCGACGCCCTCGCAATGCCGGTGCCATGTCATTTCGTCGCCTTGGAGGGGCACAATAAGCGCGTAGAGTGCGTCCCTGACGCACCAACTGGCTACACGAGTTCGCCGGCATCTGCCGACGTCGTCTGGTCGTTGCTCCGGCTCCACGGTCCTCGAGCCTATCCGGTCGTTGCCCCGAGCGTACTGCCCTTGAGCCCGGAGGGCTCCCAGCTAGTAGCCGTGGGCAAGGACGCCGCAGGCGACCGCCGCCCACGGAACCGTCCCGCCCGCGCCCGAACCGACCCTGCAAGGGTCGAATAAGCATTCCCTGAAGGTCTGCGACGCCTTCGGTCACCCCCGCCGTTCCCGGCTCCCCTTCGCTATTCGCGATTCCTCATTCGCCATTGCCTTTGCGCATTCATCCTTCCAGCACGCAGGGTGCATCCTCCGGCACCCCGCGCAGCGGAAACCCGAGCACATCTCGTTGTACCCAGGCCCGAGGAACAGCGGATTTCCCCATCCCGCCGATCCCGACAAAGGCTGGAACCGGCCGTGTCCATGCTGCAACCCACTCGGTCAGAATCTGCCCTTCCCGAGCCCGGACGATGAACTGTTCCGCAGACGGATAGGGATGGACGAAGTACGGTTGCGTCGGGGGGGGAACAACCCCGAGTCGCCCGCTAGGATGGTAAGGACCTTGCCCGGTCTCCGGCCCTTTCTCCCGATGTGAAATACCCTGGACGACCCGTGTCGCCGGATGGTCGGGCGTCGAGAAGGTATCGCGGATGCGGTTCGATGGGGCGGCCTCTTGCCGTGGGCCAGTGCGCAGCTAGACTCATCGGAGGTCGGTAATCGCCCGCCGAAACTGTGGAGCAACGGAACCAAGATGTCGTACCTGTCAGAGTCCGTCGCAACCCTCGTCCCGGGCAATGCACGTGTGCCGTCCCGTCTGGACCATCTGGCATTATGACCCGCGTTTCCCGAACTCCGCTCGGCTTGGCTGTGTTCCTCTGCATCTCGCTGGGGGCGGCAACTGCTTGTGCCCACGATGTCACGATCACACCGGTTGTCGGAGTCATCAAGGCGGACGGAACCTACTTGATCGACATGCGCGTCAATGTCGATGCGTTGGCATTGGGGGTTCGCAGTTCGATCCATTCCGACGTCACTGCTCCGATCCTTCGCGACTTGTCTGAAGAGGAGTTGGCGCGGGCACTCGACTATGCACGCCACACCATCGAACGGCGCATCCGAATCCGCTTTGACGGTAAGAAGGTAGTGCCTTTTGTGACGTTCTCCGATTATGACCACCCCCTGGGCGAGCCGAGTGCCGATTCTCCCGTCTTCGGCACCACCGTACGCCTTGTCGGGCGGTATCCGAAGGAGGCAACCGAATTTACGTTCGGGGCATCGCGTGCGTTCAACACGGTACACCTCACCATCCTCGACGAGGCGAATGCGGGTGGCGTCACGCACGTTCTCACCGCCGGAGAAGACTCGCCGCCATACCGACTGCACGAGCCGATGGTCAACGACCACGGGTTCGTCTTTGCTCGATATCTCGTATTGGGATTCCAACATATTCTTCCCAAGGGCGTCGATCATATCCTGTTCGTCCTGGGGCTCTATCTCTTGAGCACTCGACTCCGACCACTGCTCCTGCAGATCACTGCCTTCACCGTGGCACATTCCGTGACGTTGGCGTTGTCGATGGCCGGCGTCGCCTCGCTGCCGGCGCGCGTGGTCGAACCACTCATTGCGGCGTCCATCACGTACGTGGCGATCGAGAACGTTCTGGTGCACGAACTGAAGCCGTGGCGTCCCGCCGTGGTATTCATGTTCGGTCTGCTGCACGGGATGGGTTTCGCGGGCGTTCTCCGTGAATTGGGGATGCCCGAGGGTCGGTTCGTGCCTGCGTTAGTGGGTTTCAACGTAGGCGTCGAGTTTGGGCAACTCGCGGTCGTCACGATGGCGTTTCTGGTCCTGGGCTGGTTCCGTAACAAACCATGGTATCACAAGGCGATCATGTGCCCGCTGTCTATTGGGATTGCACTGATCGGATCGTACTGGGCCATTCAACGCGTCGGCTTGCTGCCTTGATCCGCTGAACGCAGCCACTTTCGCGATGGGACGAACGTCGTCGCGGGACGGGCCGGTGGGGCGGCGAAGCCACGAGAGGCGCGGATTTGGCGGTCGAAAAGGGCGATGGGTGGGTGCGCTTTGTTAACGTTTTCGCCCATTGCCCTCGCCCTTGTAGGCGCCTCGGGGCCCACTGCTGTTCTGCATCCGGCAACGAAGCGCAGCGAAAAGCCCGACCCATCGGGATTCGCCATTCGGGTGGTTCCCTGATCCCCGTTCCCCGTTCCCCGATCCCTGTCCCCAATCGCCTGCTTTCGGCCGCCCTTCGTCGCTCCGTCGCTAGCCTCGGCGCGCGCTACGCGCGAGCCGTCTCCACCGATCACCCCTGACGTTATCACTCGCGAACGAGTGTGCGTCGCGCCCGCTCGCCGAGGCGGGGAGAAAAAAGAAACACAATGTTTTTTTCGCAAAACGAAGCCAAAAACCGCCCTGGCGCTATCAAAAACGCCGCTTCTCATGGCTTCGCCTCCGGCGCAAACCCAACATTTTCGCCCGGCACCCTCGCCCGCGGCGCACCACCGTCGCCCAATTCCCTGCAAGAGTCGCGGGGAATGACAAGTCCCTCGAAGCGACAACCATCAAATACGGGTTGTCCGCGCGCCGGGACAGGCTTGGGGACGTACGGACCCTCGCGGGACGGAAACGGAGCCACCAAGCGACGGAGCGACGAAGCGATCCCGGCGCGCCGGGACGCGCTCCGGGACGGGCGGGCGTAGGTGTCGGAAAGGGCAGAGTCCGCTTAACATGCATGTTGCGATGGACTCCAATCCGGTGAACGGCGGTGAGCTTACCTTGACCGATACGCATCGGATGCTCCTTCGGATGCGGGATGCGCTGTACGAGGGGAGCTGGGAGGATTTCGCGCGGGACCTGCGGGCCCGGGCCGAGGGACAGCCGCACGTCTTCGAGACCGTCCCCACGTCGCTTCAGATGCGGGCCACCATCAAGACCCACCTGGCGATGATCGAACAGATGCGTGCCTGGGAGGACGAGCACGACCGGACGCTGTCCGTCGAATCCGACGGCGAATCGGGCGAGTAAGCACCGCAACCAAGACCTCGGAAATCGGGCGGCGTTCGCCGTAGGCTCATGCGTCACCGCGGTGGTCGGTCCGCCTTGACTACGCACAACCAGTACGGTGAAATAGACGTCGGCTCCGACATCGCGCGTGCTTCGCGACGCCGACGTCCCGGGGCCGATACAGCGAGCGCAGACCCCACTAAACGGGGGACCCGCCCGTGCGTTGGCGGCCGACCGTCGACCCGTCTGCCTTCCGCCGCGAGGGCAGTCCGGCCGGTCGGAACGACCGCCGCTTGCCGAGCCGTGGGCTCATGCTTCCTTCCTCGACGAGACAAGAGGAGCACGGATTCATGCAATCGAGTCGGATGATAAAGACGTGGTGTGCTCTGGCGGTTCTGGCGGGGGCGCTCAGCGCGAACGCCGAACCGCTGATCGACGATACGAGTCTCGAAGCGGCGGGGATGTCGCGATTCTGGGAGGCGAAGCTGCCTCTCGCCGCGGGCGACCGACTCGTCGAAGGCCACCTGATCGACGAAGCACTCTACGTCATCACAGACAACGGCACGCTGTTTTCGGTCCTCGCCGACGTCGGACTGATCCGGTGGGCCAAGAAGCTGGCCGAGCCGGACTACAAAATCTATCGCCCGACGCACATCCGCGTGGCGGCCGGCAACGGAGCAGCCATCGTTCCGACCACATCGTGGATTTACGTCATCGATCGCTTCTCGGGCGACCTACTCAAGCAGTTCGCACCCGGTTTTGGGGCGGGCAGTTCCGCCGTCGCCTATGAAGGGTTGATGTTCATCGGGAGTGCGGGCGGGCGGTTCTACTGCCTTCTCATCAACGACCCAAGATCCGTCGAGCCGTTCAAGTTCTGGGAGGTGGAGACGGGCGGACCGATCACGGCCTCACCCGTGCTTTTCGGCCGGGACACGTTGATCTTCGCGTCACAGACGGGAACGGCGTACTCGTGTCGCGCTCCCGACAAGGCGCTGTATTGGTCGTTCAGAACGGGCGGTCGGATCACGGGCACGCCTGCGGTGGACGAGAGCGGCGCATACATCGCCAGCACCGACCGTTCCCTTTACAAGGTAAGCCACGGTTCCGGGCGACTGCTCTGGCGGGTGCGCATGCCCCAACCACTCGAGGAAGGCCCCATCGTCGTAGGTCAGACCCTATACCAATACTGCCCGCACTACGGCGTCGTGGCGCTGGATACCGAGAGCGGGACTGAGAAATGGAGGATTCCCGACGGCCGTGCGTTTGTGGCGCACGCCTCACGCGGAGATACCATCTTCACGACGGATCGCCGGCTCGTGATTGCGGACCCGGAGACCGGCGAGGTTCGGCACTCCATCGCGGCGCCGGAAGTGGAGGCGACCGTGCCGAATCCGTTCCACGATGCCGTCGTTCTGTTGGGGGAAGACGGCCGCGTGCTTTGTGCACGGCTCGGCAAGGTTCCGTACTTGCGGCGGCAACAGGTCATCGCTGCACGAAAGCGGTTGAACCTGCCGCCGATCGACGAGGCGGCGGCCCTGAAGCGTGCCCGCGAGGAATCCGGCGCCGTCGGCGAGCGGGAAGCCCGCGCCACGGCAGACCCGCTTCGCAGTAAGTTCGACAGGAAGCCCTGATGCGGTCTGCGGAGGGGTACGTCGAAATCCGGCTGGCATCCCGGCGCGTCGCAGCCAGGCCGTGATTGTGCCGCGCCATGGCCTGTCCCTGCGGGCCGGACCATGCCACCCGAGCCCGACTCGGCTGTCTGGATGCGGCACGAGCGTCAGGGGCGTGAGCCGCGCGGTATGCATATGGAAGACGCCACGATCAAACGAGCGCTCATCAGTGTTTACGACAAGACGGGCATCGTGGACTTCGCGCGTGCCCTGGTAGACGAGTTCGGGATCGAGATCATATCGACCGGGGGCACTGCGTCACTGCTCAAGGAAAATGACATCCCCGTGACGCTCGTCGAGGAGGTCACGGGTTTTCCCGAGATGATGGACGGGCGGGTCAAGACGCTGCACCCGAAAATCCACGCCGGAATCCTGGCTGATCGCGACAACCCCGAGCACATGCGCCAGCTCGATGAGCAGGGCATCAAAGCGATAGACATGGTGGTGGTGAATCTTTACCCGTTCGAGGAGACCGTGGCCGATCCGGACTCGACGTTCGAGCAAGCCGTCGAGATGATCGATATCGGAGGACCGTGCCTGCTGCGTGCGGCGGCCAAGAACAACAATCATGTACTCGTCGTGTATCATCCGCAAGCCTACCGGGAGACCTTGAACACGCTGCACAGCCTGGAAGATCATCCTGATGATCTTCCGGAGCTGCGAGCGCGGTTTGCGGCCGGCGCTTTCGAGGTAACCGCCTGCTACGATGGCGAAATCGCGACCTGGATCGGAACGCGAGCAGAGCGCTACCCCCATTCCTGGCCCTGGTTCGAGATGATCCCGCTAACTAATTGGGGGAGGCTGCGCTATGGCGAGAACCCA
>JASFUW010000064.1:0-15800 GCA_050050135.1 Phycisphaerae bacterium
CGCATCAAGCAGGTCGGCGAGCGGCATGTCCGCCGGCACGACCTTCGAGTCGGGATCGGCCAGGTCCACCGCGGTCACCAGGGCACTCAGCGCCGGGTCGTACATCACGTCGCGAACGTCGCTGAAATGGACCACGCCCACGAACTCGCCATCCTCCTGCACGACGGTGAAATGGTTGTACGTAGACCCTTCGATAAAATGCAACACGTCGTCGAGGGTGGCCGACGCCTGGATGAACTGGACGTTCGTCCGCATGATGTGCCTGACATGCATGTTCTCGGGGTGGCGGTCCTTGCGTCGGCGGCTGACCCCGAACAACCGAGCCAAGGACCCGAGCGTCAGACGGACGATGGACGTCCCTCCCGTCATCACTCCGGCACGATGCAAGAGTGTCAAGGCCTTGACCTCTCCCCCTTGAACGACGCACCGTTTGACCAGAACCGGACCGACGAGCTCGAAGACGATGACGCTTCCGAGAATCACGGTCACGAATCTCGGTGCCAAGGGGCTGTCCCAGTACCGCTCGACGAACGACGCCAGTCCGATCACGACCGCAGCCTGGCACAACAGTGCGGCGCCGAGCCGGCCGCCCACGCGTTCCGGCGCTTGTGCCCAACGCACACCGAGCAAACACCCGAGCACTTTCCCTGCGAACCGGCAGAGAAAGTAAACGGCCCCGAGCAGACCCATCTCGCGGAGGTCGGACAGGTGCAAACCGTACCCGGCCATCACGAAAAAGCCCGCGAAGATCGGCGTAGCCACCGTACGAAGCACCGCGTCGAGCCTCTGCGAATCAATCGCCACGTTGGCGAAGACGGCCCCGGTCACCAGTGACGTGAGCAGGAAGTTGTACGACACGCCCTGGTGTTTCCAAAGCCACGCCTCACCCGCTCCGAGGATGATGAACGCCGCGAAGAAAAAAAGCAGCGTCTCGGCGAGCGGCAGCTTGGCGTGGAGAATCGCGATCACCGTCCCCGCGATGACTCCGAGCACGACACTTCCGACCGTCGTGAGCGCCAGTGCCAGACCGAGGTGTTCGGCAAGCGCCCCGGTCGCGTTGATCACGCCGAACGACGCGAGGATGAGGAACACGGAGTGGAACAGTACGATGCACAGGATGTTGTTGATACCGGTAACACCCAGGATGGTGTCGGTGATCGGTCCCTTGGCTTCGTACTCTCTGAGCACGAGCAGCGTGGCGGCCGGTGCCGTTGCGATGGCAGCAATCCCCAGAAACAGTGCCAACAGGATGGCCTGCCCGGCCGTGCTGCCCTTCAAAACCAACGTAGCCACCACCGCGCAACCGACGAAGACCAGCGCGGCGACCAGGCCCGACTCGCACGCCGCGATCTTCAACACCCGTCCCCTGGTCGCGCGCAGCTTCGACCGCTCGAAGACGCCGCCGATCGTGAACAGGATCAGCCCCAGGGCGAGGTCCTTGATCGCCTTGAGGGGCTCTGCGGCTGCTTCGAGGGCCCGCGCCTGCGAGCTGTCATCGGATGGGTCGATCGCCGTATCGAGCATGAGCCGCAACACGACGCCGCCGAGGACGAAACCGATCACCCTCGGAAGGTGGACGAAGCGCATGGCGTACCCGCCGACGATCGCCGCCACGAGCATCAGCCCGAACAGCAACCCCGGTCCCGGAACGATCCCCAACAACATGTCGCCCGCTGCGCTCAACCCACACGCTCGCTTAGAAAGACCGCGCATCACCAGAAGAAGCAGACCGCATACTCCACCAGCTTCGCTCGCCCGGGTCAAGCGGACGAGACGAGGATGCACGATCATGAATGGCGGAACACGGGCGAAGGGTCAAGCATGAAGACTCAGCCGCCCCCGCGTCGCAATGTTGCCCTCCTCTTTCGCTGTTCACCATTCGACATCGCAGCGCAGCGAAGCTCCCGCTCGTTCGGAATTCGCGATTCCGCGTCCGCCTTTCGAGTTCACCATTCCGCATTCACCGCGACCCCGCGCTCGCTATTGGGCTCGGGTCGCTTCCTGACGGGCGCGGTTCGGCATCTGGTGCGGGCGGGTCGGTCGTGGTATGCTTCGTCCACACGCGGTAAGTCGAACGAAGCGGGCAACGCAAAGGAGAACCCACGATGAACGCCAAAGATGCGCTGAGAAACACCATCGACACGTGTCACGGAGTGTTGACGGCCTACATTTCCGACATGAACGATGCGGACCTGATGGTGCGGTCGGTCCCCGGTGCCAACCATATAGCATGGCAGCTCGGTCATCTGATCGGCTCCGAGCGAGACATGATGACCAAGGCCTGGTTCACCATGCCCGCGCTTCCGGAAGGGTTCGACGCGTCGCACTCACCCGAGACGTCGAAGTCCGACGACCCGGCCAAGTTCCACAAGAAGGACGAATACCTGACGTGGATGCAGCAGCAGCGGGATGCCACAATGTCGGCACTGGATGCCGTCCCCGATGCGGACCTGGACAGAGCCACGCCGGAGGAGATGAAGGACTACGCCCCGACGGTCGGCTCGGTTTTCAACATCATCGGCATTCACGAGATGATGCACGCGGCCCAGTTCGTGCCCATTCGGCGCAAGCTCGGCAAACCGATCGTCATCTGACTGCGCGGAGACTTCGGGAGGCACGGGCCCGTTGAAGGTGGTCCCGTAGCGCAGCCGGGTGGTACGGGTTCCCGATTCATCGGGATCCCGTGTCGGAGCCGGGTGGCGTGGGTTCGTGATTTGTCAGGACCCGGTGTTGCGCGTGACGTCCACGGCCTACCGAGTGCGTCGGTAGACCGTGCCACCCGCGCCGATGGTAGCGGCGCTGCGCTAACGGACGGTGCGCGGATGAGCGCCGTCGATCAGAGCCGCGACCGTCAGGGAGCGGTCCGGACGCCCGTGCGTGGCGCCTGTTCGTGCACGCTGATTCAGAGCCGTGGCACAGGCGGAGACACTCAATAGCTCGGCACCGGGCCGCGCGTGTGCGGCGGGGGCTTGCGGTCTGCAAACCAGAGGTACGCCAGTCGCGGCCGGACGCTCGGCGGCAAGAAGATCGTGACGCCCAACCTGGCCGCCGCCCGACCGACAACAACGCCCGCCAGACCGCCGAAAAGCTGCAACCCCGCGTGCCAACCGATGTGCGGCAGACCCCAACGAACGAGATGCGGCGCCTCGTAACTCCAGACGACCGCGACGATCCCGCACCCGATGACCGGCATAAGTGCCACAACGATGGCAGCGACCCAGCGGGGCCAATGCGGACAAACGACCGTCAAGAACGACCCCACGAAAAACGCCGTCACACAGGACATCCCCAGGATGAACACCAGAAACGCCCGATCCGTCTCGCTCTCGGGCCGGACCTCAAGCGCACCGTACGACGACCATGTCCGGATGGTCTGGCCCCCGACGCGTTGCGTCGTGTACCCGCCGTGGACGGTCAGCTCGTCGAGCGTCACGTAACACAACGCCGCCTCGCCAAAACCGAGCCAGAAGATGCTCGCGACGATCGTGAGAATCCAAACGCCCAGCACGATCGACATCAGCCGATTCACCCACGGTCGCGTCACGGCGGAGCCTTCGTTGGCGGACTCATATCGCCCGCACTCCGTGCAGCGGACCATCGGAATCTGCGTACGCACGTCACGATGGATCGGCAGCGTGCGAAGGTTGTACCCGCACCCCTGGCAGTATCGATCCACCTCGACGCAGGCGATGGGCTCGTCGGCGGAGCAGGGTCGGGCAAGGTCGGGTTGGGGAGCGTCGGGTTCGAGGCCCACTTCGCGGATTTCCGTCGTCGTCACGGTTTCACCTTCTTGTTTCACCTGCTTCGATGCCGCCCATGACCGCCCGCGGAGCAGGCGCAAGGTCGCCACAGCGTGGTTTACAGATAGGGATTCGCCGCCGTCGGTCGGATATTCGGGCGAGATTCCGCCACCGCAGGCCCAGACCCACCGCACGGCGGGCGCAGGGACCGCTACAGGCGTCGCTCGCAGGCGATATCGTGCGTACGCGGCGCGACCTTACGGGCAACCGGGCGGGCCCTCAAACGGATACGCGACGCCGGTGAAGGCATCGACGCCCCGGGAAATGTCCACGAAATCCACCACCATGTCCGGCGGATCGTCCGCGATATCGGCACGGACTTTGACCGGGGCATCCGGTTCGTTCTTGAACTTGGCCACAATGGCGGCGATATCGATGAAGTCGACGTTGTCGTCCGGACCGGTGCAGGGTGTCACCCCGCAGTCACCCACGGCATCGCCCCAGCGTGGCGCCGTCAATACGCTGCGGATCGCGGAATAGTTCGGCTCACCGATCGTGTCGCAGCTTTGGTGGATCGCCTGCACGTCGTAGCGTCCGCCGGGCATCACCGCCTGACCGGTGACGTACACGGTTCCCACGGTGCCCCAGTCCATGTAGTGCGGCGCGCACTGCAACCGCGCCGCCGTAAACGTCGGTTCGGGTCCGGGGTCGGCGCTCCCCGAGGACTCCGTCACCGCCGACGGCGGGCCGACCCACATCGTGTCACCCTCGAACCCCGCGAACGAATCGGGCAGATCGAGCAGTGTCACGCGCAGGGCGGTCAACACACCGGCGTTTCCAGGGGCGAGCGCGAGGTAACGGTTCATGGAAAACGCGTCGGGATTAAGCTCAGGCGCACTCACCGCATCCCCGCATTCACACTCGTCCGGAATGCCGTCGCCGTCCGCGTCGGTGCTCGTTCCCCCGAGAATGTCCTGATCATCCGGCACGCCGTTGTCATTGCAGTCCCCCACCGTGCCGAAGTCGAAGGTCATCGTGGGCGCCACCGTGCTGATCTCGCGTATGAACAACCCCGAGTCGCTCCCGTCCCACCAGTTCGTGTTCGGATCGGTCTGGGGTGTGCACTCCGCATACGTGGGAGCGGCCCACAGGTCCGTCGAATCGCCGTAGTTGTTGAACAGCTCGAGGTCCCAGTCGCCGTCCGCCTGCACCAGCGTGACAAGGTAGTGGAACTGCTCCGTCATGTCCTCCCAGTCGTTGTCGCCGAACTCGTCAATGTGCCAGATCGCCAGTCCCTGGTCGGGCAGGGCGGCGTCGCGGCCCGTCTTCTGGCGGTTCTCGATCAAGAAGTACTCGTTGAACGCGGTCGGGTGCTCGAACTTGTAGAACGTGTTCACGCCCGACGGTGCGGGAAGTCCGCTCTGGGACCCGGCGAGGATCGTCGGAACGCCCCACCCGGCGTCGTATTTCATGTAGGCGCACGGTTCGGCCGGGTTCGTGTTCGACGCCCCGTAGCACATCAGACAGAAGTTCCCGACGCCGGCGGACTCGTACCCGTAGTCATAGAGGTCCGGCCAATAGCAGATCATGTGGCCGTTCTCGTGGCAGAAGGTTCGCAGGCGCAACTGGTTTCCGATGTCCGTAATCTGGTAGCGGCCGGTGGAGACGCCGTCCGCGCTCCAGCTCAACCAACCCGAGTGAGGCCACAACCCGTACGACCACGGGCCGTTTCGCGTCCCGGCGTAGAAGATGTTGACCGCGTCGATCAACCCGTCACCGTCCGAGTCGTACTGGCTGAAATCGAACCCCTGCGCGTCCAGGTCGTTTAGCGCCTCGACGACCATCGTCCGCGCTCGGTTGCAGCAGGGTACGCTCGAATCGTCGTACCAGCTCTTCGGCTGCGAAGCGCGGTAATACGAGCCGGGTACGAAGTTCGTGTAGGACAAATTTCCGTCCGAAACGTCGAAGAAATAGTCGTAAACGGAGCCGTTGTTTCCATACCCCGAGTAGCCGGGCAAGTTACAATAGTTGTTGATCTCGGACGGCGCGATGGTGCCGGGCTGGTCCGAGAAATCCACCAGCAGCGTGATGCCCTGTACGTTCCCGTTGTTGGGCGGCGCCAGCGACGCCGATTTGTTGCGTACGGAGGCGAGCACCAGCGGCTTTTGCTCCTCGAGGCGTGCCCGAGCGGCGGCGACTTTTTCCACGACGGAGGCACGATTGATGCGCATGTGCGGCGCCAGGTCGAGGTGCGGCGGCTTCAACGCCTGCGCCGGTACGCCGGTCGAGACGAGCTCGTTGCCGTCGCTCGAGAGCCGTGCGTACGCGATCAGCCCGGTATCGGGCGCTCGCATGACGGTATATCCGTCCATCGATTCGACGTGGTGGTATAACTCGTCGCCCCACAGGCGGACCTCCACCGTCGTGCCGTCAGGCTGTCGCACCGTAAACACCTCGCCGTTGACCGCGTCCGCATGGACTGATCGTGTGGCAAGCAGTACCAGAAGAACGGCACCGATGAATACGCCGACGGTGGCGTATCTCGTCCGTGCGATGGAGTATATCCGACCAAGACCGAAAAAGACGCCGCGCATGTTGCTCCCCTTTCAAAGCCGGTTCGAGCGCTCGCAACGGATGGATGACCGCGCATCAGGCGTTTGGTGTATCATCGTGCGCGGGTATAGGCACTTCGGCTTGCAACAGGCGTCGGTTTCATCCGAGTTCGGTGTGTCCAAGCGAGCCGTCCGCATCCCCCGTTCTTCAGGTTTCACCCACAACCGTGGGTCCGATTTCAAGTTTATCAGCGCCGCAACGCGTTTTCAAGCCGATTGCCGGTTGGTGAGGCCGGCGCATCCATGTCGCGTCGACTGACCGCGCTGACGGGGACCGCCCGGCGCGATCACGACGGCTTCGATCGGCGACGATTGCCGGTTAGGGGCAAGGTTTGCGCGTCGGCGCGGCGGCGGATGCGGGGCCGCGGCGTCCGGTTCGTGTCCGCAAATAATGGACGTAAGTTCTTGTCAGAAAAGGACTAACATCGCGCCGCTCGGACCCTTCAACGCCTCGATCGACCGTACGCAGCGCGCTTTGGCACACACCGTGGAGAAGCCCTCGAACAGTCGCGCCCTCGCTGGTGCGATCGAAGGAGTCTGCGCATGTGGATGCCGACTGACAGGCTGCGTATGAAAAGGACTGACGGACTGTTGACACTCGACTGGGTCTCTCTCGGCCGGGTGGTCCGTCAAAGCGCAGCGCGGGCGCTCGCCTCGCGCGCAGAAGAGCGGGTGGAAGCACCGGTACCGGACGAGGATACGCCGGACATCGCGGTTCGCGATCACGGTGTGGAGTTGCCATGAGCAGCTATGGTATATGGCTTTCGGCGGCGGGCATGAAGGTGAATCAACACCGTCAGACGCTTCTCGCCAACAACATGGCCAACGTCAACACCACCGGGTTCAAACACGATCTCGCGGTGGTCACCCAGCGTCGGGTCGAGACGCAGGAGGACCCGAACGGGATCAACGCCGCCCATCCGGTGCTCGACGAGCTGGCCGGCGGGTTGAACGTGCGGCCCAGCTTCCATGACTTCGCACAAGGCAACATCGAGTGGACCGGAAAACCGCTCGACGTGGCCGTCGATGGCGAGGGGTTCCTGGCGGTCAGTGACGGAAACGCGACACGATACACGCGGGACGGCCAGTTCACGGTCAACGAAACCGGCGAACTCGTCCTCGCGGTGGGAGACGGTCGGTGGCGCGTTCTCGACGACGGCGGAAGGCGGATCACGCTGAACGACAAGGGCGGTCCGTTGTCCATCTCCGCGAACGGAACCGTAAGACAAGGTCGTGTCACTGTGGCACGGCTCGGTCTGTTCGCCGCGCAGAACCCACAGGGTCTCTCGAAAACCGGCGCCAACCTCTTCGACGCCGAGGACACCGCCATGACCGCGCGGGAGGGACAGTTTCGACCCGAATCGAGGGAAGAATCCAATTTCGACGTAATGAAAGGACTGGTCGACATGATCGACGCGTCGCGGGCGTATCAGATGAACGCCACGATGATCCGCTTGCAGGATCAGCTCACGGGTCGAGCCGTGACCGACGTCGGCCGGTCTTCAGGATAAGGACTCGATAGATGGCGATCACGGCCTTACAGGCAGCCGCCTCGGGGATGAAGGCGCTCGACGAAAAGCTCAACGTCGTCGCCAACAACCTCGCCAACATCAACACCCACGGGTTCAAGCGGTCTAGGGTGAACTTCGAAGACCTGCTCTACCAGGTCAAGCGCGAACCGGGCATCCCCAACGCCGAAGACGAACCCATTCCTCACGGCGTATTGGTGGGAACGGGCGTCAAGGTCTCCGGCACACAGCTCAATTTCGGACCCGGCTCCGTCGACACGACCGGCAAGCCCCTGGACCTTCAGATCGACGGCGAAGGGATGTTCCAGGTTGAGACCGTGCACGATGGTGACGTGGTGACGGCCTACACCCGCGCGGGCGACTTCGTCCGCAACGCCGTCGGGAACATCGTCCTCGCCAACAGCGGCGGCGCGATCATGGACCCGCCCATCGTCATCCCCGACGACGCCATCGAGGTCTCGATCGGACGCAACGGCGAAGTTCGCGTGCGACAACAGGGTGCCACCACCCTGAACACCGTCGGGCAGATCGAGCTCGCCCGCTTCGTCAACCCCGAGGGGCTCAAGCAGATCGGGCGGAACCTGTTTCTCGAAACCGACGCCTCCGGGACCCCGGTCACGGGAACACCGGAGACCGACGGACTCGGTGCGACCGTGCAGGGCGCCCTCGAGATGAGCAACGTCGACCCCGTGCGCGAGCTGATCGACCTGATCACCACGCAGCGGGCGTTCGAGCTGAACAGCCAATCGATCCAGAGTGCCGACGAATCGCTGCGAATCGTATCCAACCTGAGGAGCTTCTAGCCCGCACCGAGCGGGATTTCGTGACATGACGTGACACTGTAACCGTAGACGGAGCTACGAACCCGACGAACTCGCTACCGGCAGGACGCTATCATGAAACGCAAGGATTGCGATCATACGATTCACATCGCCGACCCGCGGACCGGCACCCACCGGCGGACACGATGGATGTTCACCGCCGTCGCCGTATCGGTCTTTTGCGGTGCAATGTGCCTGTCTGCGTCGGCCGACTCGTTGCGTCTTTGGCCGACCGCGGTCGTCGTTCAAGACACGATCCCCCTAAGCGACCTCTGCGAGCTGCGCGGGTTCTCGACGGAGACGGAAGCTCGCTTTGCTGGACTCACGATCACCAACGCCCCCCCACCGGGCGGGTCCCGCTTGATCCACGCGGACATGGTGCGCTCAGCCCTGAAAGCCAACGGCGCGAACCTGGCGACCATCACGTTCAGCGGTGCGTCCCAGTGCCGCGTCGAACGACCGGCCGCACCGCCGAGCCGCCCTTCCTGCGACCGTTCCGGCGGGACAACGGCTGGCTCGCACGCGCGACGCACTCAGTCGAACGCAACCGACGAAGATCGTGTCGAGCGGCAGACGCAGAACCTGACGCTGCGTGCGGCCGTTTTCGACTATTTCAACCGCGAGTTCGCTCGATACGGCGGCCGCGCCGAGATCGCCTTCGATCGAACACCCGCCCAGGTTCTGGACCTTTCCAAACCGACGTACGACTTCGTTTTGCGTCGCCGCGGCGATCAACTGCTCGGCCTCGTGCAGCTCGAAGTCGACGTCTTGTCGCAGAACCGGATCGTCCAGACCATCCCGCTCGTCGTCCGGGTTTCGATGGTTCGCCCCGTGGTCGTGACCCGCCGTGCGATCAACCAGGACGCGACCGTCCAGGGCTCCGACGTCGACCTTCAACCGATCTCGTTCAACGGAATCGACCGACTCGGTGTCTCCGAGACGTCACTGGTCATTGGCCAGCGGGCCAAGCGGTTCATCTCCGCCGGTACGCAGATCGAGCTTGGTATGCTCGAACCGATCCCGTTGGTGACGCGTGGCCAGCTCGTGACCCTGACCTCCGTCGCCGGCGCGGTGAGCGCCGTGACAACCGCCAAAGCCCTCGAAGACGGACTCTACGGACAAGCCGTCACCGTGCGCTCCGCGGACAAGAAAAGGACGGAGTTCGAGGCCACCGTAGTAGCACCCGGTGCCGTTCGGATCGGCGGTGCACTTCCGAGAGAATCGCTCCCCGGTCTCGCTATGGGGAACATCCGATGACCTCGTCACGCTTCAACGGTGTCATCAGTCTGGCTCTGCTGGTTTGCAGCACGACCCTGTGCGCCCAGACCTCGTCGCTGAGCGCCAAGCATCGTAAAGCCGAAAAGAGCGGGGCACCGGCACAAACACCGCGCGAAGACCCGGTGATCAAACGCAACAAGGTCTACGAACAATACTCCTGGATCACGATCAAACCGAAACCCCCGAAGCTGCACAAGGTCGGCGATCTGCTCACCATCATCGTTCGCGAGCAGCGGCAGTTCAAAGCCGACGCCGAGCTCGAAACCAAAAGGGAGTTCGACGCCAAGAGCGAGCTCGATGCCTTCATCAAACACATTGAAGGCGGGCTCGGAGCGGCCGCGTTTCGACGCGGAAAACCGAACGTCGATTTCAGATTCGATACCGAGCTCAAGACCGAGGGCGACGCCAAACGCACCGACCGGCTCACGCTGCGACTCTCGGGCAAGATCATCGACGTCAAGCCGAACGGGCTGCTCGTCATCGAGGCGAAAGCCAGCGTGCAGTACGACGAAGAGCTCAGCACCATCACACTGACAGGAACGTGTCGCAAGGAGGACGTCACCGCCGACAACACCATCCTGAGCACCCAGATCGCCGACAAGACCGTCGCCGTTACCAACGAAGGCGCCGTCCGGGCCGCGTCCCGGCGCGGCTGGATCCCCAAGCTTCTGGACCTGTTGAGACCGATTTAGCGTCATGAAAACCGCGCGAACCATACATGTCGCCCTCCTGTTCGCGAGCCTCCAGGCGAGCGCGCTCGCCCAGGCACCCACGGCCCGCGTCAGCGACGTCACGCGCCTGCAAGGTCAGGGCATCAACGTCCTGATGGGGTACGGGCTGGTCAGCGGTCTGAACAAGACCGGCGACGGCGCCAAGTTCCTCCCGACGATGCAGGCACTCGCCGCGATGATGGAGCGCTTCGGCGTGGGGATCGAGTCGTTCGAAGACATCCAGAGCACCAAGAACATCGCCATCGTCATGGTCGAGGCGGTCATTCCCGCCCACGGAGCCCGCGAGGGGGATGTCATTGACGTGTCAGTCACGGCCGTCGCAGCCAAGAGCCTGCACGGCGGGCGATTGCTCCCCACCCCGCTCGTCTATCATGATCGCAACGTCGAAGGTCTCTTCGGCTTCGCTCAGGGTTCCATCGAGGTGTCCGAATCGTCGCCAACCAGCGGGATCATCCGCAAGGGCGCCCGCGTCGAGCAGGACGTGTTCATCAACGTGCTCGCCACCGGGCGGGAGCTCGCGTCCGTCGGCATCCTCAATCCGTGGATTCAGCCGGATGAGCGCTACGTGACGCTGGTTCTGGACGACAACCACGCCGGCTGGTCGATGGCGGCCGCCGTCGCCCAGGCCGTCGACAAAGAGCTGAACCTCTCGGCCGACGTCGAGCGGGTGGCCCTTGCCGTGGACAGCAAGAACGTCGTGGTGCTCGTCCCTCGACACCAACTCGGCGACGCAGCCTCCTGGATTCGAGACATCGAGCGGACGCCGATTCTCATGGAATCCAACGAAGCACGCGTGACCATCAACCGCAACGCGGGGACGATCGTGATCACCGGTGACACTAGGTTATCACCCGTGATCATCTCCCAGCGGGGGATGACGATCACGGTCGCCAACCCGCTTCCCGACGGGAGCCAGCCGACCGCCACCTACGAACAGCACGAATTCATGGCGCTCGACAACGCCTCGTCCCGACTGCCTAACGTCAAGGACCTGTTGGAGACGCTCAACCAACTGAAGGTCGGATTCACCGACCGCGTCTCCATTCTCGAGGAAATCCATCGGGCTGGAAAGCTGCACGCCCAGATCGTCTATGAGGGATAGCGGTGACCCTGGAAAGTGTCAACACAGTGACTCCGACCACAGACCCGGCCGACCGGGACGTGCAACGGCTGCGCGAGACGAGCGGCAAGATCGTGGGGTCGGTGTTTTTCGGTACGCTGCTAAAGAGCATGCGGGAAAGCAGGCTCGCCGGACCGTACGGTCACGGCGGTCGGGGCGAGGAGGTCTTCGCCGCCCAGCTTCACGGCCTGCTCGCCGAGCGGATGGGCACCCGAATCGAAAAGGACCTCCACGACGCCCTCTTCCGCCAGCTCGAAAAACAGCAACGCCTGATCGGAATGCAGCGCCCTACACGCGCCAAAGAGGTAACCGAACATGAAAGCAGTTGACCCCAAACGGTTGCGCGACCTCGTGAAACTGCTCGACGGTCTGTGCAGGACGCACGAGGAGCTGCTCGCCCTGGTGCGCAAACGGATCGACGCCATGAGACGGGCGGACGTCGCCGCCATGCAAGCGCTCGCCGACCAGGAGCAAGCGCTCGTCAAGCGAATCGACCAGCGCGAGGGGCTCCGCCGCCAGTTGATGGACAAGATCGGCGAACAATGGGGATTGTCCGCACGGACCGCACGTGCACTGTCCTTGTCACAGCTTACGTCCCACGCGACCGACCCCGAGCGCTCTTCGCTCGAGGAGGCAGGCCGAAGACTCGGAAACGCCATCACCAAGGTGGCGCAGGCCAATCGCGTTGCCGGCGCGATCTCCCGCGAAGTGCTGACGCATTTGGAATGGGTCTTCGCATCCGTCCGACCCGCGGGCGGACCGCGTTTCGCCTACACCGGAAACGCCCAGCACCTCGCAGGTTCTGGTGCGAGGATTCTCGAAACCGTTGGATAGTCCGTCATGGGTTTGCTGAACTCGGCATTACAGGTTGGACGTAGCGCTCTTTTGAGCTATGAGGGCGCGCTGCACGTTGTCGGAAACAACATCAGCGGCGCGGGCAGCCCCGACTTCACCCGCCTCAGCCCCCAGCTCGATCCGCTTCGCGGAACGACGATCGTCGGCGACTTGCAGCCCGGCGGCGGCGTCGCCCTAAACGACATCCAACGCAACATCGACGAAGCCCTCGAAGGTCGAGTCCGCTCAGCCATCGGTGTGGAAGCGTCCCTGATGACGCAGAACAGCGCCATCGCCCAGGTCGAAGCCATGTTCGACGATCTGTCCGGCAACGGACTGGGCGTGCGGCTGACCGATTTCTTCCACGCCTTCGACCAGTTGCAGAGCACGCCCGAGGACACGGCCATCAGAGACCTCGTCGTCACCGAAGGCGCACTGCTGGCCACCTCGATTCGCGACCTGCGGACCCGGCTCACCGATCTGGGCAACGACATCGACGCCCAGATCGCCGCCGCCGTCGCCGAAGCCGATCGCATCGCCCGCGACATCGGCAAGCTCAACACCGACATCACCACCGCAGAGGCGCAAAACCAGGGACCCGCCGCCGGGCTCCGCGATCAGCGCGACGCGCTCCTGCGCGAACTCAGTGAGATTTTCGACGTCATCGTCCGCGAGCAGCCCAACGGCACGATCAACGTGTACGTCGGCAGCGAGGCTTTGGTGCAGGGCAACTCGGTTCGCGGTCTCGTCGCCGTCGAGGAGGTCGAGGGCGAGACCACCCGCACCTCGGTTCGATTCGCCGACACGAATCAGCAGATCGACGTCGGCGGCGGACGGCTGCACGGGCTGCTGGTCAGTCGCGATCGCCACCGGCAGGTTGACGCCCTCGACCAACTGGCGTCGGCGCTGATCGACGAAGTGAACCGTGTCCACGCCGACGGACAAGGGCTGGCGGGGTTCACTTCGGTGATCGGGACCAACGAGGTCCTCGCGACCGACGCCGCGCTGGACTCGAATGCAGCCGGCCTCGCCTTCCCGCCCAGCCGCGGCAGCTTCTACATCACCGTATCCGACGACGCCACGAACACGCCCGTTGCCTATCGCGTCGACGTGCCGGTCGACGGTACTGACAGCGGCATGACGCTGGACGCGTTGATCGCCCGGATCAACACCGAGGTGGACGGTGTGACCGCCTCGATCACCGGGGACAACCGCCTGCGGTTCGACGCCGACGAGGGCTATACCTTCGTTTTCGGGTACGACGGGCAGGTCGCCCGCGAAGATACGTCCCGCGTGCTCTCCGCACTCGGGGTCAACACGTTCTTCACCGGCACCGACGCCCGAAACATCGAAGTCAACGATGTGATCCGCGAAAGCTCCTCGCTGCTCGCCGCCGCAACTGTGTCACTCAGCGGCGATGGAACGAACGCGGGCCGCATGGCAGCCCTGGACAGCACGATCAGCAACCGCCTCGACAACGCCTCGATCACGGGCTTCTACAAGACCCTCGCCAATGCCGTCGCGGTGACGGCGGCAGCCGTGCGCGAGGAACACGCGGCCGCGTCGTCGGTGCATACGTCGCTTCTGACACAGCGAGAAAGCATCAGCGGAGTGAACCTCGACGAGGAGGCGATCTCGCTGGTCAAGTACCAACGGGCGTTTCAAGGTGCCGCGAGGTTCGTCAGCGCGGTGGACGAACTGATCGGAGAACTCGTCCTGCTGGTGCGGTAGAGGGAACACGATGGTCCGATGGCGGAAAAAAACCGGCGGAGCCGTAAGCGAACGATAGTGTCATGGCTGTAACACCGATCAACATCGCCAGAGTCAGTCACAACCTCCAAGCCGAGTTCATGCTCGACTCGATCAGGCGGACGCAGCGGGACCTGTTCACCACCCAGACCCGAATCGCGTCAGGCCGGAGCTTCATCACGCCCAGCGAGGACCCCGTCAGGGCGGCCCGCGCCTTGGACCTTACCGAAGCGCTGTCGCGCCAATCACAGTTCATGGAGAACCTGCAATACGGCGACAACTTCCTCGCGTCCGCCGACAGCGCCATCAACGAGATCAACGAGCTGCTCATCCAGGCTTCGGTCATCGCCAGCCAGACCGTCGGAAGCATGACCACCGCCGCCGAACGCGAGTCCGAGGCGGAAGTCGTCGCCGCCATCCGCGATCAGCTTCAAAGCGTGGGCAACCGCCAGTTCATGGGACGCTACATTTTCGGCGGACGCAGTACCACCGATCGCCCCTTCGTCGACGCACTCGGTGCGGTGGGCTACGTCGGCGACACCGGCGACCTTCTGACCCGAATCAGTGACAAGCTTTGGGCACCCGTGAACATGTCGGGAGACCGACTCTTCCGCGCTCTTTCCAGCCCGATCAACACCGACGTCGACCTGACGCCGGCGCTGACCGCCTCCGCGCGTCTGGACGACATCACCGGCGCCGCGGAGCGCCCGATTGAACCGGGCATCCTAATCTTCAACGCGTCCGGCGGCGCCGGATCGTTCACCGTCGACCTGGACAGCGCCGACACCATCGGCGACATGGTCGACGCGATCAACGCCGCGGCATCCGAAGCCGGCTCGACCGTCAGCGCCGCGTTGAGCGCAACGGGCTTGACCATCACGCCCGGCGGTGCAGCGCTTACCGTCACCGACACCGGAACCGGGCAGCTCGCTGCCGACCTCGGCATCCTCACGAGTGAACCGACAACCACCGTTATCCAGGGCGGAACGCTGACGCCGCGCCTCACCCGGATTACACCCGTTCAAGACCTGGCCGGCGGAACCGGCATCGACCTCGACAGCGGGCTGATCATCACCAACGGCGAACGCTCCGTTACGGTCGACCTCAGCTCGGCCGAAACCGCCCAGGACATCATCAACGCCATCAACAACGCAGACGTCTTCGTGCTCGCCAGAATAAACTCCGACGGCACCGGAATCGACGTGTTCAACCAGGTTTCCGGCACGTCGCTCACCATCGGCGAGAACGGCGGCTCGACCGCGACGCACCTCGGCATCCGCACCTTCGACAGTGCTACACTCTTGTCACGACTCAACTTCGGCGTCGGCGTACACATCGATGATGGGAACGACGATCTTCGCATTACCGCGAAGGATGGATCGACAG
>JASFUW010000065.1:0-15622 GCA_050050135.1 Phycisphaerae bacterium
GCTACCGGAGGAACGCTATGAAGGTCCGGTTGACTTACGCTGGTTGGACAACTCTTTGTTGCGCCGTCTTGCTTCTGACGAATCGAGCCTCGGCGGCGCCGGGAGACGTGAAGGCCTCGTTCGACGCGCCGTGCAAGTATCCTGCGGGGCTGGCGACGGACGGTCAGCGTCTTTACGTGGCGGACTGGCGGCACGCGAAGCTCTATGAGGTGGATGTGACCTCCGGCACGGTGACCCGAGAATGGAATGCGCCGACGCTGAAGCCGTCCGGTCTCGCGTTCGGTCTGGGCAGGCTTTGTGTGTCCGACAGTCATACCGGTGGCATCTACATGATGAATCGCGATACCGGTATTGTCGAGAACACGTTCCGTGCCCCGGAGTCAGGAGCCACGGGTCTGGCATTTTCCGAAGATACCTTGTTCATTCTGGCAAAAGGGAAGATCTACAAGGTCATGCCGGAGGACGGGACCATTCTCGGCTATTTCGATACGCCCACGAGGAAGAGTCAATCGATGACCCATGACGGACGGTACTTGTGGGTCAGCGACCGTATCAAGAACGAACTGTACATGACCGATCCGGAAAGCGGAAAGGTCCTGGCCATCCTGGACGCGCCGGGACCCTATCCGGCCGGCGTCGCGTGGCTTGACGGTCACCTGTGGAACGTCGACTTCCAGGACCGGAAGCTCTATCAACTGGTCGTCGAGGATGAGCCGATGTATCGCCTGTCGGATACGCGGCGCGCGCGAGTCGAATACCTGTGGGCGCTGAGCAACTACGGACCCGGGCAGGTCAAGGATCTGGCATTGAACATCGCGCTGCCGGTCGAGCTGCGCAATCAGAAGCTGTTGTCCGACGTCCACTTCTCGCACCCCGCGACGCGAACCGCGCATGACAAGTGGGGCCAACCCTGCTCGATCTTCGAATTCGGCAGCGTGCCGGCGGGGACGAAGGAGGCGTTGACGTTCGACGTGGAGGCCGAAGTGTCCGCCATACGCTACCTGATTTTGCCCGAGAAGGTGGGCACGTTGGACGACATCCCCGCGGACATTCGCGCGCGGTACACCGTCGACGGTTCACGTTACCGCCTCAACAGCCCGTACATCCAGGAGACCGCGAAGAGAATCGTCAGCGACGAGCAGAACCCCTACTGGATCGCGCGGAAGATTTACGACTTCATCATCGGATCGCTCGAGTACGAGATGATCGGGGGTTGGGACGTGCCGGAAGTCGTGCTGAAGCGCGGCAGCGGATCGTGCTCCGAATATACCTACTCGTTCGTGGCCCTGTGTCGGGCGGCGGGACTTCCTGCCCGCTACCAGGGAAGCATCGTGGTGCGTGGCGATGACGCCAGCATCGACGAAGCCTTTCACCGTTGGGCGCAAATCTATCTGCCGAACTACGGCTGGGTCCCCGTGGATGCCAATCGCGGTGACGCGAAATCACCGGCGGATCAGGCACGTGGCATCGGCGAGCTGAGCAACAGGTTCCTGATTACGACTCAGGGCGGGGGCGATTCGGAGTATCTTCGATGGGGATACAACTCGCACGCCACCTACAAGACCACCGGGTACTGCAACATCGAAGAGGACAACTTCGGGTTCTGGGAGCCGCTGACGCCGACCGAATCCCAAAGCACAACCACGGCTTCGTCCGGTGGCGAGTGTAAACCATAAGAGCCCAGACGGAGGTCAAGTGCTGGCCAACGGCGAATCCACGAGCGACGCCTTGGCCCGCTTCGCCGTTCGACATCCGACAACCCTGATCTGTTCCTTTGGAGCCCGGCATGAAACCCAACGATTACCTCGTACGATTCGGTCAGCTTGATGAGACGTCGCCCGCCGAGCATGTTCGACAGAGGGCCTACACCTTGGGTGGGCAACAGATTCGCGTGGTCGAGTTTACACGCGGAATGCAGCATCCGGAGTGGTGCGTTCGTGGGCACTTCGGGTACATGTTGGAAGGTTCGCTCGAGATCGAGTTCGATCACGGTACCATCGAGTTGAATCCGGGCGACGGCATGATCATTCCCGCCGGCGAGACCCATCGCCACCGACCCGTCCTCAAGTCCGATCGGGCGCTGATGCTGCTGTGCGAGCCGTCGATCTAAAGTTGTGGTGTCACGAAGCGACGTCCGAAAACAGAAACTCCCAATCCGAACGAGAATCCGTATAATGGATGTTAAGGGAGGCCTGAGAGGCATGCGCACGCTCGCACAACAAACGGTCCTGGGTTGCGTTCTGCTCGCGACGCTCTTCGCGGGGATCGCCCGTGCGGCCGAGATGAGCGTGAACGACCTGCTGCTGTCACCCGGCGCGTCGGGCGCGGTCGTCGTAACCGGAACGATTGAGAACGAGCTGGCGTTCGGCGTCACCATCATGGTCTCCATCACCCCAAGAGCCGGCGCGGTAGGCAGCGTCGGGTTCACGCTCGCCCCGCCTCCCGACATCACGCAGATCGGCGACCCCTGGCCTGGTGCGGGAGCGTTCGACGTGTTCGACACGGACATCACACTTTCCGATGCGCTCAATGCCTACATCGACGACAACGGCACGTTCCTCGCCGAGGCGACGACGTTCGACGGGCCGATCGTGAACCTCCCGGTCTCGGCGAGTGCGGACGCCGACGGCGTGTGGGACGTTCGGCTCTCGACCATCAACGACCAGAGCCGGTGGGAGAGCGTTCCGACGACGATTCATTCCGGAATCATCCTCGTTGCAGGCCTCGACATTGTCCCTGCCGCGTCGACGTGGCCGCTTGTTGCGCTGACGCTGTCGGTTCTTGTCGCCGGGACGATCCTCGTTCGTCGAGACCGCCTTCAACCACATTTGAATCCCTAGACGATTGTCGATTGGGGATCGCGGATCGGGGATTGCGGGCTGACGACACGAGCCGCAGCGGAAGCAACCAGCAATCTCCGATCGTCGAGCATCAGCCGGCAATCCACGATTTGCAGCAGTTGGGCGCCGGGCGTGAATCCGTGTAGTATCCGCCGCGATCGTTACCGTTGTTGTCCGGCGAGCGAGCAGAAGGACCGAGTTATGCCCGATGGCTTCGTACACCCGGAAGAGAAGCTGAGCTGGCGGTTCCCGAAGGCGTTCTGGATCGCCAACACGTGTGAACTGTTCGAGCGCGCCGCGTTCTACGGCATGTTCATCGCCCTGGCGATGTACCTCACCGAGAAGGTCGGTTTTACGGACGTCGAGACGGGCTATGTAAGCGCCTGCTTTGCCTCGATCATCTATCTGCTCCCGACTTTTATGGGTGCCATGGCGGACAAGATCGGGTTCAAAGCCGCCCTGACGATTGCCTTCTCTCTCCTGACGGTCGGATACTTCTTGCTCGGTGCCGCCCCCGAGGCGGGCCGGTTCGTATCGAGTCCGCTGGCTGTCAAAGGCACAGCCGTACTCTCGCTTGCCACGATCATGTTCGGCGGTGCAATCATAAAACCGGTGATTTCCGGAACGGTGGCGAAGTGCTCGGACGACCAACATCGGGCTCGTGCGTTCTCGATCTTCTACCAGGTGGTCAATATCGGAGCATTCACCGGAAAGACGGTGGCGTATCCACTTCGTGACAGCCCCAGGTTCGGCTTGGAGTACATCAACTACTACGCCGCGTTGATGGCGTTCTGTGCTCTGATCACGACGGTCTTGTTCTACAAGAACGTGGACACGAAGGGTACAGCCAAGACGGCCAGGGAAGCATGGGACGGGCTGGTCAAGGTGGTCCTACACTTCCGCTTCATGGCGTTGATCTTGATCGTGGCGGGTTTCTGGACGATCCAGGGACAGCTTTACGCGACCGTGCCCAAGTACTACCTGCGTTTGCTGGGCGAAGGGAAACCGGAGTGGTTAGCCAACATCAACCCGTTTGTCGTGGTGATCTGCGTCGTGCCGGTCACGCACTTGATCCGTAGATTCAGACCCGAGAACGCCATCGGAATCGGGCTGTTCATTATCCCGCTGACTGCGTTGTGTATCGCCGCAAGCCCACTCCTCGAGTCCGCGACGGGACGCAGCGTGAATCTTCTTGGATTATCCCTCCACCCGATCACCGTCATGGTGATGATCGGGATCGGCATGCAGGGGTTGGCTGAGTGCTTCTTGTCTCCGAAGTTCCTGGAGTACGCCTCGAAACAAGCCCCGGAGGGTGAAATCGGGCTTTATCTGGGCTATCAGCACCTGACCACGTTCTTTGCGTGGGCCTTCGGGTTTGCGGCGTCGGGACACCTCCTCGACCGGTTCTGCCCCAGACCCGAAACGCTCCCTCTGGACGTGCAACAGGAACGACTTGACGCCCTTGCGACCGGAACGGCATTACCCGAGGCTTACGCTCACGCGCATTATATTTGGATCTTCTTCGCTGGTGTCGGAATCGCGGCATTTTTGGGGCTGCTGCTCTTCAAGTTTGTGACCACCTGGATCGACAGGAAGCGGACGTGGCAGGAAGGGGTGCGCGCCGCTGGATTCGGCGACGATACGCACAAAGGCCGGTAGGGCGCGGCTCGTAGCACCGTCACACGCCTACGTGGGCGGCGCATCTTGGGATGCGCCCCACGTGACTGCGCGAAAGGACTCGTGATGAAGCTGCTCTCTTTCGACATCGAGATATCCAACGTGTTCGACCTCGGACCGGGTGAGGACATCGACAAATACGCCCCGTTCGACGTGGCGGTCGCGGCCACGGAGATCCAGGGCGGCGAGCATCGACATTGGTTCTCGACCGGTCCTGACGGTAAGCCGTTGCTCAACCTCGAAAGGGAACACGCGCGGGAATTGTTGACGTACCTGGAACAGATGCAGCGCGACGGCTATTCGGTGTGCGCATGGAACGGGCTCGGCTTCGACCTTCAGTGGATTGCGCGGGCGGCTGACGATGTCGTGACAGCGTCACGGATCGCCCGGGCGATGTACGATCCGATGTTCCAGTTCTTCAAGCTGAAGGGATTCCCTGTCGGGTTGGGTGCCGTCGCCCGGGGCATGGGCATCGGCATGGAAAAGAGCATGGACGCCGCCGCCGCCCCGCGTGAGTGGCAGGCCGGTAATCATAAACCGGTCCTGGACTACGTGCTGGGTGACGTGCGGATGACCAACGAAATCGTCTCGACCGTTCTGCGCCGCCGCGAAATCGCCTGGATGACACAGCGTGGCAAGCGCTCGACGGTCCCGGTCCCGCGGCTCCGCACCGTCGAGGAGTGCATGTGCGACGCCATGCCGGACCAGTCCTGGATGAGCCGCCCGATCCCGCAAGAAAGATTCACCCACTGGCTGACGGCGTAGGGTGCGGCTTGCCGCTCGATTCCCCAGCGGACCGAGGTCTGGAGTCTCCCGCGAGACACCCTTGTCTGCTCGCTGACAGTCGACATAGCGCCGCCCGGAGCGCGATGGACGTCCGCACGCGTTGACATCTGCTGGGGCAATGTCGGATAATATCTCGCTGCAACGGAGGACCGAAGCGGGGCCGAGCGAATCAGCGGGGTCGACATGGTATGACAGATGAAGACAAGGATAACAGAGGTCGTCAATGCGCCGCCCGATGACGCATCCTATGACGACATTGTCCGCGAGTTAGCGTTCGAGCGAATGGTCGAAGGCGGGCTGAAGGATGCACGCGAGGACGGAACGCTGTCCAACGAAGACATCGGACGACGGATCGCAACATGGGACAGATGAGGCGGACCCAAGAAGCGGCGACCTGGCTTGAGGATATCTAGTCATACATTGCCAAGGATAGCATCCACCGTCGGCCGGTCCACCGGCTAGCGTTTGATGCAGGCAAACTTGACCGACGCACGCTCCCCGGTCGATAATCAACCGGCGGAAGCACGGTAGCGCGCCGAACGTCACGTTCGGGGGGAACGCGGGCTGTGTTGGCGGGATGCGATCGCAGCCTAAGGAGACCACTACGAGTGACTTGGCAGGATTTCATCGAAGTTCGACCGGGTGTCGCTCAGGGCAAACCGGTGTTCAAGGGTACCCGCCTGACCGTCGAATTCGTGCTGGAACGGCTCAGTGATGGTGCAACGATCGAAGACCTAGTCCAGAACTACGTCGGGCTGACACCCGACCACGTGCGCGCAGCGGCGGCCTATGCCGCCTCGCTGCTCAGACGAGACGAAGTAGTCTGGTCAACATGAGGCTCTTGGCGGACGCCAATATCAGCCGCGCGCTCTATGGATTCCTCGAATCCGCAGGGCACGACTGCATTCATGCAGAGACGCTGTCACCCGGGCTGTCGGATGATGAGTTGTTGCACATGGCGGTCGATGAGGAGCGCACAATCCTGACCGCCGATAAGGATTTTGGCGAACTGGTATTCAGGCGGTTGCTGACCGTCCCCGGGGTGATTCTGCTTCGTTTGCACGTTCCAAGCGAAGCCGAACGTGTGGCACTGTTCGAAGAGCACTGGCCTGTAATCGAACGTTGCTCGCCAGGTCATTTTGTAGTCGTCACGAATCGGAGTGTGCGCCGGACCCCGCTCCCGGAGCATGATGCAGGCCCGTAGGTCCTGGCTTGCCGCACAGTCTCTTCGGACCATGGCGATCGGTGTGTCTTTGCGCGCACCCTACGCCTACGGCATCTCGAACTTGTGATCCGGGCCGCGGACGGTTAGGACGGCGCAGGGGGCTTTGCGGACGACCTTTTCGGTGGTGCTGCCGAGCAAGACGTGGGCGATCGCGCCGCGGCCGTGCGTGCCCATCACGATCAGGCAGACGTCGTTCTCGCGGGCGTAGGCGATGATCTCCGCAAACGGGCGACCGATGGCAACGTGTGTGATCGGCGGTGGGTCGAGGTCCGCAAGGTGCTCGGAGCAGAACTGTTCCATCCGCTTGCGGCCGAGATCGAGAAGTTCCTCCGCAGGCGGTCCGACGGGGATGCTCTCCGGGCCCATCGCACTCCAATACTGGTAAGCATCGTCGACCACATGAAGGCAGTAGAGCTGGGCCTTGAAACCTTCGACAAGCTGCCGGGCGTAGTTCAGCGCAGCCAGGGACAGATCGGAGAAATCCGTCGGGAAGACGATCTTCTTGAAATCTACCGGCACGGCTCGAAATCTCCCAGTCTGGCCCGGCCGAGACGCCAAGATATCGTAGGTGTCCCGCGCACGGACGTCAACGCGGCGAGAGTGCCAACTCCGTTCGATTCGGCTAGAATGGCCGACCGGCTTGAATTGGCGAACCGACCCGCGATACCAGCAGCAGCGTAAGGACCAGTGGTGGAACTGAACGTCCTCGACCCAACACCGCCGAAGCGACATCGGCGCCTCCCGCCGTGGCTGAAGAGGCCGCTTCCTTCGCGCGAATTCGCCCAGACGAGAAGGATCGTGGCCGGCAGCGGAATCGCGACGGTCTGCCAGGAGGCCAAATGCCCGAACCTCTGCGAATGCTGGTCGAAGCGGCACGCGACGTTCATGATCCTGGGCGATAAGTGCACGCGGCGTTGCCACTTCTGTTCCGTGGCGACCGCCCGACCCGAACCGCCCGCGGACGACGAGCCCGAGCGCTTGGCTGAGGCGGTCGAGGGTCTGCGCCTCAAGCACGTCGTCCTGACCGCGGTCGCCCGCGACGATCTCGACGACGAGGGGGCGGGACACTTCGCACGGTGCGTCCATGCGATTCGAGAACGGAGTCCGGAGACGACGATCGAGGTGCTCCCGGCCGATTTTCACGCCCGGCGTGAGTGTATCCAGACGTTGTGTGACGCCGCCCCGGAAATCTATAACCACAATATCGAGACGGTCGAGGGGCTCACCCGCCGCATCAGGCCGCAAGCCAGATACCACCGCTCGCTCGACGTTCTGCGGATCGTGAAAGAACTCACCCCGTCGATGATCACCAAGTCGGGAATCATGGTCGGGCTCGGCGAGACGGTCGAGGGGCTTTATGCAACGTTCGAGGACCTCAGGGCTGTGGGCTGTGACGTCTTGACGATAGGCCAATACCTGCAGCCGACGCTCACCGACCACGCCGTGGTCGAGAGGTACTACACGCCTGACGAATTCGAGGCGTTGGGCGAGCATGCCCGCGGTCTCGGATTTTTGAGCGTGGCCTCGGGACCTTTCGTGCGATCCAGCTACAATGCCGGCGAGGTATTCGAGGAGAGTCGGCGGCGTGCGGGGGAGGCGAACCGTACACGTCAGCTCTGCTAAGTCCGGGAAACACACGTGGAATCGGATGTTGCGAAACTCGCTGAGAAGTTCCGTGGAAAGTTCGTGGTGTTCGACGGCGTCGACGGATCGGGGAAATCGACGCAGCGGGATCGAGTCGCCGAGGCGTTTACGGCGGTTGGGCTCCCTGTTCAGCGATGCGATGATCCTGGAGGAACCGAGGTCGGAGATCGAATCCGCGCGGTGCTGCTCGAGCATGACCTGAGCACCATGGACATCAAGTGCGAGACGCTGCTGTTTATGGCATCCCGCGCTCAACTGGTGGCCGAGGTCATTCGCCCCGCGCTCGAGGCGCACAAGACTGTCTTGTGCAGTCGCTTTGTCAGTGCCACGTGTGCGTATCAAGGTGCGGCCGGGGACGACCCCAAGCGGGTGTTGGAACTTGCCGCGTTTGCTATCGGAGACACCTGGCCGGACGTTACGGTCCTCATCGACGTCGATCCGAAGGAGGGATTCGGCCGGACGGACCGGATACCGCAGCACGCGGGCAAGAACCGCGAGAAGGTGGCCCGTCGAACCGCGGGCCAACGTACGTTGTTCACGGATACGCAGACGGACGCCATGGAAGCGCGGCCCCTGAAGTTTCATCGAGAGGTGCGGAAGATATTCCTGGGCGTTGGTGACTACTACCCGACACCCGTGGTGGTGGTCGACGGTAGCGGTGATGAGGAAACGGTCCATCATCGCATCCTGGAGGCGCTTGGCCGTGTCACTCTTTGACGTCGAACACCAGGCCACCGCCCAATCGCTCTTGCAGCGGGCGATTGGCAGCGATCGCGTCCCGCACGGGTACCTGTTCCACGGCCCGGACGGGGTGGGCAAGGAGATGTTCGCGAGGGGGCTGGCGGCGCTGCTTCTTTGTGAGGACCCCGTCGAGACGACGCTCGAAGGCGTGAAGCGCGACCGAATCGGCGTCGAGCACGCACGCATCGGTTGCGGCACGTGCCGGGACTGCCAGCTTGTCGCGGCGGGGACGCACCCGGATTTGCATCTCGTGTATCGGCAGTTGAACCGCGAGCATCCGGATCCGGAAGTGCGCAAGCGGAAAGCGCTGGACATCGGCGTGGACGTGTTGCGGCACTTCGTGATCGACCGTGTCGGTCTGACGCCGAATCGCGGTCGGGCCAAGGTGTATGTCATTCGTGAGGCGGATCGTGCCACTGTGCAGGCACAAAACGCCCTGCTGAAGACCCTGGAAGAGCCCCCGGGGAATACCGTGATCATTTTACTGGTCACGAGCTTGGACCGTTTGCTTGCGACGACGTTGTCGCGCTGCCAGTTGGTGCGGTTCGACGCGTTGCCGACGGCGTTCGTGCGATCGAAGCTCGCGGCGCTTTCGCCCCAGCTTCCCGATGCGCAGATCACGTGGTACGCGGACAATGCGGACGGGAGCATCGGTCGTGCGCACGAGTGGGCTGATGACGATCTGTATAACGTGAACGCGCGAATGGTGCAGCGCATGTCAGGTCTTGCGGAGAGCGAGCCGGCGGGCGGGCGACGGGAGCGGTCGTCGGGCGATGCGGATGACGACTCGCTGGCAGCGGTGTGGATCGATGAGGCCAAGTCACTCTCCGACCGGTACAAGAAACGCGACCCGGACATCACCGATACCGAGGCGACACGACGGGCGTTGAAGTCGATGCTGCAACTCGCCGCGAACTGGTTTGCCGACATACTGCGGGCGGGGAGCGGCGGGGAATCGGCCATCGTGAACAGTGCCCATGCGGTGCAGGTCAAGGCGTCGGCGTCGGCTATCGATGCCAAGTGCGCGGCACAGGCGATCAACCGCATCGCGCAGACGGAACGACAGCTCGATCTCAACGTCAACACGCAGCTAGCGGTCGAGACGCTGCTGAACGATCTTGCGCGGCTGAGTCAGGGGCAGCGTGCGCTTGCCGTATGACCTCGCGTATGGTGTCGCGCTACTCCATCGTGCGTAACAGTTCCCGAATCTTCGACTGCACCGGTTGGGCGCCCTGATCGTGGTTGGACATGACGACGGCGGTGTAGCCGGTGTCGAGGTACATATCGAGATTCGAGTTGATGCCGGGGAATCCGCCGCCGTGTCCGACGATGCGGTTGTCGGGCGAGCCGCCGACGCCGAAGCCGAAACCGTAGCCTTCGGAGCCGAGTTCCGGCTTGCCGGTCCAGAGGTTCTGGGTCAGCTCCTTGTTGAGCAGCTTGTGTGAGCGGAGGGCCTGGTCGAACCTTAGTAGGTCCTCGACGGTCGAGAAGCCGCCGCCCGCGGGACCGCCGCGGATGACGTGCTTGTAGTAGTTGTTGGTCCATTGGGGGCCGCGCGGGGCGGGGTCGGGCGAGTAGCCGATGGCCAGGTTCGGGATCGGCCGGTCCATGTCGTAGCAGTCGGAGTTGATCATGCCGGCCGGCTTGTAGACGTTTTCGCGCATGTAGTCGAAGTAGTTCTGACCCGTTACCTTCTCGATCACCACGCCGAGCAGGAAGAAGCCGGTGTTGCTGTATTGCCAGTCGGTTCCCGGCTCGAATGCCAGAGTGCTTTCAGAGATCAGCGGCTTGTAGTCGTCGAGTTCGCGGAACATGGCTTTCGACGAATTCATGTAGGTGTCGTTGAAGTAGCTGCCCAGACCGGAGGTGTGGGTGAGCAGGTGCTTGATCTTGATCTTGTCGGTGATCTCGTGCGGGAGCCAGTCGGTTGACAGGTAGTTGCCGAGTGAATCGTCGAAAGAGAGCTTGCCTCGCTGAACGAGTTGCGAGACTGCGACGGCGGTAAACATCTTGTTCATGGAGCCGAGGTTGAACTTGGTGTCGATCTTGTTGGGGACGTCGAAGCGGCGGCTGGCCAGGCCGTGGGCGGCTTGGAACAAGACCTTGCCGTCCTTGGCCAACAGTACGGTGCCGGAGAATCTGCCGGCCTTGGCGAGTTTGCGGACGAAGGTTTCGAGCTTCTCGACGACCTGGGCCTGGGTGAGCTTCTCGGGGGGCGGAAGGTCGCTCGGCGGCCTGGAGGGCGCGAGGTAGGCGCCGGCGATGCGGTGCGGCGGGTTCAATTCGATGTTGAAAACGAATGCCTGCCAACTCTGTGTCAGTTTGTTGCGTACGATGACGACGAACTCGTCCGGCGGAGTCTGTTGCTCGTATTTGCGGAGGCCGTAGAATTCGAAGCCGTCGCTTTCGTTGTACATTTCGCGGAAGACGGCCTGGTGCTCTTCGATGGGGGCCATGTTGCGGAATTCGGGTGTGAATCGCTTCTCAATCAACGTGCGGACCTTGTCGGGGTCGTTGGCGTTGACCGTGTCAATGAACTCCGTGATACGTTCGCCGATTACGCCGTCGGGGAGCTTCTTGACGTCCTTGTAGGGGCCGCGGGTCTGCTGGGCATGTGCCGTAGACAGCGCAATCAGACCGGTAAGCAAGCAGGTAACGGCGTACCACATGCGCGCCGGGGATTTCAGTTTCGACATTCGCAGTCTCCTTCATGGTCAGGGAGGGCCTCTGTCCTGAGAGACGAACGCGGGAGGAGATGGGTGTCAAGAACGGGGGGAAAGGCGGAACGTGGAGGGCGAATGGTGGGTGAGCGCAGGGACGGAGGGACGAAGGGGCATAGGGACGATGGGGCAATCGGTTTCGAGATTGCCGCTTGTGGATTGGGGATTCGGCGGGGGAAGGAGGCCGGAGGAAGGATGAATGCCGAGTCGGGCACGAAGGGGCAGCGGACAGACGGCGGGAGGCTGGCGTAGCTTCGCGGGTGTGCGCGGCTTGGGCAGTAGAAGAAGGTGGGAGAAAGCCGGGGCCGGGCCGGGAACGAAGCCAACGCGATCCGCGTTTTTGATAGCGCCAGTGCGGTTTTTTGGGTTCGTTTTGCGAAAAAAACTTTGTTTTTCATTTTCTGTTTCCCGCCGGCGGCGGTCGGCCGCGGATGCGCACAGGGCGCGCTTTCCCCGGCCGACTACCGTGTTGCGCCGGGACCGCGGGCGCGCCGCCAAGAAGTATAACGTGAGTGGCGCGCGGTGGATTGGCGGCGAAGGGCGAGCGGGCGGAAGCGACGAAGCGATCCCGGCGCGCCGGGAACAGAGCGACGGAGGAAGTGCGGATTGGAGATTGGGGCTTGCAGATCGGGGATTGAGCCTTGGCGCCGCGCGGTGCGCGGGGATCAAGGGTGGGTGCAGCCATGCGCGACGAGGGTCTCCGAGTCGGGGAGCGGGGTTGGGTGGGGCTGCGCGGCGGAGCCTACGTGGCTTCGTCGCTTATTACACTGCTCGCAAGACCGTGGCACCGCACGACCTACCCCCCTGTGGTCCCCCCTGAGAGGGGGGACGGTGGTGGTCCGCGCGGTGGACCCTACGTTGGCGGGGTTTGGGACTCGGGAGTAAGTCGGCGGGGCGGCAGGTCATCTGGTGTGGGGCGGTGCACCCCCCTGTGGTCCCCCCTGAGAGGGGGGACGGTGGTGATCCGCGCGGTGGACCCTACGTGCTCGGAAGTGCGTTGTGCGGGTCGGTGAGGTCGGAGCAGGGGGCGAGCGCCCCGTGACAGAACCAGCGCGGGAGGGATGAAATCCCCGCTCACGGTCGCGGTTCTGATTGGGAGGTTGGGGCGTTTTGAGCGTTCTCAGGCGTCGTTGATTTCTTCGATGCGGTTCGAGATTCCGGTGGGCCCGATGAGGATCAGGGTGTCGCGGGCGGCGACCTTGGCGTCGGGGTCGGGGCTGACGAGTGTCTCGCCGTCGGCGCGTTTGATGGCTACGACGGTGGCACCGGTGTGACGCCGGACGTGGGCGTCACGCAGTGACATGCCAACCAACGGCGACTTCTCGCTGACCACGTACTCGTCCATCTCGAGGTCGACGCCCTTGTTGGCGACCTCCACGAAGTCGACCACCGTGGGGCGGGTCAGGATGTCGGTGATCTTCATGGCTCCGATGATCTGCGGACAAACGACGCGGGTCGCGCCGGCGCGTTTGAGCTTGGGCTCGGTGGTGGTCTGCTCGGCGCGGGGCACGATGATCAGGTCGGGACGGAGGGCGTGGGCGCTGAGGGTGATGAAGACGTTGTCCGCGTCCGTGGGGAGACAGACGACCAGGGACCTGGCCCGCTTCAGCCCGGCGTCGAGGAGGGTCGCCTCCTCCGTGGCATCGCCCAGCACGAAGGGCACATTCGCCTTGCGAAGGTCGTCATCACGGGCGATGTTCGACTCGACCACAACGACGTCCACACCCCTTTGGGCCAGCTCCTCGACGACCAGGGCACCCATTCGACCGTACCCGCAAACGATGACGTGATTCCGCAGATGCTCGATTGTCTTGTCCATCTTTTTCTTCTCACGCAGGAAGCGCAGCTCGCCGCTGACCACGAGCGTGACCAGCGAAGTCAACGCGTAGGAGACGGTGACGATGCCGAACACGATCACGCAGATGGTCCACACCCGCCCGCCGTCGCTGAGCGCCCACACCTCACCGTACCCGACGGTCGAAAGCGTGATCACGGTCATGTAGGCGGCGTCGACGAACGAGGGCCTCACGCCCGTCGCCCGTTCCTCGATCACCATGTACCCGGCTGCGCCGACGAAAAACACGCTCAACAGCGCGAGCACGGCGATGATCAAACGAACACGCGCGGACACCTTCAAACGTCTCCCGATGAGGGATGGGTGCGTTCGGTACGCGCCGCACCGAAGCGGTCGTACGTCGAGCGAACCAGTGACCTAGTGCACGGTCACGCCTTAATTCGCGGGTTCCAGAAGCCCGCTTCCTGACGGGCGCGGCTCGGAAAGAGGCCGCTCGCTACCCGCAAAAATACAGTTGACGCAGCACTAGTGGTGCATCGAGAAAGGTAGGTCAGTTCGGGTGGCGTTCTGTCGCCCGCTGGGACAAGGCATGGTTCGACCCAACCACGGCCTGGCTGCGCCAGACCGTGCCACCCGGATTCCGAAGTACCTTTTTGAAGTCAACACCAGATTCCTTCGAGTCGCGGCTGCGTCGCGTCGTCGCCGGACGCAGTCGACCGACGGTCACGGAACTTAAATCGTCATTCCGGTGCTTCTGACTGTTCAGAATCTGTGTTAGGATGCTCTCAGGCGGTCTGCGAGGCGTGGCGGTCCGCCGCCCGAGACGCGAGACAGTACCTGAGGCCGAACCGCGAGGAGCACCATGGCCAGAGCCTACAACCCGGAGGACGAACGCTTCCACGATCGGGAGCGACGTGAGAAGGAGCACAAGTCAAAACTCCCCGGCGAGGACGATGAACCGCTACCCCCGCCGGTCGAGCCGATCCACTCCGACGAGAAGCCGAAGCGCAACGACCCCTGCCCCTGCGGGAGCGGTAAGAAATACAAACAGTGCTGCGGCAAGGGCGGTTCGTGACGGCCGACGATCGGAGCAGTTGACACAAGGAAGCGGTGGAACGGCTGCGTGGACGTGACAACAGGTAGCCCGGGCACTGTTCCAATCGACCTCGAGCTCACGTTCAGACACCGGCCCTGAGACGTGCAGGCCTCGTGAGCGATCGCAAACCCTAGCTGAACTGGGCGCCGACGAGATAGCCCTTGATGCCGGTCGTGCAATGGGTTACGACGGCCGGGACCCACGGCAGCGAATTGTCGGAAGAAAACTCGCGGACGAAGAGCTCGCTGTTCATGCGGAACTGCCGCTTCGACCAAAAGGCGAACCCGCCGTCCGAAACGTTGTGCATGGTGACGGGCATGGTGCAGCTTGCGACGCCGGGGTCGGTCGAAACGTCGAGCTGCATCCCCGCGGCGAACCGCGTCGCAGCCCGCTGCCCGGTGAACTGGTCCGCATGACCGCCCTCGTGAGCGGACTCGACCATGCGTTGAATCTCGGCCCCGCCGGAGTCGTCGGTTCCGCCCTGGGCATTCACCATAGAAGCGAGCTCCATCGTGCCCGCAAGGGCACGGCGCATTGACCCTCCACCGCGGCGTGCGCCAAGTTGCCGTAGACAACAAAGGACGCCCGGCCGCGACAGTTCAAAAGATCCGTACTCGACGGAGGTATTGTCGGCTCACGCCGAACCCGGATTTGGCTACCGCCGTCGTGACCGGACTTATAGGACGCGGAACGCCGCAAAGAGCGCAGTGCCGTGTTTCGAGAACCCCAACGACGATCGTCGGAGCGCGGACTGCCGGCGTCGACGTGGGCGGAGTTCGGCGCGGGCTGAAAGCCCTCGGCTCAGGTCGTCGCGGAACTTGTGAAACACGGCACCAGCGCGGGAAACGGCCAAGTGGGCCGCTGAACCCCCACTTTCCCCCCACGTCAGCAGGAAATGGATTGCGGTTGCCGCCACGGCTGACTGTGACTTGCTCTAGTGCACGGTCACGCCTTAATTTGCGGGTTCCAGAAGACCGCTTCCTCACGGGCGCGGCTCGGAAAGAGGCCGCTCGCTACCCGCAAAAATACAGTTGACGCAGCACTAGTCGCTGTCGGGTGGCGAGGCCTTACCCGTGCGGCCGATGCCGAGAACGTGGT
>JASFUW010000066.1:0-15621 GCA_050050135.1 Phycisphaerae bacterium
CAACCGTGGCGTGCTAGGGTGCCAATCACCCGGGCTCCAGGTGCTCTTCCCGCTCGATTCCTGGACTACGTTAATGTTGATCGACGCCGAGCGCTACGACGGACCCTTCAAGCGACATGTCCAGTACGATGTCATTGAGCGCAGTGATGTTTCTCAGCTGAACGCTTTGCAGCTTCATCATGCCCTGACCGCGGTCTACTTTGGCCAAGAAATCCACGCCAGCTACGTTGCAGATCTATGGCGTGCCCATCGTTCGACACTGCACATGGTCAGAAGTGAACTTCACTTGAGGTCAGATTGGCTTCTGGACGCACGACCACCGGAGGGCAGGTTGTATCACGGCTTTGAGCCTCAAGTCAACTACCACTTCGGTCCATCGTTTATTCAATGCGAACCGATCGATGCTGAAGACTACGAATTCTCGCACCGACGGCCGGACCTAGTGCGCGAGCACGAGGCATGGCTCGAACAGACCAGAAGAAGCAACCGCCGCCCCGTCGCACGATGACTCTTGTACGTACGCGCTACGTCTGGACCTACGCGGTATCTTTCGTGTTGGTGGGCGTACTCGACGCAGTGTCAAACGGGATGGGTCGTCGGTTGGTGCCGAGGACGCAGACGGATTCGTGGCCCAACATCGCGGACAGCGCGGTTAAGAGTTCCGGCGCGCAAACGACGCGGAGGCTGGCGTGGCACTCGATTTGGGCTTCGAGATCGTCCGGGACGCGCACGTTCAGGTAGACCTGGCACTCCCCGGGATGCGCTCTCAGAAGCTCGATCAGCTTGTCGATGGGTGTCTCTTGGGTGACATCCAGAAGCAGCGCCGCGGAAAACGAAGCGAGCGCGTGATCGGCTTCCACGACGCGGCTGACGCGAAGCGTTGGTTCCTCGCGGCGCTTATCCACCGTACCCTCGACGAAGACAAGCTGATCGGGAACGAGAATCGGGCGGTACGTGGCCAATTCGTCGGTGAAGATCAGGGCTTCGAGACGCCCCTTGAGGTCCTCGATCGTCAGGACGCCGAACTGCTTGCCCGCGTTCCGCCCGCCGCGAGCGGTCACGGTCCGCAAGCCGGAGACCATCCCGCCGACGACGACGGATTGCTCCTCTTCGCGGCCGGCGAGATCGACGGTCGACGCGTTCGCACACGCCTGCAAGAGGCGTTCGTGCCTGGCCAACGGGTGTTTGGTGATGTAGAAGCCCAACACCTGCTTCTCGCGGGCGAGCATCTCAGCTTCGGTCCACTCGACGGTCGAGAGCGTGGGCTCCTGCGCCGAGAGACCGGAGAACCCGTTCGCTTCGCCGAAGAGGTTCATCTGTCCGCTCTTGCGATCGCGCTGCACGGATTGGCCGTGCGCGATCGCGTCATCGAGGGCTTCGAAAAGCGCTTTTCGCATCCCGCCCGTCCGATCGAACGCCCCTGCGCAGATCAACGCTTCGACCGTCCCCCGGTTGACGATGGTCAGATCGACGCGCTCGCAGAAGTCGAAGAGGTTTCGATACGGCCCGTCGGCGTCGCGCTCCGCGGCGATGGCGGAGGCCGCCTTTGTTCCGACACCCTTGATCGCCCCCAGCCCGAACCGAACGGCGCCGCGGTCCACCACGAAGTCTGATTCCGACGAGTTGACGCACGGCGGCTCGACCTCGATGCCCATCTCACGGCACGCTTCGCGATACTCGGCGACCTTCTCGGTGTGAGACATCTCGAAGGTCATCAGCGCAGCCATGAACTCGACGGGGTGGTACGCCTTCATCCAGGCGGTCTGGAACGCGACCAGCGCGTAACCCGTCGAGTGTGCCTTGTTGAACGCGTAGCCGCCGAACCGGAGAATATCCTCGAAGACCTCGTTGGCCTTGTCGCGCTTGACGCCGTTGGCAACGGAGCCCTCGAGAAACGGCTCGCGCATGGCTTCGATCATCTCGGTGTTTTTCTTGCTGATCGCCTTGGCGAGCCGGAAGGCGGCCTTCAGCTCAATCCCGCCCAACCGGTTGACGATGCGCGAGACCTGTTCTTGATAGACCATGATCCCGTAGGTCTCTTGAAGGACCTCGGTCATGATCGGGTGGTGTGTCGACCAGTTGGCACCGTGTTTGCGACCGATGTAGTCGTTGATGTACTCCATGGGCCCGGGGCGGTAGAGGGCGTTTGCGGCGATCAGGTCTTCGATGCGGTTGGGTCTCATCCGCATGATCACGTCTCGCATCCCGCCCGACTCGAACTGGAAGATGCCCTTGGTGTCGCCGCGGGCAAACAGGTCGTAGACGCGCTGGTCGGTCAGGTCGAGGTGTTCGAGGCTGATGGTCTCAGCCGTACTGCGTTCCGCGAGCTGTCGGGCACGCTCCAGCGTGGTCAGCGTGCGGAGCCCGAGGAAGTCCATCTTGAGCAAACCGACACGCTCGACCGTCGGCCCGTCGTACTGCGTAACCAGACCTTCCTGCCCGGACGCCTTGTACAAGGGCAGAAAGTTGACCAGGGGTTGATCGGCGATGACGACGCCGGCTGCGTGGACGCCCGCGTTCCGGGCGATGCCCTCCAGCTTCCGGCCGATGTTGATGATCTTATCGACGGTGGGGTCGGTCTCGCACCGTTTCTTCAGCTCGGGCTCCTGTGCCAAGGCCTTGTCGAGGGTCATGTGGAGGTCGGTGGGGATCAGCTTGGTCAGGTTGTTGGCGTCCTCGAAGCCGAGCCCCATCACGCGGGCCACGTCCTTGACCACGGCGCGGGCCTTGAGCGTTCCGAAGGTGATGATCTGGGCGACGTGGCCATACTTGTTGCGGACGTACTCGATGAGCTTGCCCCGGCCGTTTTGACAAATGTCCAGGTCGATATCGGGCATCTCGTCCCGGTCGGGGTCCATGAACCGCTCGAAGAACAGTCCGTAGCGGATCGGGTCCGGACTGGAAATGTGCAGGCAGTGGGCGACGACCGAGCTGCACGCGCTTCCGCGGGCACCGACGGGAATACCGTTTCGCCGCGCGTAGTTTACGCAGTCCCACACGATGAGGAAATAGCTGGCGAACCCCTTCGAGGTGATCACGTCGAGCTCGTAGTCGATCCGCTCGCGAAGCTCGGGGCCGATCTCGCCGAACCGCTCCCTGGCGCCATCGAGAACGAGCCGGCGGAGGTAGTCGGCATCGCTGAGGTGCTGCCCAGTGTCGTCGACGATCTCTTCGGGCACGCGAAACACGGGGGCGTGGCGCTGCGACAGATCGAGCTGTAGGTCGCACATCTCCGCGACGCGCAGCGTGTTGCTGACGGCTTCGGGATACTGCGCAAAGAGTGTCGACATTTCGTCGCCGGACTTGAAGTAGAACTCGCCGCTGGGAAACTTGAACCGATCGTCTTCGCTGAGCAGTGCACTCGTGTTGATGCAACAGAGCACGTCATGGGCTTCGACGTCTTCCGCCTGAAGGTAGTGCACGTCGTTGGTGGCGATGGTGCCCACGCCCAGGCGGTTGGCCAGATCCACCAGCTCGGGGTTGAGCGTCCTCTGCTCCTCGATGCCGTGGTCCTGCAACTCGACGAAGAACCGATCGGGTCCGAAGATCTCGAGGTATTCCACCGCCAACCGCTTGGCCGCCGCCCGGTCGGCGTGCAAGAACGTCTGCGGTATCTCACCGCCGATGCAGGTGCTCGTGCAGAGCAACCCGCCGGAGAACTCCCTGAGCACCTCCTTGTCGATGCGGGGCTTGTAGTAGAATCCTTCGAGGTACCCGATGCTCGCCAGCCGCATCAGGTTCTGGTAGCCCTCGCGGTTCATCGCGAGGAGCAACAGATGGTAGGCCTCCTTCGTTCCGCCCGTTCCCTGCAGGGAGGGGACCTTTTCCCGAGATCGGCGATCACCGGAGGCGAGGTAGGTCTCGCACCCGACGATGGGGTTGAGCCCCGCTTCTCGTGCCTTGGTGTAGAACTCGATGGCTCCGAACAGGTTGCCGTGGTCGGTCATTGCCACGGCGGGCATCGCGAACTGTTTCGCACGAGCGATCAAGTCGTCGATGCGCGTCGCTCCGTCGAGCAGGCTGTAGTGCGTATGAACGTGTAGGTGGACGAACATCCTCGTCGCTGACGCTCCGAACGAATGAAGAATGTCGAATGGCGATCCCGGCGCGCCGGGACAGAATGAAGGGGACGCTTCATCTTCTGCCTTCGCTATTCGCTATTCGACATCCGCCATTTGTAATTGGGGACCTCGTTGCGGTCCAGAGGGGTGTGGGTCGGGTGGCGGGTTCGTGCGGGTGTTACGCACGCGCCTCAGGGTACCGCGGATCGCGGGAGCGAGAACTCACAAGAATATCACAGGGGCGCCGACTTGACCGCGAACAGACAGCGCCCATCCAAGGCTTGCGAGTCCGGGCCCGTCGCCAAACCGCAATCGCCGGTCTTCTACTGGCACCCCGCCGGACCGTCGTACGGGTAGGTGAACCCGCGGAACGCGTCTACCGCGTCCACGATGTCGTTGAAGTCGATCACCTGGTTGGGAAGATCGGGACTCAAGTCCACCACCGCCTTTGACGGTGCGCCTGACTCGTTCTTGAACTTGTCAACGATGGTTGTGATATCGACGAAGTCGGGCTGGTCGAGCCCGGGGGCGGCGAAGGGTGCGACGACGTCGCCCCACTCCGGGGTGATCACCGTGAACGGCTCCGCGAACCCCGTATCCCCGCCCAGAAAATCGCCGCACCCGACCTCGATTTCCTGAATCTGGTAGGTGCCGCCGGGGACCACCTCGTCGTCGAAGACGTGGACCAGTCCGTCCGAACCCCAATCGCGCACGACCGGCTGGCACGTCAGCCGAGCCACCTGTGATACGGGCGGCGTCGTGTCGGTGAGCCCCGGAATTTCGCTGACCGGCGACGGGTTGTCGACCCACATGGTCAGTCCCTCGAAGGCCTGGAACGCGTCGGGCATCTCGGTGAGCCGTACCCGCACGGCGGTGCGTCTGCCCGGATTGGCGGCCGAGAACGAGAGGTACCGGTTTCTGGTGACCGGGTCCGGCGGAGGGAGCGGAACGGTGAGCTGCGGGCATTCGCATTCGTCGGGGATACCGTTTGCATCGTCATCCGAAGAACCGCCGTCGAGGATGTCGCACGCGTCGGCCGCGGTGCTTTCGTTGCAGTCGCGCATGAAGCACTCGTCGGGCACACCGTTTTCGTCGCAGTCGGTGCTGGTGGCGCCGGCGATGTCGGTCTCGTCGTCGATGCCGTTGTCGTTGCAGTCGCCCTCGTGGGCGAGCACGGCGTCGACGATCCCGTATCCACGGACGTACGTCGGCTCGAACGTCTCGTTGGCGCGGTAGTAGTCGCCGCTGCGCATCAGGTAGGTTCGCATCTGGTCGACGGTCCAGGTCGGGTGTGCCTGCGCCAGACAAGCGACCGCCCCCGCGACGAGCGGAACCGCGAAGGAGGTGCCGCTCACGTTTCTGTATCCTGTGTAGGTGTCGGCTGCCAATGTATTGACACCGCGAGCCAACACCTCCGGCTTGACCCGGCCGTCCGCGGTAGGCCCGTCAGAGCTCGAGTTCGCCATGTTCCCGTTCAGGTCGACTGAGCCGACGGAGATCACCTGAAAAGCGTCGTTCGGCTCGGCGATGGTGGTGGTGTTCGGGTCTTCGTCATGGTTGTAGTTGCCCGTCGAGTTCAGGCAGTAGACGCCGTTCATCGTGGCGATGTTGACCGCCTGGGTGATTATCGCGGTACGCCCGTCCATCTGCCAGGGTGCATAGAAGCTCGGGTAGTCGAGTGACGAGGTTGCGACATCGCCGCCGTTCGCCTCGATGAACTCGAGCCCAGCGACGAAGTTGTCTTCCTCGGCGGGGGTCTCGCTGGCGTCGTTCTCGGTCTTGCAGAGGATGAACGAAGCGTCGTAGGCGGCGCCGACGTATTCGTCGGGGAGGTAGCCGCCCATGATTGACAAGACCCACGTGCCGTGGTCACCCTGGGTGTCGCCGGGTTCGATGCTGGTGTCGCCGTCGTCGTCGACGAAGTCGTACTCGGCGACCACGTTCACCGTGTGCGACGGGTGGTTGAACACCGGGTGCTCCCGGTGGAAGCCGCTGTCCAGGGCGCCGATCACGACGCCGTCACCGGTGAAGCCCAGGTCGTGGAGGGCGATCAGGTTGATCTGCGTAAGCTGAGGTTCGGCCTGGCCGTAGAAGTCTGGAGGTGCCGGTCGAGCACCCTTGGTAAGTGTAACTTTGGGTGCCAAGAATGTGGCATCGACAGGCTCGACGCGCCGTCCGCGGTGAACCGCCTGAACGCTGCGCACGAACGGAAGGCGAGCGATTTTTTCCACCTGTTGGCGCGTGGCCCAGACACTGATTGCGTTGAGCCAACGGCTGGTGACGTGCGTCATGGCTCCGGTCCGTTCCACGGCGTCGATGTACGCCGGGGCCACGGGAATGTCGTGGAAATCGAACAAACCGGGAGCGGTTCGCCGCATGGCGCGACGCTTCAGCATACTCGAGTCGGCATTCGCGGTCAGATCCTGGAGGGCGTGCTCGTACGCTTTCTCGGTCGAGACCGCCTTGTCGGTGAAGAACACCCAGAGCTTGACGGCCTCCGTGTCACCGACTTCGCCAAACCTGCGAAGTACCGATTCATGCACCTTCCCCTCGTAAGATACGGAACGAAAGCTCTGTTCCCCCGCAGCAGAACGCTCGCCTGCCGGCACGGAGACGGCGGCTGCGATAAAGCTCACCGAAACCAGGAGGGTTTGAGCATCGAAGACGATCCCGACGCGCCGGGACCGGGGACGGTATCTAACCATCGTTCAACTCCCTTCACGCAAAGTACCACTCGAGTCGTTGAAGGCTAAGGTACCTACCCAACCCTCACGTAAGGGGCTTGTATTCCCGTCGTCGACGGGAGTCTCCATGCGTCCGCTGCGCGGGATGCACCGGAGGCGCTGAAGTCTGCACCCCAAGGCGATGAGTGAACGAGCCGGGCGTACGGAGGTGTTGGAGCTTACAACTAATTACCGATCAGGCGGAGAGCTGATAAGCCCGGGGCGGCTGCTCTGACGAACTCACCGCCCGCGCCCCGATTCGCAGTTCGTATTTCGACGATCCGCAGGTCGCGATGCGATCTACGGGCAGTCGGTCGGGATCGCGAACGGATACGACTCGCCCTTGAACGCCTCGACGCAGGCGGAAATGTCCAAAAAGTCGATGATCGCATCGGGCCCCTCTTCAGCGATGTCGGATCGTGCCTTGACCGGGGAAGCGGGCTCGCCTTTGAAGCTCTCGACAATCGAGGCGATGTCCAGAAAGTCGGTCACACCGTCGGGGGCGGTCCATTCGGATCCGCTGAAGTCCCCGACCACGTCACCCCAGACCGGCGTGGTTTGCAGCACCAAGGCGTCGGAGAAGTTGGGCTCGAAGTCGATCGAGCATCCGTCGATGACGGTTTGGATCTCGTAGGTCGTGGCGGGGATGATCTCGTCGTCAAACACCTGCACCAGCCCGACCGTCGACCAGTCCATGTAGTGTGGTGTGCATTGCAGGTTGGCCCCGGTGAATACGGGCGGGGTGTCGTCGTTGGCGCTGGGCACTTCGCTGACATCGCGCGGCACGGATAACCAGAAGTGCTTCCCCTCGATGATCTCGAAGCCCGCGAGCGCAGAAGTGGGTGTCACGCGGACGGCCGTCTGAAGGCCGGGATTGGATCCGATGACCGAGAGGTAGCGGTTCTTCAGCGCGCCCGCGGTCGCAGGCGGAAGCACGGTCTCCGTCGTACACTCACATTCGTCGGGGATTCCGTTTCCGTTGACGTCCTCGCTCGTGCCGTCGGCGACGTCGCAGATGTCCTGGACGCCGTTCTCGTTGCAGTCCTCGGGTGACTCACACTCGTCTGGCACGCCGTTTTCGTTGCAGTCGTCGCTGGTTCCCTCGTCGATGTCGGTCGCGTCGGGCACGCCGTTGTTGTTGCAGTCCCCCTCGATGCGCAGGAAGTAGACGTCCTGCTCCCCGTTGAAGGTAGCCGCCCACGCGATGCTCGCGCCCTCGTTGTCCGAGATCATGTCGTAGTAGTCGCCGAGCTTGTTCTGCTGGGGCCACCCGAGGAAGCTGTCGAACTCCGGACTGACCGCGATGTTCTGCGACCATGTCAATCCGCCGTCGGTCGAAAAGGCATAGTGCAGCTCGGACAGGTTGACGGCACCGGAGTTGCGCGTGTCGTTGAAGATCACGTCGATCCGCCCGTTCGGAGCGACCGACATGGTTCCGAACCACTGCCACGCATCTGTCCCTGCGGGATCGTCGTTGACGCGCACGGGGGCGCTCCACGTAAGCCCGCCGTCGGTGCTGCGAGCGAACATGACGTCGAGCGGATCGCTCCCGGAGGGGTTGACGGACGCCAGCACGTATACGTCGCCACGATTGGGTCCGTCCGCGTGGTTCGTTTCAACCTGGACCTGCCCCAGCAGACCCTCGGGATTCGGCCCGGCCGAAAGAACCAGGAACCCGCCGAGACTGACGTTGACGTCCTGACCGAACGTCGGCGTGCTCAGGGGATCTTGCGCGTTGGTCGACTTCAGCACCACGAACGGGCCCACCGGATAGTTGATCCCGCCGACGATATAAAGCTCGCCGTCGGGGCCGACGGTCTGCGTCCCGAAAAAGGGGTTCTGCGGCAGCGGGACCGGCGGCATGAAGGTCAGCCCTCCGTCGGTCGATCGGGTGAACAAGTTGCTGCCGCAGCAACCTGCGAACGGGCTCCAGTGCATGTAGATATTGCCCATGCCGATCCCTCCGCTCCGATCGATCGACATCCACTGCTTGTCACCGCCGTAGGCGTAGACCTCCTGAGGCCAGGTCACGCCCCCGTCACTCGACTTGTAGATGTAGCACGCCCATTCGCCGGGACCGCGGTTCGGCTGCAACCCGTTGTAGTAGATGTTCCCGTCCTGGTCGTAGTCCAGGACCGGATCGCTCGAGAACTCGCCCGGTTCCAGAACGCCGGGAAAGGTCCAGGTCTGCCCGCCGTCGTGGCTGTAGGCGTATCCCGAGGTGCGAAAGCTGTTGGTGAAAGTGTCAAACTGACGCCACCCGATGACGATCTTGTCGGGGTCCGTCGGGTCGATGGCGATGGAGGGCTCGTTGGCTGCGTCGCTCAGGATGTTGTCGCCGTTCGCATCGACGTTCACCTGCACGCTCGCGAAGGGACCCCGTCGCCAGACGCGCGCCGGTTCCACGGCCCGTTCGACCGCGATGGATGGCGCGCCCGTCGCGCGTACCGGCTCCTCCAGAATCGGCGCGACCACCGGCGGCTCGGATCCGGCCGACGCAACAACCCAGACGACGGACAAGACGGCCGCTGCAAAACACGAACTCGACGACCTGACGCTCCCCTTCATTGTCGTACTCCCGGTCGAATGGTACATAACTCAAGGTCTTTGGCGCGCACGCTACTTAGGCACGAATGTCACGGCTCGATCTTCCCGCGGTGTTACCGACGATGCTTCGGCGGCATCCCCGACCCTGACGCGGGACGCGTGCACAGACGCCCATTATACACCACCGGAACCGATTAACGAATTATTCCAGTCTTCTTTGCGGATCACGTTTGGTGCCAAGCGTGACTGATGGAACTACAGCCGGGTCCGTTCGCAGCGTGCGTCGTCCCCGTGGTCGGAGAAAACTGGGCGAAACCGCCGTCCGAAAGAGATTCATCGTGCAAAAGTCCGAAGAATCCGAGTGCGGTCGAGCGGAGGTGTTCAAGGAAGCGTTACCGCATACGTTCCGATGTCGCTCGCGTCGGACGCGTCCTTCCCGAGCAGCTCGAGTGAAGGCATGGGTGAACCGGGATGGCCGAACCGCACCTTGTGCAGAAACTCCCACGGATTGCCTCGGGCCAGACCGCCGACGTACTCCGGCTCCGAATCCGTACCGAGGTTGATAAACGTCCCGTCGAATCCGTGACACGAGCCGCACGCCGACGGATAGGTGTTCTGACCGATCAGCTCGCTGCCGGTAAACGCCCCGGTCTCGTCAATGTGCGCGTCCGCATCCACGACACCCTCGAGTGTCATCTGCACGACATCCCAGACATCTTGATCGTCCATCCCGAAAGCGCCCATGTTGTGCCCGTTGGGTGTCACGTTCGGGTCGGCTGTCAAAAGATCGAAAAGTTCCTGGGGAGTCAGTATTGTTCCATCGATCCCCGCAATGTCCGTAAAATGCGAACCGGAGCCATACGCACCGTCACGCCCCTTGTAGTCCCAGCCGTGGCACTCCTTGCATCGGAACGTCGTGCTTCCTGCCTGCTCGCCAAACTCGGGATAGAGCGGGTGCGTCCCGACCGGCTCGGGCGCCCCGTTGACCGCCCACCACTTGTCGTACAGCAATCCGCCGCGGACGGGGTCGCCCAGCACGTAACCGCCCGGGCCGGTCGCCGTCGGGCCGGTCATGGCCAAAAGCAGATCGTCCGCGTCGGCCAGTGTCACCAATCCGTCGCCATCCCAATCCACGGTGATGCACGGCTGCGCTAGATCGAACGACTCGCCCGCTCCGATACACTGCTGAAACGAGGCGAGGTCGAGCAGGTCGCGGTCCGTGTCTCCGTCCGCGTCGCCGCTGACTGCCGTTGTGGCCGTTCTATGCGTAAAGTAGAAATGGTCGCCGCGGAAGGCGTCGGCGTTGTTTAAGGCCTGGGCAGCCACGAAGAACGTGACCGGTCCGGCGTCCGTATCGGGCGCTTGCCACTGGAGGTGATAGTCGTAAAACCCTCCGTCGGGAACGAAGTGGTCCAAGGAGTCCAGATAGCCTTCGAGCGTTTGCGTGATGTACTCGGGACCGCCGTCGTCCGCTTCCCGTGTAAACACGGGGTCGCTGAGGATGAACGTTCCGGTATGACCGCCGGCGGTCTCGGCGCTGATCTCGAACCCCGCCCCGACCTGCTCCGGGTCCGAGACGCGAATCGTCAGATCGTAGACGGTCCCGACTCGGTAGCGCCGCTCGATGCCCGCCAACTCGACGGACCCGGTTCCGATATTGAACTCGTGGCACGTGGTGCAGTTCTGCCCGCCGCTTTCGGGACCGCCCGAGAAACCCCGACCGGCCCCCTGAGAAAACGCGTGGATTACGGCGGGGGCGGCAACGCACGCGGTCGCGAGCAACACGGTGAGCACAATTCGTCGGTTCACGCATCCCTCCTCCGGCAACCAGAAAACGGACCCCAGCCACTGGAAACCAGCGGCAACAAGCCACCGTCAGCTATCTCGTCTCTTTAGACCCCCGCCCCGGTTGGACACGTTATCGTATCACCGCGGAACAGCCGATTCAAGGCCGATACGGCGCCCCCCGAAGCGCCCGGACCGATGACAGGACGTTGAGAGTGTCGCCGCGACCCGGAAGCGAACCGCCTGATACGAAACGCCTAAGCCACATCTATCAGACCCAGCGCGTCACCGTAGCCCGCGATGAGCGCGTGACGCAGGGCGACGTGGACCGGTCGTGCCAGCCGGCTGTCCTCACGAAGGATGGCGGCCGCGTCGTCGCGAGCCTGCTGAAGCAGATCGAGGTCGCCCACGAGATCGGCCACCTTGAAGGTCGGAAGACCGTGCTGCCGAACGCCGAGTAGCTCACCGGGTCCGCGCAATCGCAGGTCCTCCTCGGCGATGCGAAACCCGTCGGTCGTCTCGCAAAGCACGGACAGACGCTTTAGTGCCAAATCTCCGGCAGCGTCGGTGAAGAGAAAGCACGTGGAGCGCTTGTTTCCCCGCCCGATTCGTCCGCGAAGCTGGTGCAACTGGCTCAGTCCGTAGCGCTCGGCGTGTTGGATGAGCATCAACGTTGCGTTCGGCACGTCCACGCCGACCTCGATGACCGTTGTCGACACCAACACGGCCACTTCGCCCGAACGGAAACGGGCCATGACCTCGGCCTTCTCACGGGCCTTCATCCGACCGTGCAGCAGCGCGACGCGGAAGCCGCGCAACGTGGAACGCGCCAGCCGCTCGACCTCCACGCCGGCGGCCTTGAGAGGAAACGCGTCCGTCTCTTCAACCAGCGGGTACACGACGTATCCCTGCTCACCAGCGCTGAGACGGGATCGCACGAAGGCCCACGCCTGTTCGACACCGTCGGGTGACACCAGTTCCGTGGTCACGGGTTGGCGACCCGGCAACACGCCCTCGATCGTCGACACGTCCAGGTCGCCGAACACGGTCATCGCCAGGGTCCGCGGGATCGGGGTCGCCGTCAGAACCAGGGTATGTGGTGCTACGCCCTTGCCACGAAGCTTGGCACGCTGGGTCACCCCGTACTTGTGCTGCTCGTCGATGATGACCAGACCGAGGTCACGGAAGCGGACGTCTTCCTCGAGGATCGCGTGCGTACCGATCAGCAAGTCGATTCGCCCCGCCACCAGGTCGTCCAGAAGCGCTTTCCGTTTCGATGCGGCGACCGAACCCACCAGGTACGCGACCCGCACACGGCTCCCCGCGAGATGGTCCTTGATCTTGCGTTGATGCTGCGAGGCGAGCACTTCCGTGGGCGCCAGAAGCGCCACCTGTCGCTTGTTGGCGATCGCCGCGAGTGCGGCGTAGACCGCGACCGCGGTTTTTCCGGTACCGACATCCCCCTGCAACAGCCGGTTCATGGGGGTCGTGCGCGCCAGATCGGCGCGAATCTCGTCGACGGCATGATCCTGTCCCGCCGTCAGGGCGAAGGGAAACCGCCCGCGAATGCGGCCATCGAGCTTGTCGCTCGTCTCGACCGGCGCGGTCTTCGGGCCTTCCGTCAGACGGCGGCGGCTGAGCTGGACGGCAAGCTGACACAAGAGCAACTCGTCATACGCCAGCCGCCTTCGTGCCACATTAACGTCATCCAGCGACGTCGGCCTGTGGTATCGCAGGACGGCTGTCCGTCGGGGTGGAACGTGGCGTTTCTCGCGAAGCTGATCCGGCAAAAAGTCGACCACTGCCTCGATCGCGTCACGCATCACCCCGTCGATGATCCTGGCGATCCTCGCGCTCGCAAGCTCCGCCGTGGCTGGATAGATGGGCTCGTATTGATCACCATCGTTCGCGAACGGATCGGCGTTTTCTTCGATGATGACCGTGCGCGGGTTGGTGAAGCACGGCTCGTCGTCGGTCACGTCGAACTTGCCCGTGATGCGCGCGATCGCGCCATCATGAAGCTTCCCCGTCAGAAACGGCGAGTTGAACCATCGCACCTTACAAAAGCCCGTCCCGTCGACGATGGTCGCGGTCAGAATCGGTTTGAAGAATGTACCGCGCGAGCGAACGCGCTGCAGGGTCCCCACGACCGTGGCCGGCTTGTCGAGTTCCAGCGTTCCGATCGGTTGGGACTTCGGTCTGATCTCGTGTCGGAAGGGAAAGTGCTCAATCAGGTCGGCGACGGTCCGGACACCCAGCCGGGCGAACTCCTTGGCTCGCGCGGGACCGACACCGCGCACGTACTGCACGTCCGTATCGAGGGTCAAGGGCTTTCGCAAGAGACACCCTCCACGCGCGAACATCTGACCGAGCGGTCACCTCCTGTCGGTGAGGATTGCCGATCGTCTCGTTCTGTCAAGGGCGGCGCGCAGACCGGTCCTGTGGGATCGCCGTATGTCTGGACCGAGGCGTCAGGGGATCAGCAAACGCTGTCCGACGAGGATTCGGTTCGGATTCCCGATCGTCGTGCGATTCGCTTCGTAGATGTCTTTCCAGCGGTGGTGGTCGCCGTAGTACTTCCGGGCGAGCCCGTACAGGGTGTCGTTCTTGACGACCGTGTGGTAGCGAGGGCCTGCGGAGGCGGTCAGGGTTGTCGTCGGTGTGGCGGTGGCCGGGGGGTCATACGTGGTTTCCGGCTCGTAGGTGGTTTCGTCCGCCGTGGTTTCCCCGTAGGTGGGATACGTCTCCGGTTCGTAGGCGGTTTCGGTCGAGGCGTCGGCGTAACTCTCGCCCAGGTCGTATGTGGGGTTCCAGGTGGTGTCTTTCTTGGTGGTGCTCTTGCACCCGGTGAGGATGCTGCCGAAGGCGATAGCCAGGGTGGCTGCCAGATACGTTGCGTTCCGTCGCATGGTCGGACCTCCTGTCGTCAAATTGGGGTGCTCTCGAAAACCGCGCCGATCATAAGCTCGGCAGACCCCCTGTCAAGATGAAAAAACGCGCGGCAACCGCGGCGGGATGTCAGAAAGAGCACAAATCGTCTTCGCGATTCTCCGGGTCACAGGGGTTTGCAAAGGGATATGGAAAGCCCATGAAGGCGTCGACCGCGGCACCGATGTCGACGAAATCGACCTTCCGATTCGGGATTCGCCCGGCGAAGTCATCCGGGGCGATATCGGTGCGGGCCTTTTGGGAGGCGATGGGTTCGTTCTGGAACTTCTCCACAATAGCCGTGACGTCGTCCATGTCTGCAACGCCTTGCGGTGGCGAGCACGGTCTTACGCCGCAGTCTCCGACAACGTCTCCGTGAGCGCTAGTGCTGATGGTCAGAGGGCGGGAAAAGTGGGACTCGTCGAACGTACCACCGGCCCCCGGGTCGCAGAGTTCGTGGATGGTCTGCACATCGTAAACCGTACCGGCAAACACCGCAGGTCCATAGGCGTGGACGATGTCGTAGGGCGTCCAGTCGCCATAATATGGTGAACAGGTGGGGACCGACGTCCACAGAGACGGCGGTGGATCGGGAATATCGGAACCGGCGGACTCGGTCACCGCGACGGGTTCGGTAAGCCACCACCGCTCCCCCGGATCGAGCGTGCAGGTAAAATCCGGGTTCTGGGTCATCGTGGTCGATCGCACGCTTATACGCATGCCGGTCTGCGGGTCCGGGTCCAGCGGGTGGAACGACAGATAGCGGTTTCTGGTTCCGAAGCCCAGGTCTACGACGAGCGGGTCGGGTTCCGGGGCGTCGACACGACGGCAGGTGAACTCATACGCCCCCATGTCCACGTCGGCCGTTTCGTCGCCGTCCGCGTCCAGCAGGCGCGGGTTCCCGGCCAGGTCCGTCGGCTCGATGACGACGGACGTATCGCCCATCTCGATGCAGGGGGAACTGGCGTAGAGGCGGAAGTCGTCGTCCTCGGTACCGGGCACGTCATCGGGCCCGTCGGGATCGAAGAATTCCGGGTCGCTGTCAATGTTGTCCGACCCTGTCCCGGACCATCCGCCTTCGATATCCGAGTAATAAACATGCCCGCCATTAATCTGATCGGGCAGGTTGCCCCACGCGATGCAGCTCGTCACCGTTCCGCCTGTCGTGCGGACGGCCCCCGCGCTTAAACCCGCGCCATTTGCGTAGAACGTACAGTTGGTCATGGCGGGGCCACCTGAGGTCTCGTAAACTCCGCCGCCTTGGCCGCCGGCGTAATTATGGGCAAAGATGCAGTTCTCAAAGTTCCGGTGCCGGTTTGTATAAACTGCGCCTCCGAAGCCGTCGGCCCAGTTGGCGCGGAGGATGCAATTGCTTATGGTCGCGCTTCCTGGATCCAGGAAACCCGCACCCGATTGGTCCGGGAATACGGCGTCTGCGTGTCCGCCGTTGATCGTGAACCCGTCAATGACGGTCGTATCATCGAGATACTCGCCTCGCACGACATGATAGCTGTTCTCCTCGTTGTTGATAAAGCCCGGTTCGTCATTCCCGTTGAGGTGGGTGCATCCCAAAAAAG
>JASFUW010000067.1:0-15599 GCA_050050135.1 Phycisphaerae bacterium
ATAACTTGAAAAAGGACGACTCCCGCAATCCAGATGGAAAGGCCTGCCACCACGCGTCCCGAGAGCCCACCCTGCTGGCCGGCATTGGCCACGAGTTCCGGCGAGGGCGTCTCACCGGCGGCCAGAACGGCGGCCAGGGGATCGCCACCGGGCAGCGCAGCGAGGATTTGATACACCGATTGCAGGCGCTGCTCGGGCTGCTGCTCGAGGCAACGCATGATCACCCGCTCCACCGCCGGGTCGATGTGCTCGGAGACGGAAGAAGGTGTGGAAACCGTTCCGCTGGTGTGCTTGCGCTTGAGTTCTTCCACGTCGTTCGTGTCGAAGACACGTTTGCCGGTGAACAACTCATGCAGAATCAGACCCAACGAGTAGATGTCACTGCATGCGGACACCTTGCCGTCGGTCAGTTGCTCCGGGGCCATATAGGCCGGCGTACCGGCGCGGGACTCCATCTCCTGTAGTTCGTCGAGGAAGCCAGCCAGCCCGAAGTCGGTGATGCGCACCCGGCCGCGGCCGTCGATCATGACGTTCGCCGGCTTGAGGTCGCGGTGCAGTACGTTGTTCTCGTGGGCGGCGGCGAGACCGAGGCAAATTTGCCGCGCGATCTCGATGGCCTTTTCCCTGCTGGGCCGGCCGAGGCGGCGAAGTACGCCGGCCAAGTCCTCGCCGTCGATGTATTCCATGGAGAGAAAGACGTGACCGTCCTGCTCCGCGATATCATAAATGCGACAGACGTTGGCGTGGGTGACTTGCCGCGCCGTGCGGACCTCGTTGCGAAAACGAGCAAGCGACGACGGATCGGTGACGACACGTTCGGGTAGGAACTTCAACGCGACGGACTGGCCTAGCTCCAAGTCATCCGCACGATAGACCTCGCCCATGCCGCCGCGTCCCAGCAAACCCACGATCCGGTAGCGGTTGCCGAGCTTCGTCCCCGGCTCAAACCGGCCGTGGACGCCGGAATCTGTGCCGCGGGATCTCTGTACGACGCTGTGCGCGGCATTAGCCGGCGGGGACGTCACCGTCTGTTCGATTGGCGCGATCGGGGCCCCGCAGCTCGGACAGAACCGCGCGCCATCCGCTAATGCCTGCCCACATTTTGCGCAATCCGGGTTCGGCATACTCACCTACGAGATCGATGTCGACCGAAGTTCCCACCAATACACGGAGCAGATCCCGTACTACCGCGCGTCCGGGCCATGCGCATAAGCGATGACCGTGGAGGGGCCCTGGGCGCAGCGAAAACACGACTTCCAGCCCGATTCGTCAGTGTCGCGAGTTGATTATGCCGTATGATCCGAACGTGACAAGGAGCGAATGTCGAAAGGCTGTTCACGGGACGGCCGCGGGCCTTGGTCCATGCCGCCGGAAGGCCACGGCGCTGCTTCTAGACCTTCGCGAGGGTGCCGTATTCGCTGGCCATGCCTTCGAGTCGGCCGAGATCCTCGTTGAGCACGAGCAACGCTGGCACGTGTGCATAATCCGAGCCAGGACCGCAAGGGCACGGGTCGGACGGTCGAGGTCGCCCGATTCTTCGCGTCGAGGTCCCAAAAAAACGGAACTGGGGTGTAAGAAGGACCCGGGTGTTGGGGACTACGTTGTGTCGTGGTGCGCGCGATGGCGGACATCGCCGGCTCGCCTGACCGGAATTATACGGAGTTTGTTATGCCCCGCCCCCAGATTGCCGCGTTTGTCGTTTCTACGCCATTCATCTGGTTCTGCTCCCAGGCGTCGGCAAGGACGATCTCGGAAGTCCTCTCCGGGGCTGCCGCACCGCTCGAAGACCCGGAGGGGATCGCCGTGGATGCCTTGCGGAATCTCTATGTCGTCGGGTTCACTAGCAACAACGCCCTCAAGATCACACCGGATGGCAGCATCTCCGAGATCATCAATGCGGACGGCGATGGCAACGGGAACACACTGACCGGGCCAATACAGACCGCTGTTGACAGCGCCGGAAACGTGTACGTCACCGGGTACCACAGCCACAACGCGTTCAGAATCTTGCCCGACGGAGCGATCACCCAGATCATCGATTCAAACGGTGACAACCTGGGGAACGAGCTAATTGGTTCCCGTGGCCTTGCCGTAGACGCCGCCGGCAACGTCTACCTCACAGGGCAGTGGAGCATCAACGCGTTCAAGATAACCGGGGACGGTCTGATAACCGAGATTATTGACTCCACAGGTGACGGCCGGGGACACGGGCTTCGTTACCCGATCGGGATTGCCGTGGACGAGTCGGGCAACGTGTACGTTGCCGGATCGGTCAGTGACAATCTGTTCAGAATCGCGCCCGATGGTGCCATCACACAGGTCATCGGACGCGCCGGCGACGGACATGGAAATGAGCTCGAGATCCCGTGGGACGTAACCACGGACAACTTCGGAAATGCTTACGTCTGTGGGCGCGGTTGGGCGCCGGAGAACTATAGCGCCTACAAGGTCACACCGGATGGAACGGTTATTGCGCTCATCGACGGAGCCGGAGATGGCGCGGGCCACACACTTGTACGGCCCATGGGGATCGCCGTGGATCACCTGGGTAACGTCTATGTTGCTGGATCGATCAGCGACAACGTCATGCAGATCACACCGGACGGTGTGATCACCCAGATCCTCGACGCCGCTGGCGACCGTGCCGGGAACGTGCTCTCGTGGGCGTACGACCTGGCCGTAGATAGCCTGGGGAATGTGTATGTTAGCGGGACGACCAGTGATAACGTCTTCAGGATCGGGCTATGCGACGAAGCGGGACACTTTCCCGGGTTTGCTGACTGTATGACGGGGCCGGGAGGCGTCATCGACCCTGATTGTGATTGTGCCGACGGTGACGCCGACAACGATGCAGATCTCAACGATTTCTCGAGTCTTCAACGAAGCTACGTGGGGCCCTGATCGGCGGCGGTCGATCCAGGTTGAGGGCGTTCTGAGGTGCCCGAGATCACAGGGTCGCGCTCCGCGCGAGGCTTGTGGGTACGATGTCCGCGCGGGCTGAAGCCCGCGGCTCAGGGGCGCAGTGCGCATGTGCGAGCGTCGCGGAAGGAGGTATGGGGATGCGGGTCGGGTGCTGTGGGGGCACCCGACCCGCATCGGGCAGGCCGGTGCGTCACTCCGGCTGTGGTCATGAATTTACGCGCCGTGTCGGCGCGCGGCGTCCAGCATTTGCCAGCGGCGTCTCATTAACCCCTCGAGGCGGCGGATCGCCGTGGGTGAGCCTTTGCGTTGCCAGGTCTCAGCCAAGCGGTTTCGCAGTCTCTTAAGCTGCTGCTCGAACCGCTCGACGGATGCCATGCAATCGCTGTTCCTATCCATCGCAGGTCCTGAGGCTTTTGCGTGTCAGGGTCACCCTACGTATACGCTAAGACGAGCGGAATATTCCCCGGGGGTCATGGAATCCCTGTCAGAGTTTGTACGGAGTGGGGGCGGTCAGCGGGGACGGGTCGTTACGTTTTGGTTACGGTTCTTATCAGAACCCGCGGGGCCGATCCGGGCGTTACGGGACGAACTTGTAACCGATGCTGTGGACGGTGACGATGTGTTTGGGGTGTTTCGGATCGGGCTCGACCTTGCGCCGCAGGCTGACAATGTGGTTGTCGACGGTGCGGGTGGTGGGGAAGCCTTCGAGTCCCCAGATGACGTCGAGGAGTTTCGAACGTTCGACCGGTGTCTCTGCGTTCTCGACGAGCATCTTGAGGATTTCGAGCTCGAAATGGCCTAAGGCGAAAGTCTCCTCGCCGCGTTCGACCTTGCCCTTGACGAGGTCGACGGAGGTCTGGCCGATGCGTAGGAGCCTGGACAGACCCTTGCCTGCGCCGGTTCGTCTTAGCGCCGCCTTAACGCGAGCGAGCAGCTCGCGGATGCTGAACGGTTTCGTGACGTAGTCATCGGCGCCGACCTCGAGCCCGCGGACGATGTCGATCTCCTGACTCTTGGCTGTCAGCATGAGGATGGGGATGGTGTGGCCTGCCTCTCGGACTCGGCGGCAGACCTCGAGGCCGTCCAGCTTGGGCATCATGATGTCCAAGAGAATGAGGTCGGGGTTTTGGGTCGTGGCGGCTTGCAGAGCGGCTTCGCCGTCCTCGGCGACGATGACCTCGTAGCCTTCGAACTGGAGGTTATCGCGCAACCCCATTGCCATAGCCGACTCGTCTTCGGCGACCAAAATGCGTGCCATGTCATCAGCCTCCGTTGGGTTTGTTCATGAACCTGCGGCATCCCGGATCACGTTTGCTTTGCCCCCTCCGGGGCCGGGACGTCGCCCGTGTCAGGGCGGCGCTTGGCCGCGGGTAAGAATATGCGAAAAGTACTGCCCTTGACCAGTCGCGATTCGACGTCGAGGGTGCCACCGTGTGCGTCGACGATGTGCTTGACGAGGGCGAGGCCGAGCCCGGCACCTCCCTGTTTGGCGACGCGGCCGTCGCGGGCCCGGAAGAAGCCCTCCAAGACGTGCCTGCGGTCCTCGGGGCGAATCCCGATGCCTCGATCGTGAACGGATACGAGGACTCCGCGGCGGTCGCGGCGGACGTCGCCGGATACGTCGACGGCGACATATCGCTCATCGCCGGAATACTTCATGGCGTTTTGTAGCAGGTTGATGAGGGCCTGGGCGATGGCGTCGGGGTCGGCGTCGACCTCGGGGAGCGAGCCCTGCACGGTCAACCGCGGCTCGAAGCCGTTGTGCTCGAGCTGGGGCCGGTAGGATTCGAAGGTCTGCCGGACGACGGCGGCGACGTCGGTCGGCTCGAAGGCGTAGGTCTTCTGGCCGGCGTTGATCTTCGCGAAGTCCAGGATGTTGTCGATCAGGTTGGTCAGCCGGGTGCTCTCACGGGTGATGATCTCGTAGTACTCGTTGCGTTTGGCGTCGTCCTTGACGCGTCCGGATTGTAGCGTCTCGCCGAACATGCGGATCAGGGCGAGCGGGGTTTTTAGCTCGTGCGAGACGTCGGCCACGAAATTTGCCTTCATCTCGGCCAAAGCGATCTCACGCCGCAAGACGCGCATAAGCACCCACATCGCGGCGAGCAACGTGCCGACTGCGAGCAACGTCAGAGCCAGATAGACGACGGTTTGTCCGAACATAATTCGACGTTGTTCGCGGATCGACTCCGATGTGGGGCGTAGCACCCATGAATGCAGAACGCCGAACAGCGGCTGTGACCAGCGGGAAGGATGACCATCGGCTTGCCCCATTTCGAGGCCCATGTCAGGGGAAAGAAGGGGCTCCACCAGGTCGGAGCGTAGCTTGGCGAGGTCGACGTTCGTGACAACGAGAACGGGTGATCCGGTCAGGTCCGAGGTCTCGGCGAGTGAGAGGGCGATGGGCGGTTCGGCGGCGGCATCCTGGTAGATTTCGCCGCGTTGCCAAGTCTGCTGTGCCTGGGGCGATCCGACGGGGCGGGCAGAGAGCAGAGCCGTTATGCGCGGTTCGAGGGAGGGGATCGCGTTTTTCGGTTGGAGCAACGGGGCAAGCTCATGGCCGGTCCAGCGGTACGCGGCGTTGAACCAAGAGGGTGTCAGGCTCTCGGCGTAGCATGGTGCACCGGCGCTGTGGTCGGCGCAACGCAACGCGGCTTGGATGCCGGCGCTGTGTTCCTGTGCGAACTGTCGTCGGATGCGTTCGGCAGCGGAGGCGACCTGGGCCTGGGCCTGGGCCTCGAGGCGGACCGTCAGCATACGGACCTGCTGGACGGCGTAGATCATTCCGACGGCGGCGAGGCCGAGGGCAAAGACCACGGCCCAGAGGCCGATCAGGCGCCAGGTGAGGCGGCGGTCTTCGGCTGAGGCGTGGTTGGTCCGGTCCTCGAACTGGTCTGTATGGCTGGCGATTTTTCAGATTCCCGCGTGAAACGGAGCGAACGAACGACACGTATGATCTTACCCGCGACAGGATGGAAGCGGGTAGTTTCGTTTTGCACGTCGCCTGGGACCATGGCGTGTATCGGCGGAACGAGCTGGACCGGTTCGGGGCGGACCGGAGGATGACGCCCACGGTAGGTAGGGCGGTGCGTCGGTGGATATGGTACTGATTTAGTGCTATATTCGGCGGGTGATCAAACGGCGGCGGGCGGTTGACCGCGGCGCGACGAACAGCAAACGAACAAGGAACGACCACCATGGCATCGATCAATGAGCAAGAAGTAGTACGGGCCCTTGGCACGGTGCAGGACCCGGAGCTGCACAAGGACCTGGTGACCCTGAACATGGTGAAGGGAATCGCGATTGACGGGGGGACCGTTCGGGTACAGATCGAGCTTACTACGCCGGCGTGCCCGCTAAAGGACAAGATTGGGGGGGATGTCGAGGCTGCGCTCAAGCGGGTCACGGGCGTGGAAGGTGTGGAGGTGGAGTGGACTGCACAGGCTCAGGGTTCGGGACAGCCCACGGCCCAGCCGTCGACGCCACTGCCCAACGTGAAGAACGTGGTGGCGGTCGGTGCAGGAAAGGGGGGTGTGGGAAAGAGCACGGCTGCGGTTCTGCTGGCGTACGGGCTTCGCCGGAAGGGCGCTTCCGTCGGGTTGATGGACGCTGATGTATACGGTCCGAGCATTCCCACGATGACGGGTGTCGAAGGGGCGCGGCCGGAGGTGAAGGCGAATGCGATGGTCCCGCCGGACGCGGGCGGCGTGCCTGTTATGAGCGTCGGGTTTCTGATCGATCGGGATCGGCCGGTGATCTGGCGAGGGCCCATGGCGCATGGGGTGGTGAAGCAGTTTCTGGAGCAGGTGGAATGGGGCGAGCTTGATTATCTGATCGTGGATCTGCCGCCGGGGACGGGGGACGTGCCGCTGAGTCTGGCGCAGTCGATTCCGGTGACGGGCGCGGTGGTGATTTGCACGCCGCAGGACATTGCGCTGATGGACGCGCGGCGGGCGGTAAAGATGTACGAGCAGCTCAACGTGCCGAGCCTGGGGATCATCGAGAATATGAGCTACTACCTTTGCCCGAAGTGCGGTCACCGGGACGAGCTGTTCGACCACGGTGGAGCGCGGGTGGCTGCCCGGGAGCTGAACGTCCCGTTCCTCGGTGAGATTCCGCTGAACGCGAGCATTCGGGAATACGGTGACCGGGGCACGCCGGACAAGGTGTTCGCGAAGTCGGACAATCACGTGATCGAGGCGATCGACCAGGTGGTCGGTGCGGTGGCGGACCAAGTCAACCTGCGGGCGCGGCTGCGGCCGGCGGCGCCGACACTTTCGGTCGAGTAGCCCTTGCCGTCCAGACCAACTACGGGGACGGCGCTCCGGATTGAGGAGTCTACATGAAGTCGGAGACAGAACGAGCGATCGGTGATCTCGAACGGTTCATGGGGACGGTCGAGGACGCGCTGGCGCTTCCGCGGGAAGCGGCGGGGTTTATCCGTGCGCTGATCCTGGGGACGGGTGCGACGCGTGGTTTGGAGATTGGAACCAGCTATGGTTACAGCGCACTTTGGAGTGCGTCCGCGCTCGCGGAGAATGGCGGCAGACTCGTGTCGATCGACGTGGCGCCGCGGAAGACGGAAGCGGCTCGCGAGAGGATCAGGGCGGGGGGGCTCGCTGATGCGGTCGAGTTCCGGACCGGTCCGGCCGAGCGCGTTTTAAAAGAACTGGACGGTCCGTTCGACTATGTGCTCAACGATGCTGACAAGGAGAACTGCAAGCGGTATGTTGAGTTGATCGCGGAACGGTTGACGGATCGTGCGGTGGTGCTGACCGATAACACGGGGACACACGCGGAGGAGCTTGCGGGATTCGTCGAGTGGATTCGCGGGCGGAGGGACTTCGTGTCGGTGGACGTGCCGTTGGGGAACGGGATGGAGATGTCGGTGAAGCGGTCAGGGTGATGGCGGTAAAGACCAGGGAAAGTCTGGAGGCGAAAAAGAAGCGCGCGAAGAAGATATTGGCAGGGTTGCGGAAGCTCTATCCGGAGGCAGGGACGGCACTTTCACATCGCGATCCGTTCCAGCTTCTGATTGCCACGATTCTGTCAGCCCAGTCGACCGACGACACGGTGAACAAGGTGACGCCGGTTCTGTTCAAGCGGTTCAAGACGCCGAAGGCACTGGCGAACGCGCGGCCGGATGAGATCGAGGCGTTGATTCACTCGACCGGTTTTTTTCGCCAGAAGACCAAGAGCATTCGGGGTGCGTGCCGCAAGATCGTCGAGGAGTTCGGCGGGAAGGTGCCGGACACCATGGACGACCTGGTGACGCTTCCGGGTGTCGCGCGGAAGACCGCCAACGTGGTGCTGGGCAGTGGGTTGGGGAAGAATGAAGGCGTGGTCGTGGACACACACGTCGGGCGATTGGCGACCCGGCTGGGGCTAACGTGGTCCAGCAAGAACAGCAAAGATGCAGTCAAGATCGAGCGGGACCTGATCGAGATCATACCGCGGAAGGAGTGGACGTTCCTGGGGCATGCGTTGATCTGGCATGGTCGGCGTATATGTCCGGCCCGCAAGCCTGATTGTGAGAGGTGCACCTTGGCGAAGCATTGCCACTCGGCGGGCGTGATCTAGCGGGTGCGGTGCCGTCTTTGATGCGATGCGCGACGCTGTGTGTGGAGGGCGTCACGCTGCGTGGCCTCGGCGCGGGCTGGAAGCATGCGGCTCGGGTCGCTGCGAAACTCGCGGGACACGGGACTGCGGCAGCGGTGAGCCTGTGTCCGCTTATTCACGGGCGCGGCTCGGATTGATCAGCGCGGGTTGAGCGGGTCGGTTCGTTTCTGATACACTGTAGGAAGTCCAAGATGGGCCGGGTCTGCGCGGCGTCGGCGTCGAGGTCGCGGCACCAGGGGTAGGTTCACCGTCAAGACGGGAGTTCACTATGCGGATTCGTTCGAGAAGTGTGCGGGGGGCAGTGACGACGCTGAGTGCGTTGGTCATCGGGGTGTGTTCGGTTGCGTCGGTCGCAGAGGATGGACCGGCGCCGGGGCGTGTCGAGCTGAGTTCGCCGCTTCGAGTGGCGGCGCAGTCGAACGACGACGTTGTCACGAGCTTGACACTTGATTCGACGGGCTACGCCCGGCTGAAGGAGGCCGAGACGGTTCTGATTACGGATTTCGCCGTGGGGGGCGAGCGACATCTCGATCTCGATTTGCGTCGGGTCGAGGTTTTCGCACCGGATGCCCGGGTGGTGGTCGGGTCGCCGGCGGGTGATATTCCGATCGGGCGGCCTGATGTTGCGGTTTTCTCGGGCCAAGTGGCCGGTCAGTCGGACTCGCTGGCGGTGCTGGGGGTTTCGCCGCACGGTACGAACGGGATCGTCCGGGTCGGCGGTGAGACGTTCGTCGTCTCGAGCGGGCGGGATCGGAGTGAGGGGAACGCGGTCGTCTACAACCTGACGAGGCTGCCCGCCGGGAGGATCCGGTGGAACGACTTTGAATGCGGCGTCGACGGGCTCTTGTCTCAGGGTCTGGGTCCGGACGAAGGGGGCGGCGTGGAGTTCGATGTCGCCGAGCGCAGCGCACCCGCAGATGGCGTTTTGTGGATTGTGGACATGGCCATCGAGACGGACTGGGAGTTTACGGGGTCGCTGTTCGGTGGGAACACGGATGCGTCGGGGGCGTACGCGACGACGGTGGTCGGGGCGGCGTCGGAGATCTACATGCGCGACGTCGGGACCGAGCTTCAGATCAGCTACCTGCGTTTGTGGGACAACCCGAGTGATCCGTGGAACGGAGGCGACACGAGCGCGCAGCTAAATCAGTTCCGTTCGTATTGGCGAGACAACATGGGCAGCGTGCAGCGAGATTTAGCCCACATGCTTTCGGGTCGCGGGCTCGGCGGTGGGATCGCGTGGGTCGGCGTGATCTGCTCGACGAACATAGGGTACGCGGTATCGGCGAACATCGACGGTTTTTTCCCCTATCCGCTGGAGGACAACCACGGACAGAACTGGGACATTATGGTGTTTTCGCACGAGACGGGTCACAACTTCAATGCGCCGCATACGCACAATATGAACCCACAGATCGACGGTTGCGCGTACGGTGACTGCTCGGTGACGCCGAACGGTACGATCATGAGCTACTGCCACCTTTGCGCGGGGGGGATGTCGAACATCGTGCTGCATTTTCACGAACGGATACTTGACGAACGAATGCTGCCGTATCTGTCGAGCCATTGGTGCGATATCGCGGCTGGACCGCCTACGATCTATGAGGACCCGGCCGACACCACCGCGTGTCTGGGCGGGATCGGGCAGCTTTCCGTGATCGCGGGGGGCGCGTCTCCGCTGACCATCCAGTGGCGGAAGGACGGAATCGACATACCGGGGGCGGTCGGCAGCACGCTGATTATCGACCCGGTCGAGGCGGGCGACGCGGGAAGCTACGACGTCACGGTCACCAACGGCATGGGATCACTCACGAGCGGTCCGGCGTTGTTGTCGACGGCGGGGTGCGATGCGCCGGCAGTCAGCTCCGCGGGGGGGCGGTACCTGGGGATTACTCCGCAACCCCCGGGTTCGGCGGCGAGCGTGGCGCTGCAAGTGTCGCTGCCCGGGCATCCGTGCGTGCCGGCAAGATATGTGAACGCGGACGGCAGCCTGGTGGATGCGGCGGTCTTCCAGTCGGGCGAGGCGTGGGAGACGGTGTTCGTATTCGATCATGACATCGTGCCGGAGACGGCGTTCGAGGTGCGTGCCGACTTCGGGACGTATGGTAACCCGCGTCTGTCGGCGCCGGTGGGAACCTTCACGAGCGCGTGGGGCGACATTGCCGGTGAATATGTCGAGCCGGCGTGGACACCGGCGGACGGCGTGGCGGATTTCATCGACATCTCGGCTCTGGTGGATTGCTTCAAGAACCTGCCGACGGCGCCGCCGAGGGCGTGGTGTGATATCTACCCGGCATACGCGGACGACGTGATCGACTTTAACGACATCGCGGCCTGCGTGGACGGGTTCCGCGGGTTGCCGTACCCGTTGGGCGGGCCTGCGTGTCCGTAGGATCGTTTGACATCGGAGCAGGAAGGCCATACGCTGGTTGTCCGGTTTTGCGCAACCTGTGCGCGGCCTCTTGTAAGGTGGGCTGACCGCTCGTTTCGGGCCGGGTTCCGTGTTGGTTTCGGCGCGGGTCGTGTGGAGTCAGGAAGCCCAACCTGTGCTCAGGTAGGTCGTAAGCGCGGTAAGGTGGGCGCGCGGGAACGTGGCCCGGGTTGCTGATAGGGTTTCGGACGACGGTGGGCGGCGAACGGTTTGACCCTTCCCCGGCCCCTCCCTGGAAGGGAGGGGGTTGTGTGGAGTCTACCGCTGGCGACGGGGTCGTGCGTAGTCGCGCAGGGGCGAGCGGGGTCGTGCGTAGTCCCGCGCGGGCGACCGACGCAGTCTGAGCGGGCTGCGCTTCAAGAGATGCGAAGAACGGAGCCAATATGCTTCCGGTAAAGAAGAAGTCGAAGTGCCGAACGCGAACGCGACGGGCCCATCACGGATTGGGCAAGGTGACGCTGAGCCCGTGTCCGAAATGCGGGAAGTCAAAGTTGCCGCATGCGGCGTGCGAGAGCTGCGGGTATATCAGCGCGAAGACCACGCTGCCCAGGCCCGAATCTGAAGGGTAGCGTCCGACTGACGCGCTACCGCTGGTTTCCGGACTGGTCCCTTTCGCGGTCGGGCCGTTCGGTACGGCGGGCGTGGCGCGGAAGGGCACGGGCACTCGTAAGCACACCACGCTCGGCGTCCGTCTGATATTGAGACACGGTCTGAAGGTCGAACACCATGGCAGTGATGAGAGACTTGCCGATTCGCTTTTGTGGGACCGGGATGTACGTCCCCAAGGAGGTGCTTGACAACAAGTACTTCGCGGAGCGGCTGGACACGAGTGACGAGTGGATACGGACTCGCAGCGGCATTCTGGAGCGTCGTCGGTGTGCGCCGGAGGAATCGACGTCGAGCATGTCCACCGAGGCCGCAAGGCGGGCGATCGAAATGGCGGGCATCGCGCCTACGGACCTCGGGCTGATCGTGTGCGCGACCGCCACGGGCGATTACCAATTCCCGGCGACCGCTGCCTTCATCCAACATGCGTTGGGCGCCGAGGGCGTTCCGGCGTTCGACGTTAACGCGGCGTGCGCGGGTTTTCTGTACGGGCTTTGCGTGGGGGGAAGCATGTTGGCCGCCGGGGCGGGTGAGTATGCCCTGGTGATCGGGGCCGAAACGCTCACCCGGTTTGTGGACCCGGAAGACCGCGCGACCGTGGTGTTGTTCGGGGACGCGGCAGGGGCTGCGGTGCTCGGCCGCTCGACCGGCGGCGAGCAGTCGATCCTCTACTGTGATATGGGTTCTGACGGTAGCCGGGCGAAGCTCATCTGGGTACCCGGGGGGGGGTCGAAGCTTCCGACATCGCAAATGACGGTGGACGAACGATTGCACTTCATGCACATGAAGGGGCGCGAGGTGTACAAGTTCGCGGTCACGAAGCTGCAGGAGCTGATCGACAACGCGCTGACGGTGACGGGTTTGAAACCGGATGATCTGAAGCTGGTCATCCCGCATCAGTCGAACCTGCGGATCATCGAGTCTGCGCGCGAGCGGCTTGGTTTGCCGCCTGAGAAGGTCGCGATCAACATCGACCGGTTCGGTAATACATCGGCTGCGTCCGTGATCATGAGCCTCGACGAGGGTCTCCGCGACGGGACCCTGCAGCGAGGCGACCTGGTATTGATGGTCGGGATCGGCGCGGGGCTGACGTGGAGCACGGCGGTGATCAGGCTTTAGCGGCCGGGCCCGACGCGACACGGACGAACAAGGTAGAGACGGAAGGGCTACATGGGCGCAGCAGCCATCATTTTTCCCGGGCAGGGATCCCAGGTTATCGGTATGGGCAAGGATGTGGCCGCTGCGAGCACCCGGGGCCGGGCGGTCTTCGATCGGGCGAACGAGCAACTCGGATTCGACATCGGGCGAATCTGCTTTGAAGGTCCGGCGGAGCAACTTGAAAAGACGGACATCCAGCAGCCGGCGATCTTCGTGACGTCGGTGGCGATCTGGGAGGCGTTTGTCGAGAAGGGCGGGCGGATCGATTCGTTCAAGTGGACCGGTGGATTGAGCCTCGGGGAGTACACGGCGCTTCACGTAGCAGGGGCGGTGGGGTTTGACGATGCGCTTCGCCTGGTGCGGCGTCGCGGGGAGCTGATGCAGCAAGCGTCGGAGAGCGGGATGGTTTCGCTGATCGGGGCCGACGAAGAAAAAGCGACTGCCTTGTGCGAGCGTGCGCGGGGCGACGGGGTGTTGGTTGAGGCGAATTTCAATTGTCCGGGACAGATCGTGTTGTCGGGCAATCTTGACGCGTGTGCGCGAGCGGTGGAACAGGCGTCGGCGGTCGGGTGTCGTGCCGTGTCGCTGCCGGTTGCGGGGGCGTTTCATTCGCCGCTGATGGAGCCGGCGGCGGAGGGACTTCACAGGGTGCTGGGCGAGATCGAGTTTTCCGCGCCTGTGATTCCCGTGATCGCGAACGTCAATGCGGAGGCACACCCGGGCGGGCAGGCAACGCGTGATTGGCTGCGGCGGCAGCTTATGGAACCGGTGCGGTGGCAACGCGGGATCGAACGGATGATTGCGGGCGGCGCGGAGCGTTTCTTCGAGTTCGGTCCGGGTCGCGTTCTTACGGGTCTGATGCGCAAGATCGATCGCAAGGTGAAGGCCGTGAATGTGAGCACCATCGCAGGCGTCGAGGAGGCTGTCGCGGCGCTTTGCGGATGACCGCGAACGTGGAGGAATCGTCATGGACGGCAAAGTGGCCTTAGTGACAGGGGGGAGTCGCGGAATCGGGCGCGGCATCTGCCTGGCACTGGCGGGGCGTGGGGCGACGGTCGTTGCGTGTGCCCGGGACGAGTCGGCGCTGAAGACCCTAGCGGACGAAGTAACTCAAAGAGAGCTGCCGGGCTCTATTGACCCTCGTAGCCTGGACGTGACGGATCGGGGAGCGGTGGACGCGCTGGTCGAAGCGGCGGCTGAGAAGCATGGACGAATCGACATCCTGGTCAACAACGCGGGGATCACGCGAGACGGGCTGGCGATGGCGATGGACGACGAGCAGTTCGATGAGGTGTTGACGACGAATCTGCGGGCTGCGTTCTGGCTCGCGCGTGCGGTGAGTCGGCACATGGTTCGGAAGCGGTATGGTCGGATCATCAATATCGGCAGTGTTTCGGGGGTGATGGGTAACGCGGGGCAGGTGAACTATTCGGCCAGCAAAGCGGGGTTGATCGGGATGACGAAGAGCCTGGCGAAGGAGCTGGGCAAACGAAAGATCACGTGCAACGTGGTGGCGCCGGGCTTCATCGAGACGGACATGACGTCCGGTCTACCCGAGGATGTGACGAAGGCGGCGAAGGGCTGGATTCCGCTGGGCCGGTTCGGGGAGGTTTCCGAGGTGGCGGAGGCGGTGGCGTTTCTGGCGTCTGATGCGGCGGCTTACATCACCGGGCAGGTTCTGGTGGTGGACGGAGGGATGCACATGTAGCGATCCGACGGGCTGTGAACGGTCCGGCGGTCGGTTGTGACGCAGTGTTCGCCTTAGTCGAGGTTGTTCCCGGAGGGTTGGAGAGTCAGGCGGCGTGGGTGGAGATCGGTTGCCTGCGGGCGTGGTCCCGACTAGTATTCCCGAGCATCCACAACGACAGATGGTGCGCGTTTGAGGTCGTATCTGGAGGACCAAGTGGTGCCAAAGGCGGTAGAAATCGAAGAGAAAGTCATTCAGGTGGTCAGCGATCAGATGAGCGTTGACAAGAGCGAGATCAGCCGCAACACCTCGTTCGTCAACGACTTGAATGCAGACTCGCTCGACACGGTCGAGTTGGTGATGGAGCTGGAGGACGAGTTCGACCTGACGATACCCGACGAAGAGGCTGAGAAGCTCAAGACGGTCGGGGAAGCCATCGAGTACATCCAGAAACATCTTGACAACAAGTAGAGATCGGCGCGTCGGTGATGATGGCAGATCGTAGGGTCGTGGTCAGCGGAATGGGGGCGGTTACGCCGTTCGGCGTTTCCGTGGACCGTCTATGGGACAACCTCGTGGCGGGTCGGTGCGGGCTGTCCGAGATTTCGCTGTTCGACACAACGGGGTTCGATGTGCGGATCGGCGGTCAGATTCCGCCGCTGGACCCGACGGAACATCTCGACCGGAAGCTGGTCAAGCGGCTGGATCGGTACGCCCAGTTCGCGATGATCGCGTGCGACGAGGCGGTTCGCGCCTCGCAGCTCGATCCTGCGAAGGAAGACCCGAAGCGTATGTCCGTCATCTTCGGTACGGGGATCGGCGGTCTGAACGAACTGGAAGAGCAACTCGACCGGCTGCGGGCCAAGGGCCCGGGGAAGGTGTCCGCGTTTACGATTCCGAAGCTGATGGTCAACGCGGCGAGCGGGAACATCTCGATTGCGTACGGTGCGAAGGGGAACAGCATTGCGATCGCGAGCGCGTGTGCATCGGCGACACATGCCATGGGGGAGGCACTCACGGAAATCAGGCGGGGCGAGGCCGACATTGTTTTTGCCGGCGGCTCGGAGGCGGCCCTGACGCCGCTTTCCATTGCGGCGTTCGCCTCGATGAAGGCGCTCAGCACGCGGAACGACGATCCGCATGGTGCGTCGCGCCCGTTTGATCGGGACCGTGACG